>JAEWPB010000151.1 GCA_023399465.1 Pseudomonadota bacterium
GTCCCTGGCAGGATCGCAAGCCGCGTGGCGAGGGTGATGAACGTCCTCGCGCCAAGAACTTTTCCGGCGAGCGCCGTTTCGAACGCAGCGAAGGCGACCGTCCTTATGGCGACAAGCCCCGTGGCGACCGCAAGCCGCGGCCCGAAGGTGGAGATCGGCCGCGTAGCGACCGTCCCTGGCAGGATCGCAAGCCGCGTGGCGAAGGCGACGACCGTCCGAAGAGCAAGGGCTTTTCCGGTGAGCGTCGTTCCGATCGGCCCGAAGGCGGCAAGCCCTTCGCCAAGAAACCGGGTGGCAAGCCGTTTGGCGGCAAGCCACGTTCCGACCGTCCCGACGGCGACAAGCCGCGTGGACGTCCTGCTGGTGGCAAGGGGATGACGCGCGGTGCGGATCGTCGGCGGTGAGTTTCGCGGCCGCGCTCTGGCCGCTCCCAACTCCCAGGCGATCCGGCCGACCACCGACCGGACGCGTGAGAGTCTGTTCAATATCCTGAGCCACGCCTATCCCGAGGTGCTCGACGGTACCCGCGTGCTCGATCTCTTCGCCGGCACCGGCGCGGTCGGTATCGAGGCATTGTCGCGGGGCTGCCGGCAGGCGCTGTTCATCGAGAACAGCGTCGAGGGCCGTGGGCTGCTGTGGGAGAACATCGATGCCTTCGGGCTGCATGGTCGCGCCCGCATCCTGCGTCGCGATGCCACGCTGCTCGGATCCATCGGCAACATCGATCCCTTCCAGTTGCTGTTTGCCGATCCCCCCTATGGCAAGGGGCTCGGCGAGAAGGCGATGGCTGCAGCCCATGCGGGCGGATGGCTGGCGCCGGGAGCACTGGCAATCCTCGAAGAGCGGGCCGATGTCGCGGTCGCGCCGGATGCCGTCTTCCAGTTTCTCGAGGAGCGGACTTTCGGCGATACCAAGATGTATTTCTATCGCTACCAGCCGGCCTGATGCGTGACGCCATCGTCGGGCGCTGACACCGGCTGCTTTTCATCGTTGCCGACGATTTCGGGAGCGATGCGGCAGGAGGTGAGGCGCAATGACGGCTGAAATCATTGTTTCGAACAGTTCCGAGGATCGATCCCCGAACGGGGAGCCGGCGATCGCACTGGCGCTCGGAGGCGGTGGTGCCCGGGGTCTCTCGCATATCCACATTATCGAGGCGCTCGACGAGCTTGGCCTGACGCCGCGGGTGATCGCCGGCTCGTCGATCGGCGCGATCATGGGCGCGGCGATGGCGGCCGGCATGCGCGGGGCGGAGATCCGCGAGTATACGCTATCGACCCTTGGTGATCCGAAAAGCGTGCTTGGAAGGCTCTGGAGCCTCAGGCCGGCTTCAATGCGCGACATGGTGATCGGCGGCCTGCGGCTTGGCCAGTTCGATCTCGAGCGTATCCTCAAGGCCTTCCTGCCGCAGGCGATACCAGCCGATTTCTCACGGCTTGTCATTCCGCTGAAGGTGACGGCAACCGATTACTACGGCCAGGCCGAGGTGATCCTGGAAAGCGGCGACCTCTATCAGGCGCTTGCTGCCTCGGCGGCTCTTCCTGCCGTCTTCAAGCCGATCCGCATCGACCGGCGGATCATGATCGACGGGGGCATCGTCAATCCGGTTCCCTATGAGCCGATCATGGACATGGGCGACCTCGTCATCGGCATCGACGTGATCGGGGCGCCCGAGGGCGACGGGACGCACATGCCGACGATGATCGACGCCCTTTATGGTTCGACCCAACTGATGATGCAGGCGAACATCGCCCTGCGCCTCAAGGTGCGGCCCCCCGATATCCTGCTGCGCCCGGCGGTTAACAGCTTCCGCGTGCTCGACTTCCTGCGCGCGAAAGAGGTGCTGGCGGCGTCCGTCGGCATCAAGGACGAACTGAAGCGCGCAATCGATCAGGCGGTGGCGCGACGCGGGGCGACCTGAGCCGCAAGCGATTACGACGCCGCATCGGAGGGCTGGACCTCGACGTCGTCGACATCGTCGAAGGTTTCGACAACCCGCTTCGGCTTGACCAGCGGTTCGGGGTGGACCGGCCGCGAAAACAGCTTGTCGCGGCCGGCATGCAGGCCCTCGGCCGCCTGCAGCACCAGCCGTTCCTCGTCGCGCCTGCGGATGTCGTCGGCGATCGCCAGTGCCTCATCCTCGCTGACACCCAGTCCCTCCAGCGTCCGCCGTCCGAACAGCAGGCCGGATTCGAGCGTTTCGCGCAGTTCGTAGTCGACCCCGCGGCCCCTCAATTCGATGGTGTGAATGCGATCGTAGGAGCGCGCGAAAATGCGGGCCTGCGGATATTCCGCCTGCACCAGATCGACGATCCGGGTGGTGGTTTCCGGCTTCTGGGTGCAGACGGCGACAATCTTGGCATGCTCGATGCCGGCGGCGCGCAGCACGTCCTTGCGGGTGCCGTCGCCGAAATAGATGCGAAAGCCGAAGGAGGCGGCCTGGCGGATGCGGTCGGCGGAGGAGTCGATGATGGTGACGTCGCGACCGCTGGCAAGCAGGATCTGCGCCGCCAGCTGGGCAAAGCGCGAGAAGCCGATCATCAGCACGTCCGACCCCGCCCCCTCGAAATCCTCATCGAGTTCTTCGGTGCCGTCGGAGGACAGCATCCGCTTGGACCATGCCACGCCGATCGGGGTCAGCGCCATGGAGAGCGTCACGATGGCGATCAACAGCGATGCGGTGGACGAGGAAAACAGCTCTTCCCGCGCTGCCGCGGTGAACAGCACGAAGCCGAATTCGCCGCCCTGCGGCAGCAGCAGGGCAATACGGATTGCATCGTTGTGCGACGATCCGGAACCGCGGCACAGGGCGTAGATGATGACGGCCTTCACCGCCATCAGCAGCGGCACGGCGATGACGATGAGCGCGAGATTGTCGACGATGACGTCGATTTCCAGCGACAGCCCGACGGCCATGAAGAAAATGGCGAGCAGCACCCCACGGAAAGGCTCGATGTCCGCCTCCAGCTCGTGCCGATAGGAGGAATCGGCGAGCATCACGCCGGAGAGGAAGGCGCCCATGGCCATCGACAGCCCGGCATATTGCATCAGGGTCGCCGACCCGAGCACCACGAAAAGCGCCGCCACGATCATGGCCTCCCGCGCCCCGGTCCGGGCGATGATCTGGAAAAGCGGCGTCAACAGGTAGCGGCCGCTCATGATCATGGCCACGACCGCGACGATCGCGGTTATCAGGTCCTGCCATGGGCTGCCCTTCAGGTCGCCGCCGTCGCTGGAAAGAACGGTAATCATCGCCAGAAGTGGAACGATGGCGAGGTCCTGCAGCAGCAGGATGGAAAAGGAGCGCTGGCCATAGCGGGTATTCGTGTCGCCCTCGTTGCCGAGGATCTGCAGCGCGAATGCGGTCGACGACAGCGCCAGGCCGAAGCCGGCGACGAGCCCGCCGCGCCAGTCGGTGAGCCCGAACATGGTCGCCAATGCGGTCAGCGCCAGGCCGCAGAGGATCACCTGCGCCGTCCCGAGGCCGAAGATGTCGCGCCGCATCTGCCACAGTCGCGATGGTTTCAGTTCCAGCCCGATGATGAACAGCAGGAAGACGACGCCAAGTTCGGCTACATTGAGGATCTGCTCGCTTTCGGTGATGCGGTGCAGCACCGGGCCGATGACCACGCCGGCGGCGAGGTAGCCAAGGACCGTGCCGAGGCCGAGCTTCTTGAAGATCGGCGCCGCCACGACGGCGCCGCCGAGCAACAGTAACGTTTCCGAAAAGAGGGCGTTGGGCTCTGACATGGGCATGCTGCTTTCGGGCGGAAGCGGGACGGGTGTCAATATTCAGCCGGCCGGCCCTTGATGCTTCTGGATGTGCACAATAAATGGAATGCGAATGAAAGGCCAAATCATGACCGCTGCAGTTGATTCCGAATCCCTTCTTTCACGAGCCAGTGAATTGATCGATCTGGCCCGCGCCGCTGGCGCCGATCAGGCGGACGCGGTGGTGGTGCGATCCCGCTCCCGCTCGGTCAGCGTGCGTCTCGGCAAGGTCGAGGGCACGGAAGCATCGGAAAGCGACGACTTCGCGCTCCGTGTCTTCGTCGGCCGCCAGGTCGCCAGCGTGTCGGCAAATCCCGGCTTCGATCTCAAGGCGCTTGCCGAACGGGCCGTCGCAATGGCGCGGGTTTCCCCGGATGACCCCTACGCGACGCTCGCGGACGAAGCCGACCTCGCGAAGAGCTATCCGGATCTCGATCTTTTCGATCCGACCGAAGTCTCGACCGACGAACTGCGCGACGCTGCACTTGCGGCCGAAGAGGCGGCGCTTGCCGTCGATGGCGTCAGCAATTCCTCGGGCGCCGGAGCGTCCACCGGCATGGGCGGACTGGTGCTGGTGACGTCGCACGGCTTTTCCGGCAGCTACATGGCCTCGCGCTTCGGACGCTCGGTCAGCGTCATTGCCGGTGAGGGCACCGGCATGGAGCGCGACTACGACTACGACAGCCGGCTTTTCTATGCCGATCTCGATGCCGCCGACGTCATCGGGCGCCGGGCAGGCGAGCGCACCGTCAAGCGGCTCAATCCACGTCAGGTCGCGACCGGCAGCAATGTCACGGTGGTGTTCGACCCGCGCGTCGCGCGCGGCTTCGTCGGCCATATCGCCGCCGCCATCAACGGCGCGGCCGTGGCCCGCAAGACCAGTTTCCTGCGCGACCGCATGGGCCAGCAGATCCTCAAGGCCGGCCTCAACATCACCGACGACCCGCTCATCGTGCGCGGTTCCTCGTCGCGGCCCTTCGATGGCGAGGGCGTTACCGGTCGCCGCATGGTGATGGTCGAGGACGGCGTGCTGAAGCACTGGTTCCTGTCGACCTCGACGGCGCGTGAACTCGGCCTGCACACCAACGGTCGCGGTGTTCGCGGCGGTACCCTGGTATCGCCCGCCTCGACCAATCTGGCGCTTGAGCCGGGCGATATCGCGCCCGAGGAACTGATCCGTTCGATCGGCACCGGGCTCTATGTGACCGAGCTGATCGGGCAGGGCGTCAACATGATCACCGGCGAATACAGCCGCGGCGTCACCGGTTTCTGGATCGAGAACGGCGAGCTGAGCTATCCTGTATCTGAAGTCACCATCGCCTCCAATCTCAAGGACATGTTCATGCGGATGACGCCGGCGAACGACATCGATCGCAAGTATGGCGTCGCCGCACCGACGATCGCCATCGAGGGAATGACGCTCGCGGGCCGGTAATTCCGGCAAGGGGCAGAAAAGGCGATCGACCTTATGGCAGACTGGCAGCGCGATCTTAAACTGATAACCGATGCCGCACGGCAGGCGGGCGACGTGGCGATGCGCTATTTCGGCAAGTCACCGGAGGTCTGGTGGAAGAACGAGGGCCGCTCGCCGGTCAGCGCCGCCGATTTCGCCGCCAACGAGACCCTCGAGACGCTGCTGCGCGGCGCCCGGCCGGACTATGGCTGGCTATCCGAGGAGACCGACGACGACGCCACGCGGCTGAAACGCGAAACGCTGTTCGTCATCGATCCGATCGACGGAACACGTGCCTTCATCGCCGGCCAGGATACCTGGTGCGTCAGTGTTGCCGTGGTGCATCGCGGCCGCCCGGTCGCGGGCGTCCTCGTGGCTCCGGCTTTCGGCGAGGTGTTCTCGGCCGCCGAGAACGTTCCGGCAATGAAGAACGGCGCGCCGATCCGCGTGAAGCAGCATGCGGCCGGGGAGCCATTGCGGCTTGCCGTTTCCGAGGACATGCTGGCGAAACTCGCCCCCACATTCACCCGCGGCGTCGAGCGGATCAGGCATGTGCCTTCGCTTGCCTATCGCCTCGCGATGGTGGCGGATGGCCGGATCGACGGCACCCTGGTCAAGCGCAACGCGCACGACTGGGATCTCGCGGCAGCCGACATCATTCTCGAGCGGGCAGGTGGCCGCCTGGTCGATCTCGACGGCGAGAGGCTGGTCTACAATCGTCCGCAGGTGGTTCACGGCGAACTTTGCGGCGCGACGGCGGACGACCTTTCTCGTTTGTTGTACCAATTGACTCTCGGACTGAAAGGTTGACCTTTGCGGTGAAATCCCGCAGATCAGTGCCGGGCGGAGTGAAAGCAAGAAGAGACCTGACATGACCGAATCCAGCGACAGCAAACAGCTTCTGCACCTTGTCTTCGGGGGAGAACTGGAAAGCCTCGAAGGCGTGCAATTCCGTGATCTGAACAAGCTTGATATTGTCGGCATCTTTCCCGATTATGCGAGCGCGCTAACGGCCTGGAAGGCCAAGGCGCAGCAGACCGTCGACAATGCCCATATGCGTTACTTCATCGTGCACATGCACCGTCTGCTGGACCCGCAAAGCAACGCCTGAGCGGATCCGTTTCCGGTCTTGGCCGGAAACCATGGCAGCAACACGCATCGGGATAACCGCCGCTGAGGGTTTTTGATCGGACCTCCGCGGCGGCACCATTTTTGACGCATTGCTAAAAAAGAATTGGCTTATGGCCGGACACAGTGCATTCGCGGGGAAGTTGGTTTCGATGTTGAGCGAGAATTATCAGGGGCAGTGCCGATGAGTGGCGGCCTGGCGCGCATCGCGCTCGCTAGCTACCGGTGGGCCGGCATCGCTGCCTATCCCCTGGTCAGTCCCTATCTTGCCTACCGGGCGGCCAAGGGCAAGGAAGACCGTTCCCGGCGCATGGAACGCTTCGGCTATCCGAGCCTCGACCGGCCGGAGGGGCCGATCGCCTGGTTTCATGCCGCAAGCGTCGGCGAGACCATGGCCGTCATCCCGCTGATCCGGGAAATGCGCCGCCGCGACATCCACGTTATTCTCACCACGGGTACGACGACGTCGGCGAAGCTCGCGGCAAACCGCCTCGGCGAAGAGGCGATCCACCAGTATGTGCCGCTCGACCTGAAGCCTGCCGTCAGCCGCTTTCTCGACTACTGGCAGCCTGATGTCGCGATCATCGCCGAATCGGAAATCTGGCCGATGACGATCCTGGAGCTCGGCAAGCGCCACATCCCGCAGATCCTCGTCAACGCCCGCATGTCGGACCGGTCGTTCAACAGCTGGAAGAAACGGCCGTCGTTGGCCGAGGCGCTGTTCGAGAACATGGCGCTGGTCATCGCCCAGTCTGAAGCCGATGCGGAACGCTTCCGGCAGTTGGGCGCGCTGCCGGTGCTGGTCTCCGGCAATCTGAAGGGCGACAACGATGCGCCGCCGGCCGACCCCGAGGCGCTCGCGGCATATTGGCAGCAGATCGGCGACCGGCGGACATGGGCGGCAATCTCGACCTTCGAAGGCGAGGAGGAAGCCGCGGCGAAGGTCCACCGGACGCTGAAGGAACACGATGGCCAGCTGACGATCATCGTGCCCCGGCATCCCGAGCGCGCCGATGCCATCGAGGCGATGCTCGTCGGCCAGGGCCTCAACGTCGCGCGGCGCACCCGCAACGATGCCATCACGCCGGAAACCGATATCCTGCTTGGCGATACCATCGGCGAGATGGGGCTTTATCTCAGGCTGACCGAGATCGCCTTCGTCGGCCGCTCGCTGTTTGCCCAGGGCGGGCAGAACCCGATCGAACCGGCCATGCTTGGCTGCGCCATCCTGTCGGGGGGCCAGGTGCAGAATTTCCGCGATACCTATCAGCGGCTCGCGCGCAACGGCAGCGCCCGCATGGTGCGCGATGTCGAGATGCTGACGCGTGCGGTACACTACCTCTTCATCAACGACGAGGCGCGCCAGGCAATGATCGATGCCGGGCAGGAAACCGTGCAGGAAATGCGCGGGGCGCTCGCGGCGACCATCAAGGGCCTCGAGCCCTACATCAATCCCCTGACAGTCAAGGCGCGGCTGCAACCGCGCACGCTGGCGCAGGGCTGAAACAGTCTAACGGGGCGGGAGCGGCATGGCATTCGACGGCATGATCAGCGGAATTCTCTTCGACAAGGATGGCACGCTTCTCGACTATGCGAAGAGCTGGCTGCCGGTAAACCGCGAACTGGCCCGGATCGCCGCCGATGGCGACGCGGAGCTTGCAGATCGCCTGCTCATGGCCTGCGGCATGGATCCAGTCAGCGGCCATGTGGTGCCCGACAGCCTGCTTGCGGCCGGCAATACGGTCGAAATTGCCGAGGGGCTGGTCGCGGCGGGTTCGCGGCTCACCTTCGATGATCTTGTCGACCAACTGGATGCGCTGTTTGCCAATGGCGCGTCGTCGGCAGTGCCGGTGACGGATCTTGCGAGTTTCTTTGAACGGCTGCATGCCAAGGGCTACAAGCTCGGGGTTGCTTCGAGCGACAACGAGCGCTCGATCCGCGAGACGGCCGCGCGCTTCGGCTTTTCCGACTATCTCCACTACATCGCCGGCTATGACAGCGGCCATGGCGCCAAACCCGGGCCCGGCATGGTGCTCGGCTTCTGCAAGGCGACGGGGCTAGCCCCCGAGCAGGTAGCGGTTGTCGGCGACAACAACCACGATCTGCACATGGGCCATAACGCCGGTGCCGGCCTCAAGGTCGCGGTGCTGACCGGCACCGGTTCGCCTGCCTCGCTTGCCGATGCCTCGGACCACTGCCTCAACGACATCACCGAGCTGGAAACCGTTCTGCCGGTGCTGACGCTGGCCTGATCTTGCAATTTTCGGCGATTTGTCTTCTTTTTGTCGCCAACGAACAAAAAGCGGGTGCGCTATTGGCCGCCTGCGGGTGGTAACCGGCCAATGGGGGCAAATCGACGGATGGTATCGGAAGCACCACCGTTCTGGTGGACGAAGCCCGACTGGCGCGCCTGGGCGCTGGCGCCTATCTCTTTCGTCTATGGCCGCATCGCCGGCTATCGCATGGCGCATGGCCGCCGCGCTGCCGTGCCGGTACCGGTCGTCTGCATCGGCAATTTCACCGTCGGCGGAGCCGGCAAGACGCCGACTGCGCTGGCGCTGGCGCGGGCGGCCAAGGCGCGGGGATTGAAGCCGGGCTTCCTCAGCCGCGGCTATGGCGGCTCGCTTGACGTCACCACGGTCGTCGACGCCCAACACCATCGCGCCATCGATGTCGGCGACGAGCCGCTGCTGCTCGCGCGCGAGGCACTGACGGTAATCTCGCGCAAGCGCGTCGACGGCGCCCGCCGGCTGGTGACCGAGGGTTGCGACCTCATCATCATGGACGATGGTTTTCAAAGCGCACGGCTGACGATCGACTATGCGCTCGTGGTGATCGACACCGTGCGCGGCATCGGCAACGGCCATCTGGTGCCGGGCGGACCGGTGCGCGCGCCGCTCGATGAGCAGTTGCGGCAGGCCACGGCAATCCTCAAGGTCGGACGGGGCAATGCCGCCGACCGGCTGGTGCGCGTGGCGGCGCGGGCGGGAAAGCCCATCTTCGTCGCGTCGGTCAAGCCGCGCGGCGATGAGGATCTCGCCGGGAAACCGGTGCTTGCCTTTGCCGGCATCGCCGATCCCGACAAGTTTTTCCGGACCGTCGAGGCGCTCGGCGCCAGGATCGTCGTGCGGCGCGGTTTTGCCGACCACCAGCATCTGAGCGACGACGAGATGGCCGATCTGCTCCAGCAGGCGGAGCGCGACGGCCTGCAACTCGTTACCACCAGCAAGGATATCGTGCGGCTTTCCGGCCACCATGGCCGGGCGGAGGAACTGGCGGCAAAATGCCGGACCATCGACATCGACATGGTGTTCGACGATCACAACGCCCTCGACAACATCATCGATGCGGCGATCAATACGGCCAGAAACCGCAGGATCCAGCAGCCGAAGGCCGCGTGAGCGGCCTGCACCTGCAATCTGTTCAGTAGGGAATCTGGCTCGGGGTTACCGGTTTTGTCAGCGCTTCTGGATCGGCAGCACGCCGGCGCGCTTGTCCGCTTCGAAGGAGGCGGCCGCGCCGGCATAGGCTTCCTGGCGGGCGACGCTCCAGTAGCGCAGTTCGTCGATCGGGATCTGTTGGCCGGTCATCGCGCAGGTGACATAGGCGCCGGGAAGCAGGATCTGGAAATCGGCATCGAGATATTTGATCTTGGCTTCACGGCTGCCGCTGCCTTCAAAACGGTTCATCAAGTCTCTCCTGCCATGTCTGTCGCGTGAGCCATAACGCCTGTGCCGTCGCATTGCCAGCTTTTTCCGCTTCTTGGCTCGTGGGGTCAGCTCCGACCGAACAGTCTTTCGATGTCGGCGAGCTTCAGTTCGATATAGGTAGGGCGGCCGTGATTGCACTGCCCGGAGCCCGGCGTCGCTTCCATCTGCCGCAGCAGCGCATTCATTTCTTCGGGCCTGAGCCGCCGCCCGGAGCGTACCGAGCCGTGGCAGGCCATGGTCGCGGCGATATAGTCGAGTTTTGCGGCCAGGCCCGACGCGGTGTCCCATTCGGCGATTTCGTCCGCCAGTTGCCGCACCAGGCCGGCGGCGTCGACCTCGCCGAGCATTGCCGGTGTCTCGCGTACGGCGATCGCGCCGGGACCGAACCGCTCGATGGCAAGGCCGAGATCCGAAAACTCGCCGGCATGGACCATCAGCCGGTCGCAATCCTCTTCCGGCAGATCGACGATCTCGGGGATCAGGAGGACCTGCGAAGGCAATTTGCGCGCATGCAGCGACTTGCGCAACGCCTCGAACACCAGTCGCTCATGGGCGGCGTGCTGGTCGACGATCACGAGGCCGTCCTCGGTCTGCGCCACGATGTAGTTCTGGTGAACCTGGGCGCGGGCGGCACCCAGCGGGTAGCGCGGGGTCTCTGCCTCGGGCGCTTGAGGCGCCGCAGGCAGCTCCACCGCATGGATATCGGCGCGCGCCGTCGGTTCTGAGAGGTCGCCGAAGCTTGCCTGTCGCGCCTCGGCAAAGCCGTTCGGCGTTTCGGCGGAGGAAACCGGGCGGTAGGGCGAGCTTGCCGGCGACCAGGCGGCGGCGGGCTGCGGCCGGTAGAACGGTTGCATACCGGGCCGGAAAGCCCGCATCATGCCGCTTGCCCCCGTGGTCGAGGCGCGGTCGCCCTCGCGTGCCAGCGCCTCGCGCACGGCGCCGACGATCAGCCCGCGCACCAGGCCTGGGTCGCGAAAGCGCACGTCGGACTTGGCCGGATGGACGTTGACGTCGACGAGATCGGGATCGAGGCCGAGGGACAGCACCGCAACCGCATAGCGACCGTGGGGTATGGTCTCGGCATAGGCGCCGCGGATCGCCGATAGGATCAGCTTGTCCTGCACCGGGCGGCCGTTGACGAAGGCATACTGGTGCGCGGAGTTGCCGCGATTGTAGGTCGGCACCCCGGCAAAGCCGGTCAGCCGCACACCCTCGCGCTCGGCGTCCAGCGCGATGGCGTTGTCCTTGAATTCCTTGCCGAGGATCTGCGCCATGCGCGCCAGGTGATCGTCACCGGTCGCCGGAAATTCGAGCGTCGTACGATCCGAGCCGGACAGGATGAAGCGCACCTTCGGAAAGGAGATCGCCATGCGCTTGACCACCTCGGTGATCGCTGCCGCTTCCGCCTTCTCGGTCTTGAGGAACTTCAGGCGCGCCGGGGTGGCAAAGAAGAGGTCGCGGACCTCGACGATGGTGCCGGGATTGGCGGCGGCGGGACGCACGGCTGCGACCTTGCCGCCCATGATCGAAATCTCCGCGCCTTCGGCAGCGCCGGCCGGGCGGCTGGTGATCGTCAGCCTGGCGACCGAGCCGATCGACGGCAGGGCCTCACCGCGAAAGCCGAGCGTGCGGATGTCGGTCAGCGTCTCCGAGATCTTCGAGGTGCAATGGCGGCGTACCGCCATTTCGAGGTCGGCCGGATCCATGCCGGAACCGTTGTCGGTGACCCGCAGCAATCCCTTGCCGCCGCCGGCGGTGGCGATCTCGACCCGGGTCGCGCCGGCATCGATGGCGTTCTCGATCAGTTCCTTGGCCGCGCTCGCGGGGCGTTCGATGACCTCGCCGGCGGCAATCTGGTTGATGAGGGTTTCGGAGAGCTGCTTGATCGACATGCCCCTGATTTAGCCGGATTCGCCCGGCTTTGCCAAGGCGCCCGCAGGGATGCCGGCGGCGGCAACCGCAGGTCTGTCCGTCGGCGGCGAGATCCATCAGACGTTAATCAGGTTTTAACCACGAGCTGTCAGTTTTCGCCCATAACTTGAAATGAATGCAGGAGCCAGGTTTTGCGACCGGCGGGGCGATCACGGCGAGCTGGATGCCGTGATGTTAGGGGACCGCGGGCTACTGTTTCAAGGTCGATTGCCAGCATGTCTCCTACCACGTTCCGAGTGCGTGCAGGGTCAACGGGTTCGCCGCTGCGGGGGGCGGGCGCGCAGGCTCAGGTATTGAAATTATCCGGCGCGTGCGCCGGCGTTAGGGTGTCAGGAATTTCACGATGAATGAAGTAGCGTCGGGGGACGCGAACATTCAGACGGCCATGCTGGATGCAGTCTGTGACGGACTCTCTGCAGCCTTCATCGTGTACGATCGCAACGATCGAATGGTGTTCGCCAGCCGCCAGGTCCTCAGCTACTTTCCGGTTCCGGCCGAATTCCTGCGGGCCGGCACACGTCTCAGGGATCTCCTCGGCGCGGTCTATGACAGCGGCGTGCGTCACGCCTTCAGCTACAAATCCGGCAATGGCGCCAGCCGCAAGAAACTCAACCGCGAGGACTGGATCGCCGAGCGCATCGCCAGCCATTGGCGCGAACGCTTCGATATCGTCGAGAAGCACAGCGACGATCGCTGGATCCGGTTGCTGAAGCGGCGTCTCGCCAATGGCTACGCCATCTGTGTCATCACCGATGTCTCCGAGCACAAGCGGCGCGAGGAGCAGTGGCACAACGATCTCGAGCGCATCCAGTTGACCGAGGAGATCCTCGATACCCTGCCGATCCCGATCTGCGTCAAGGATCGCGACCTTACCTATGTTGCCGCCAACAAGGCGTTCTGCAAGATGCATCGGATCTCGACGGCGGCCATTCTCGGTCGCACCGTCCATGACATCCTGGCGCCCGATCTTGCCACCCGGCTTTCCGCCGGCGATTGCCATGTGCTCGAGACCGGCACCCCGATCACCACGCCGGAGCTCATCGTTGGTGACGGCGGCGAGGAAATCGAAACCGTGATCCGCAAGTATCGGATCGGCATGCCGGGGCGCTATTTTCTGGTCACCGCGCTCGCCGACGTTTCCGAGCTGTCGGCAATTCTCAGCCTCGGCGCCACGACCACCCCGGACGGACGGCGGGAAGGCGCCCGCGGCGAGGCGATCCGCCAGCGACAGTCGCATGCATCGTCTGATGCCGGGAAAGTGCGGGCCGCGGTTGCCAGCCGCAAGGCGCTGCTGGTCACCTGCGATCCCGCCGTCGAATTTTCGGCGCTCCAGACGTTCTCCCGGCTCGGCATCGAGGCCGAGGCGGTGCGAAGCGTGGAGGAGCAGGCGGCGTTTCTCGACATTGCCGCGGCACACGGCATCGGCATCGATTTCGTGGTGATCGACAACCGCATGGACGTCCGCGGCCTCGATATCGCCGCCGAGCACGATATCGAGATCATGGCGCTCGACGGTTTCCAGCTGTGCACGGAATTCGCCTACCTGCTGACCCGCCATTTCAACCTGCGTCCGGCCCATCGCTCGGTCCAGGTGACGGTCGCCCCAGCCGGCGCCGTGAAAGCGGATGCGGAGAGCAACGGTGCGGCTCCGGCATCGCAGCCGGAAGGCAAGGTCCAGATCCTTGTCGCCGAGGACAATCCGGTTAACCAGATCGTCTTCTCGCAGATCCTCGAGGGCCTCGGTTATCACTATCTGGTCGCGGCCGACGGGCTCGAGTTGGTGCGCCTCTGGGAGCAGCACCAGCCGGACGTCGTGCTGATGGACATCACCCTTCCCGGCATCAACGGTATCGAGGCGGCGCACTATATCCGCGATATCGAGAAGCACGGAACCCGCCGAACCGCCATCATCGGCGTGCTCGCCCAGGCTTACGACCAGGACCGTCGCGACTGCGATGCCGCGGGCATGGACGACGTCATCCTCAAGCCGATCAGCCCCGACATCCTCGATGCCGCGATCCGCAACCAGTTGCCGCAGGAAGGCCAGCGCACGCGCCTTTGAAAGGGCGGTCAATCCCCGAAATTTCACAGGGTGGCCGCTGCAAAATGTCGCGGCAACGCTATGAAATTTTTAAGAGAGTCGGCACCATCCTCGGGCAGTGGAGTGAACAATCAGGAATGCCAATGACGCGGGCCGATCCTTTGTTACCGCGGCCGAAAGCCCATGATCCGGCTTTGGCCTATACCGACATGCTGACCGGGCTCGGCAATCGCTACCGGTTGCGCGACAACGTACGGGTTCTGGCGGCCGAACGCGCCGACGATCCCGCGCCATTCGCCATCGGCATCACCAATCTCGACGGCTTCAAGCCGATCAACGATCTCTTCGGCAGCGAGGCCGGCGACGAAATCCTCCGTCAGGTCGCCCACCGGCTGGAGGCATGCCTGCCCGACGGCGCGGCGGTGACGCGTCATGGTGGCGACGAATTCGCCTTCGTCCTGCCGCTGGTCTTCGAAAGGACGGGTGCGGAGAAATTCGGCCAGATGGTCAAGGACGTGCTGGCCGCGCCCTACGATCTCGGCGACCGCAACGTTCGGCTGAGCGCGTCCTTCGGCTTTGCCATCCATCCCTTCGCGGGCGACGGCTACGAGCCGCTCTTGAAGAGTGCCGAAACCGCGCTCTATCGCTCCAAGCGCCGCGGACGCGGGCAGATCACCGTCTACAGCAGCGAGATCGCACAGGAGATGCAGCGGGCGACGCAGCTCGAACAGGCGCTGCGCAATGCCATCATCAATGATGCGATCGATGTTCACTTCCAGCCGATCGTCGACATGAAAAGCGAAACGGTCCTCGGCTTCGAGGCTCTGGCGCGCTGGATCGATCCCGAACTCGGCTTCGTCTCACCCGCCGTCTTCGTGCCCTTCGCCGAGGAGCGCGGCTTCATCGACAGCCTGTCCGAGGGCCTGCTGCGCAAGGCGGCGGAAGCAGCATTGTCCTGGCCGCGCGAAATGTTCCTGTCCTTCAACCTTTCGTCGGTGCAGCTGACCGATCCGGCCACCGCCGGCAACATCCTCGTCATCCTCGGACGGATCGGCCTCGATCCACACCGTCTGGTGCTGGAGATCACCGAGACTGCCGTGGTCAGTTCGGCCGATACCGCCCACCGGATCATCGCCGAATTGCGTGCGGCAGGGGTGCGGATCGCACTCGACGATTTCGGCACCGGCCACTCAAGCCTCGGACGGCTGCGCGACTTCACCTTCGACAAGGTCAAGATCGATCGCGCCTTCGTGTCGCGCCTGGTCAACGACCCAGCCTCCGAGCACATCATCCGCGCCATCGTCTCGATGTGCGACGGCCTCGGGCTTCAGGTGGTAGCCGAGGGCATCGAGGAGGGGGCCGAGGCCAAGATCCTCGCGGATCTCGGTTGCAGCGTCGGCCAGGGCTATTTCTATGGACGGCCCGTCGACAACAACGCGACGCTTGCCTTCCTCAAGGATCGCAACTGCGAGCACGTCTGCATCTAAGCCAGCCCAGCGACGGCGTTCAATCCTTCCCGCCTTCATCGAGCAGCCAGTCGCGCACCCGCCGGGCATGAGCGTTGAGTTCGCGCGAGCGCGGCCAGACGACATAGAAGGCATGGCCGGTGCGGAGCACGTGATTGCCGACCGGCACGAGCAGGCCCGAGCGCGTCTGGCGGTCGGTCAGATGTTCCCACCCGAGCGCGATGCCTTCGCCGGCGAGCACCGCCTGGATCACCAGCACGTAATCGTTGATCGCCAGCCCACGGCTCTGCGGCTGGTAGGAAATGCCGGCACTTTGAAACCATTCCGGCCAATCGCAAGCCTGCCGCACGGGTTCCTCGAGATGGATCAGACGGTGCCGCGCAAGCGCCTGCGGCGTATCGGGAAAACCGTTCTGCTCGATGAAGGCGGGGCTGGTCACGGCGTTGATGACCTCGGGCGCAAGCAGGGCGGCATGGTAGCGCGGCCAGTTTGCCGGATCGCCGCCGCGCACGCCGAGCGGGATCGGCTCCTCCTCGAGGTCGAGGTCGCGCACGCTGGTCTGGATGCGCAGGTCGATATCCGGGAGATCCTCGCGCAGCCGCGCCAGTCGCGGCAGCATCCACATCGAGGCGAATGCCGTCGAGGCCGCGAGCGTCACGTTGACCTCGCGGCCCTTGGCGCGGATGTCTTCCGCCGACTTCTGGATGCGGGCCAGCCCCGCCGAGACGTCGGCATGGAAGCGCTCGCCGACGTCGGTCAGCTCGACGGCGCGGTGCACCCGGTGGAACAGGGCCACGCCGAGCTGGTCCTCGAGCGAGCGCACCGCGTAGGAAACGGCCGCCTGCGACATGCCGAGCTCGGCTGCGGCGCGGGTGAAGTTTTCGTGCCGCCCGGCGGCCTCGAAGACGATCAGGCTGGTCGCGGAGGGGAGAAGTTGTCTGAAGCTATCCATAAGGTGAGCTTATATCATGTGTCGAATTTTTCCAGCGTTACAAAGCGGTTGACCAGCGCTAGCGTCCCATCAAAGACAAGGGGAGCATGTTGCATGACAGTGATGGAAAACGACGGTGCGGAACCGGGACGGCGCACGAGGGGAGCACGTGGCGCGCGGCGCGACGGGACGGCCAAGCCCATTGGCGTTCCCTACATCCGGCGCAATATCCCGACCTACGACATTCTTTCGGAAGAAAACCTGCAGCGCATCGAGGCGACGGCGGATCGCATTCTTGCCGAAGTCGGCATCGAGTTTCGCGACGATGCGGAAGCGCTGGAATTGTGGAAGATGGCCGGAGCCCGCGTCGATGGCGTCAAGGTGACGTTCGAGCCGGGCATGCTTCGCGAAATCGTCTCCTCGGCCCCGGCGCAGTTTACCCAGCATGCGCGCAATCCGGCACGCAACGTCGAGATCGGCGGTGACAACGTCGTCTTCTCGCCGGCCTATGGCTCGCCCTTCGTGATGGATCTCGACAACGGCCGCCGCTACGGCACGATCGAGGATTTTCGCAATTTCATCAAGCTCGCCCAGTCGAGCCCGTGGCTGCATCATTCGGGCGGAACGATCTGCGAGCCGGTCGACGTGCCGGTCAACAAGCGCCATCTCGACATGGTGTACTCTCATATCAAATACTCCGACCGGCCATTCATGGGCTCGATCACCGCGGAAGATCGCGCCGAGGATTCGATCGACATGGCGCGCATCCTGTTCGGCGCCGATTTCGTCGACCGCAACTGCGTGATCCTCGGCAACGTCAACGTCAATTCGCCGCTCGTCTGGGATGGAACGATGACGAAGTCGCTGCGCGCCTATGCGCGGGCGAACCAGGCGGCTGTGATCGTGCCCTTCATTCTCGGCGGGGCGATGGGACCGGTGACCAATGCCGGCGCCATCGCGCAGTCGTTCGCCGAAACGCTTGCCGGCTGCGCCCTGACCCAGCTCGAGCGCAAGGGCGCGCCGGTCATTTTCGGCAATTTCCTGTCGTCGATGTCGCTGCGCTCGGGTTCCCCGACCTTCGGCACGCCCGAGCCGGCGATCGGCAGCATGGTGATCGGCCAACTGGCGCGGCGCCTGCAATTGCCGCTGCGCTGTGCCGGCAACTTCTCCAATTCGAAGCTGCCCGATGGCCAGGCGATGCAGGAAGGGCTGATGTCGATGCTGTCGGCAGTCCATTGCGGCGCCAACTTCATCCTGCATTCCGCTGGCTTTCTCGATGGCCTGCTGTCGATGTCCTATGAAAAGTTCGTCATGGACACCGATCTTTGCGGCGCGCTGCACAGCTACCTGGCCGGCGTGGTGGTCGACGACAACACGCTCGCGATGGACGCTTTCCTCGAAGTCGGGCCGGGCAGCCATTTTCTCGGCTGCGATCATACGATGCGCAACTACACCAGCGCCTTCTGGGACTCGACGCTTTCCGACAACGAGCCGTTCGAGAAGTGGAGCGAACAGGGCTCCACCGATATCGCTACGCGCGCCAACCGGCAGTGGAAGAAGACGCTTGCGGAATTCGAGGCGCCCAAGCTGGATGAAGCGGTGGACGAAGCGCTTCTCGCCTATATCGACGGGAAGAAGAAGGCCATGCCGGACGCCTGGTATTGATGCATGAAAAGGGCGGCGTCCGATAGGACGCCGCCAGTTGGCCGGTAATGGACCGGCGTCTGGAAGGTCATGCCTTTACTGGGTCGTATCAGGGGTCCGCGTTACCGAGCCGGTGGTGCCGGCATCCTTTTCGGACTGGACCATGGCGAGCGTCTTGAACTCCGGCGCGGCCTTCAGCGATTCGGACGTTTCCGAGGTCGTCAGCTTCAGGCTGCCGTCGGTCGGGTTCTGGATGACGTCGATCTTGGCGATCGGCACTGCGACGTTCTTCTGGCCGATGCCGAGGAAACCGCCAACGCCGACCACGGCTGCGACGATGCCGCCATCCCTGTCCATGATCAGGTCGCTGATCTTGCCGACGTCCTCGTCGGCCGGGTTATAGACCGACTGGCCGATATAGTTATTGGCGCTGATGTGATCCGGGGCCTGTTCGCTGAGATAGACGCCGGTGACCTCGGTGGACGGTGCCGTCGGCGCCGTCGAGGAAGTCGAGCCGTCAGGCACTGCCGGTGCGATGCCGGGAACCGTCGATGGGGTTTCAGCCGCCGGATCAAGCGGCCTGGTTGCATCCTGTGCAAAGGCCGTTGGCGCTGCCGCCGTCGCACTCACGAGAATTGCCCCAGCGGCCGCGGTCGTGAAGAGTTTCTTGAGCATGTCGAACCTGCCTTTCATGTTGGATTGAACTTTGGCTGGCGAGAACCGTTTGCGGTCGCTCTCCTTGCCGGTTCGAAAGGGGAATGGTTCGTCCAGCGGTTTTGTTCCGAAAAAAATATGGCGACCAGAGCGGGCATGTTTGCGTGCTTTCCGCAACCATATGCTGCGCAGGCCGCATCCTTGCCCGCGGACGCTAGGACCGGGGCCGATAGAAGCGGGTGGCCAGCAGCCTGTCCCAAAGCCGGTCCGGCAGCAGCGCGTGCAGCGCGATAAGGACGCGCGCGGCAAGGGTGACGCGATAGCGGGCGCGGGGCCGGGCTGCGGTTACGGCCCTCAGGATCACTTGCGCAACATCATCAGGCGGGCCGGTGAATTTCGCAGTCGCACCGGTTTCATAGGACTTGCGCATGGTGATCGCCAGCCGCCGGTCGAATTCGGCATAGGCGTCGCTGCGCTCGCCGCCGGCAATCGAGCCGACCACCGTGCCGGAAAAGCCGGAGCGGATCATCCCCGGTTCGACGGTGACCACGTCGATGCCGAAGCCCTCGACTTCGAAGCGCAGTGCATCGGAGAGCGCGTTCACCGCATGCTTGGAGGCGTGGTAGATACCGCCGCCCGGAAAGGTGAAATAGGCCGCCATCGAGGAAACATTGACGATCCGGCCGTGGCGTTGCGCGCGCATCGCCGGCAAGACCATCTGCGTCAGCCGCATCAGCCCGAAGACGTTGGTTTCGAATTGCCGCCGCATCAGCTCGACCGGAAGCATTTCAAGCGCCCCGTACTGGCCGTAACCGGCATTGTTGACGAGGACGTCGATACGGCCCTCGGCGGCAAGGATGGTCTCGACCGCCCGTTGCATCGAAGTCTCATCTGTCACATCGAGTTCTAGAATGCGGCAGCCGTACTGCGTCAGCGGCTGCAGCCTGCCGGGATCGCGCCCGGTGGCATAGACCGTGAAGCCCTTCGCCGCCAGAAGCCTTGCCGATGCAGCGCCGATGCCCGACGTCGCGCCGGTGATGAGAACGATACCCGTCATCTGTTCCTCTCTCGATAGTGCCGGGAGGGAACAGGCTGAGGGCGCCTGTTGTCAAGGCGCCGCTCGCCGATGTCGTCTCGTCCGCCCGCCCTAGTGACTTTCGCGCAGCACCGTATCGCCGCTCTTGCCGACGAGGAAATCGAGATCAGCGCCCTTGTCGGCCTGCAGCACGTGATCGTAGTAGAGCTTGTAGTAGCCGCGGTTCCACGGATTGTCCGGCTTCTGCCAGGCGGCAAGGCGCGCCTGCAGTTCCTCGTCGGAAACCATCAGCGTCAGCTCTCCCTTCAGCGCGTCGAGGCGAATGCGGTCGCCGGTCCTGACCACGGCCAGCGGCCCGCCGGCGACGGATTCCGGCGTCACGTGCAGCACGACCGTGCCGAAGGCGGTGCCGGACATGCGGGCGTCGGAGATGCGCACCATGTCGCGAACGCCCTGCTCGACGAGGCGGCGCGGGATCGGCATGTTGCCGACCTCGGCCATCCCCGGATACCCCTTCGGCCCGCAGCCCTTGAGCACGAGGATGGTGTCCTCGGTCACCGGCAGGTCGGGATCGTCGATCAGGCGCTTCATGTCCTCGACCGTCTCGAACACGAAGGCGGGGCCTTCATGGGCGAGCAGGTGCTCGCTTGCCGCCGACGGCTTGATGACGGCGCCGGTCGGGGCGAGGTTGCCCTTCAGCACCCGGATGCCGGCCGCAGCCCGCAGCGGATTGTCGAGCGGGCGGATGACATCGTCGTTGTAGACCTCGGCGTCCTGCCAGTATTTCTCGATCGGCGCCCCGAACACGGTCGGGGCGTCGGCGTGCAGCAGGTGCTGGATGCGGTTCATCACCGCCGGCAGGCCGCCGGCATAGGCGAGATCCTCGATCAGGTACTTGCCCGACGGCATGCAGTTGACGATGCAGGGCACCTGACCGCCGATACGGTCGAAATCCTCGATCGTCAGTTCGACCCCGGCGCGCCCGGCGATCGCCAGCATATGGACGACCGCATTGGTCGATCCGCCGACAGCGGCATTGGCGATGATGCCGTTCTCGAAATTCTTGCGGGTCAGCACCTTCGACAGGCGCAGGTCCTCGTGCACCATCTCGACGATGCGCTTGCCGGTCATATGGGCAAGAGCCATGCGGCGGGCATCGACGGCGGGAAGGGCGGCGTTGGTCGGCAGCGACAGCCCCATCGCCTCGACGATCGAGGCCATGGTGGTGGCGGTGCCCATGGTCATGCAGACGCCCGGCGAGCGCGACATGCCGCTTTCGGCCGCCATGAATTCCTGCATGCTCATTTCGCCGGCGCGCACGGCTTCCGAAAATTTCCAGACGTCGGTGCCGGAGCCGATGTCCTTGCCTTTCCACTTGCCGTTCAGCATCGGGCCTGAGGACACGACGATGGTCGGCAGGTCGACGGACGCGGCGCCCATCAGCTGGCCGGGGGTGGTCTTGTCGCAGCCGCCGAGCAGCACCACGCCGTCGATGCCGTAGGCGCGGATGGCCTCCTCGACGTCCATGGCCAGCAGGTTGCGGAAGAGCATTGCCGTCGGGCGCATCTGGGTTTCGCCGAGTGACGAGACCGGAAACTCGACGGGAAAGCCGCCGGCCTCCCAGACCCCACGCTTCACCCCTTCGGCGAGAATGCGCAAATGGCTGTTGCAGGGGGTAAGTTCCGACCAGGTGTTGCAGATGCCGATGATCGGCCGACCGTCGAACACGTGATCGGGAAAGCCCTGGTTCTTCATCCATGAGCGGTGGATGAAGCCGTCCTTGCCGGTGCCGCCATACCAGTGGCGACTGCGCAGTTCCTTTTTCTTCTCGTTCATATGCGGTCCTCCTCCGGCAGCGCGTCGCGCGTTCCGGTCAATCAGAAATCGTCAAACACGGGACGGGCGTCAAAGCGCATAGGGCGGATCGATGACACCCCTGACCTTAATGCCGAGCTCGAACGTCGCGCCGCCTTCCGGGTCCGCGGCTCTCGCGTCATCATCCATGCCTTCCCAAGCGGTGGTTACGAGCATGCGCGAGCCGTCCCCGCCGATGAACGCGGGGCAGGAGGCCTGGCGAGCCGGCACGTGGTAACGGGCGATGCGGTGACCGCCGGGGGTATAGCGGTCGACGGCCGAGGCGCCCCAGCGCGCGTTCCAGATATGTCCGTCGGCATCGCAGACGGAACCGTCGAGCCCGCCCTTTTCGCCTGTCGTGTCGACCAGCACTGTCGGCTCCGACACCGGCAGGCCCGTGGCCGGATCGAGCGCCACCCGCATCAGCTTGTTGACGCGGGTGTCAGTGAAATAGCCGATGCTGCCGTCCGGGGAAAAACAGATCGAATTGGGAATGCTGATGCCGTCGAAAAGCCTGGTCACCTTGCCGCTGGCGACATGGTAGATCGCGCCGGCGCGGTCTTCGGCGCGCTTGCCCATGGTGCCGATCCATAGCGCGCCGCTCGGGTGGGTGCGGCCGTCGTTGGAGCGATTGCCGGGCTTGTCGGCCTCGAGGTCGGCATGATGCGTCAGCCCGCCGGTCGCGATGTCGCGAAGGAAGAGCCCGTGCTCGGTGGCAAGCAGTTGCCGGGTGTCGTCGACGCGCACGAGCACGCTTGCCATCATCGGCAGCGCATGCACCTGCTTGCGGCCGCTCGCAAGATGCAGTTCGTGCAGTTCGCGGTCGAGGATGTTGAGCCACCAGGCGGTATCGGTCGCCGGATCGTAGGTCGGACCTTCGCCGAGTTGCGAGCGGGCGCCGCACAGCATTTTGCCCGCGAATGCATGGATCTCCGTCATCGCCTCATGCTCCCCCTGCCGCGTCATAGGCGGTGATGGTTATCCTGGCCCGTTCCGCAACCTCGGCGGCACTCATGCCCGGCTTGTAGAGGCTGGTGCCGAGGCCGAAGGCGTGGATGCCCGCGCGCCGGTAGTCGCCGAAATTCCGGTCCGACACGCCGCCGACAGCGGCAATCACCAGCTCCGGCGGCAGGACCGCGCGGATGGCATTGATCCCGGCCGGGCCGAGCACGCTTGCCGGAAAGAATTTCAATCCCGTCGCGCCGGCGCGGGCGGCCGCCAGCGCCTCGGTGGGGGTGAAGACGCCGGGCATGGTGACCATGCCCTTTTCCCGGGCACGAAGGACGACGTCAGGCTCGATATTGGGAGTAACGAGCAGCCTGCCGCCGGCGGCATCGAGCCGGTCGACGTCTTCCACCGTCAGTACCGTGCCGGCGCCGATGAGGCAGTCTTTCGGCGCCATCCTTGCGGCGATCTCGATCGAGCGGAACGGGTCCGGCGAGTTGAGCGGGATCTCGATTGCCGTCAGTCCGGCCTCGATCAGCGCGCCGACGACGCCTTCGGCCTCGGCCGGCTTCAGGCCGCGCAGGATGGCAATCAGCGGATACTTCATTTCAGGGAAGGGAATGCGGTTCATCAAGGGCTTTCCGGGACAGGCGGCCAGAGGCTGCGTGCTGCCGCGGAAAGGCCGCGGCGGACCGCCTCCTCGGCATCGATGGTGACATAGGCAAGGCCGAGGCGCTGGAAGGCGGTTTCATAGATCGCCTGCAGGCGGCCCGACGCAATCAGGGTGATGGTGGTGCCCGGCCGCACCAGGCTGCCGGCCCCGGCGATTTCCACGCCGAGCAGCGTACCGGACAGCCGCGCTTCGGCCGCCTCTGGCGACAGGCCCTGCAGCAACTGGGCGGCGCGCACGCCAAACAGCAGGTTGGTGGCAAGTGCCGGCTGCCGATAGGCCGTTGCGACGGCGGCGTCGAACTCGGCGGGATCGACCCCGCCGGCACCGACGACGGCATGAGCGAGAATGGAATGCTTCGAAATGACCTCGAACAGCTCGCCGGTCATGAAGGTGGAGAAGGCGGTCAAGCCGCGATGGGTGACGTGGACCCATTTCGAGTGGGTGCCCGGCAGGCAGGCGAGGCTGTCGGCGTCGCCGATGGTGGCGAGCGCGCCGAGCAGCTGGGTTTCCTCGCCACGCATGACGTCAGGTGTGCCGCCGCGCTGCGCAAGGCCGGGCAGGATGCGGATGTCGCGCGTGACGCCGGGCACGGAAATCGCACCCTTCAGCACATCGGATAGCGGGCAGGGCACGTCGACATATCCGGCCTCGACCCAGCCCTGGCGGGCGCCGGCCATGCCGCAGATGATGACCGGCAGTTCGTCGGGCGCGCCGATTGCGGAGAGATGGGCGTCGAGCACGTCGGCGAAGCCGAGACGCGCTGCTGTGGTCATGCCTTCGTCGCTGCGGCGCTCGGCAAGCACGCTGTCGTCCTCGGCCATCAGCCACAGGCGAAAACTGCTGGTACCCCAGTCGACGGCAATATAGGCGGGGTTGCTTATCACATCAGGCCTCCGTCAACGATGACCGACTGCGCGGTGATGGCCGCAGAACAGTCGGATGCCAGGAACAGGCAGGGACCCACCAGATCCTCTGCCGTCAGCATGCGTTTTACGCACTGCCGGTCGACCATCGCCTCGATACTGTCGTCCGTGAGCCACAGGCGCTTCTGCCGCTCGGTCACGATCATGCCCGGCAGTACGCAGTTGGCACGGATATTCTCCGGGCCGAGCCGGCCGGCAAGGCTCTTGGTCAGCCCGATGATGCCGGCCTTGGCGGCTGCATAGGCGGGTACATCCGGCATGTTCAGCATAAAGGCGATGGACGACATGTTGATGATCGACCCGCCGCCGGAAGCACGCATATACGGCACCACTGCCTGGGTAACGAAGAACAGGTGCCTCAGGTTCACCGCCTGGTTCTCGTCCCAGTAGGATTCGTCGACGTTGTCGAGGTCGTGGCGGTCGTCCCAGCCGGCATTGTTGACGAGGATGGTGATCGGGCCGAGCTCGGTTGCTGCGGCTTGCACCGAAGCGCGGACGGCGTCCAGGTCTCGCAGGTCGGTGTTGTAGAAGCGTACCGGACGATCGCTTTCGGCCGAGAGGAGCTCCACCAGCGCAGTGCTTTCCTCCTCGGCGATATCGAAGAATGCGACATGGGCGCCCTGGCGCGCGAAACCCTCGACGAGTGCCGCGCCGATGCCGGAGCCACCGCCGGTGATCAGGACCACGCGGTCCTTCAGGTCGGGAAATTGCGCCGGCCTGGTTGCCATGTTTCCGTTTCCTCCCTGCCGCCGGAAGAGCGACCCGTCAAGCGGTTCCATTATCCGGAACGCGATTTGACTATTCGGAACTATCGGCTAATAGTCATACTATTGTCAAGCGGACGCGCCGAAAGGACATGAAGCGTGAGCATGCAGCCTGACAGGAAATCCTCGCTCTCCGGGGCGCCTCAGTCGATCCGGGCAGGACCCGGAACCGGGACGCTTGGCAAGCTCATGTCCGTGCTCGACCTGGTGGTGCAGGCCGACAGGCCGCTGCGGTTCACCGAAATTCTTGCCGTCTCGGACCAGCCTCGCGGCACGCTTCACCGCCAGCTCGGCCATCTCGTCGAGGAAGGTCTGCTCGAATTCGCCGGCGACCTCACCTACAGGCCGGGGCTGAGGCTCTTGAACCTCGCTTCCCGCGCCTGGTCGCGAAACGATTTTCGCAGCGTCGCCGAGCCCCACCTCAGGGCATTGAACGAACTGACGGGCGAGACCGTGCATCTCGGCGTCCTACGCGGCACGAGCATCATCTACGTCGACAAGGTGGACGGGCGGCAATCGGCGATACGCATGTACTCGCAGATCGGCAATGCATCGCCGGTCTACTGCACCGGCATCGGCAAGGCGGCGCTTTCCGCCATGCCCGACGATGCGCTGGGCGAACTGGTCGCGCAGATCCGGTTTAACCGGTTTACCGCCGCCACCCACGGCGACGGCGCCGCGCTTCTCCAGGACATCGGCGCGATCCGCAGGCGCGGCCACGCCTTCGACCTCGAAGAGCATGAAAGCGGCATCTGTTGCGTCGCCGCCGCGATCCGCTCGCAGGACCCGACCTTCTTCGCCGGGATTTCCGTGACCGGCCCGGCCTATCGGGTCAGGTTCGCCGATCTGGAAGGCTGGGCTCCCCAGGTCCGCGCTGCTGCGGCCGGTATCATGAAAGAGATGAACGGACGCCTCGGGCCGCGACGGTGATCTCAGAACGACACATTGACAATCGTCAGATTTACTATTTCTTTTGCATGCAATTGGCGACAGGTACTTTTCATTCGTTATTTAGTGGCAGGAAATACTTCGCATCAGGGCATGAACGCAGCTGTCGCAGCCTTTCTCGATTCGCAGGATCAGGACCCAAGCTGCAGGCAAAAGGCAATTCAAGGTCGTAGGAGTTGCAGTGAAAAGCCATAAAATTCAATGGTATTTACCGTAAACACAGCGCGCCTGGCTTGGTAATTTCCGGCGCCTTCCGTAAATTGCCGATCGGTCTGGTTGTGCCGTACTGCCCCAAAATTTTAGGGGTATGCGGTGGAACGCGAGCCCATGATGAGGCGAGACTGCCGGTGGCGATTTCACGACCCCGGCGGAGGAGCGGGGGGAACACGGGATGAGATTGCGACCAGATGCAGTCCGCCTCAGGGGCGGAGGCAGGGAGCATTATCGCGGAAGTCATGCGGTGATAATTCGTTTGCGCTTATGTTCGAAAATTAAATAACCGGATGGTTTGCGCTCAAGTGGCCTCGTTCGGAAAAAAGCGGATAGACGACAATGGACACGATTGTGCTGAAACAGATTGCCGCTTCAAGAAACATGAGGGGGGCAGGTCATGGCTAACGCTGAAAATGCGCAGGTGCCGACGCCTGTTGATAGCTATGTTGCCGAGATCGCTGGACTGAATACCCAGTTCGACGTATTCCGTTTCATGCGCAGGCTGACCGAGGCCTATGGCGCACGTGCCTTCATGGTGCTGAACATGCCGCCCGCCTCGGCTTCCGAGATCGCGACGAGCACGGTGATTTCAAGCTGGCCGGCGGAGATGCTGGCAATCTACGATCAGGAGGGGTTGATCGCGACCAGCCCGGTGCTTCACCACCTGCGCCGCTCCACCTTGCCTTTCGTGGTGGATCTGTCGGCCTGCGAGCGCGCCGAGGGCAGGGACCAGATAGCGATCGCGCTGTTCGAGCGCTTCAAGCTGCCGCGCGGGGTCTCCTTCCCGACCTACGATGCTTCGGGCATGCGCGGTGCCGTTTCGTTCATGGGTGACCGCTCGCTTTTCACTACCCGTGAAATGACGGAACTCGCTTATCTGGCACAACATGTTTTCGACCGTCTGGGTGAGATCCGCAATCTCGATACCCGTTACAACGATACGTTGAGCGAGCGGGAGATCGACTGTCTGAACTGGACTGCGGCGGGTAAGACCAGTGCCGAGATCGCCGAAATACTCACGCTGTCGGAACATACGGTCAATCACTACCTGAACCGGGCAACCAAGAAACTTAATACGGTGAACCGCACCCAGGCAGTGGCCAAGGCGCTTCGTATCGGGCTTATCAAATAAGCAGTTGCCGGCGCGCGGCTGCGTATGAAAGCGGCGCACTGGATAAAAAGGCGTCGTCCCGGACCGGGCGATTTGGGTGCGGTCAAAATGGGTGTCGCCGATAGTGCATTGAAAAAGCGCGCTTTTATAAAATTCTCTGAAACTGGCACGCTTCCTGCTTATTCATGGCTGCGGTCCAGAGGGGACTCCAAAAAGGAACAGCGTTCACCAAAGAGCGCGTGCGGCGAGGCCGCCAGTGGGTGCCACCCATGCCCAGTGTAGTTGGGCAGCGGCATTCCTGGCGGCCTTGTCGCGTTCTCAGCCCGGCGCAGGGTGAGCTTAGACCCGTGATGCACATTTCCGCTTGGCGACCTCCAGAAATAGGATGAAAATATCGGCAAAAGATGGTTGGTATGCCCCGCAAGAGCGGTGTCGCGCGCCAAGCTGACGACGAGGAGCATTCGTAGGGCAATGACGGTGGTAACGAAGGAACAGGTTCTCGAGACGCTGAAGACCGTGCGTGGTCCGGACCTCGAGCACAATATCGTCGAACTCGGCATGGTGTCCGACGTGTTCATCGCTGACGGCAAGGTCTATTTCTCCATTACCGTACCGGCCGAACGCGCCAAGGAACTTGAGCCGATGCGCCAGGCGGCCGAGCGGACGGTGAAGGCCATTCCCGGCGTCAAGGGCGCGATGGTGGCGCTGACTGCCGACAAGAAGGCCGGAAGCGCAGCGGCGGCGCCCGCGCAGCCGGCCACCACCACGGCGCATGCAGGCCATGCGGGCCATGGCCATGGTCATGGTCATGCGGCGGCGCCTCAGCGCCCGCAGAAGCCCGGTGTTCCCGGCATCGGCGCGATCATTGCCGTGGCTTCGGGCAAGGGCGGCGTCGGCAAGTCGACGACCGCAGTCAATCTTGCGCTCGGCCTGAGGGCGCTCGGCCTCAGGGTCGGCATTCTCGACGCGGACATCTACGGCCCGTCGATGCCGCGGCTTTTGAAGATCTCCGGGCGCCCGACGCAGATGGAAGGGCGCATCATCCGGCCGATGGAGAACTACGGTCTCAAGGTGATGTCGATGGGTTTCCTCGTCGAGGAGGAAACGGCGATGATCTGGCGCGGACCGATGGTCCAGTCGGCGCTGATGCAGATGCTTCGCGAGGTCGCCTGGGGCGATCTCGATGTGCTGGTGGTCGACATGCCGCCGGGCACGGGCGATGCCCAACTGACGATGGCGCAACAGGTCCCGCTTGCCGGCGCGGTGATCGTCTCGACGCCGCAGGACCTGGCGCTCATCGATGCCCGCAAGGGGCTGAACATGTTCAAGAAGGTGGAAGTACCCGTGCTCGGGATCGTCGAGAACATGAGCTATTTCATCGCTCCCGATACCGGCGCGCGCTACGATATCTTCGGCCATGGCGGTGCCCGCAAGGAAGCCGAGCGCATCGGGGTTCCGTTCCTCGGCGAGGTGCCGCTGACGATGAACATCCGTGAAATGTCCGATGCCGGGATGCCGATCGTGATTTCCGAGCCGGATGGCCCCCAGGCCGAGATCTACCGGGACATCGCCCGCAAGGTCTGGCAGCAGGTCGGCGACAAGCCGCAACGCCAGGCCCCGAACATCGTGTTCGAATAGGACGAAGGGGAGGGCTCTCCCCTTCGCTTTCGCGCCGGTCAGCTTCCGGCGGGCTTGCTGGAGGTCGCGGGCCCCGCGGGCTTGCTGGTGATCGCAATCTTGCGCTCGGCCGGCGGGCTGCCGGCCTTCTTCGGCATGGTGACGGTGAGAACCCCCTTGTCGAAGGTGGCCTGGATGGCGCTTTCATCGACGGTATCGGGCAGGCTCAGCGAGCGCTGGAACGAACCGTATCTTCTTTCGAACATGCGGTAGCTGTCCTTCTCGTCGATCTTCTCCAGCTTCTTTTCGCCCTTCAGCGTCAGGATGCCGTTGTTGACGGAGACATCCATGTCCTTTTCGTCAATGCCCGGCAGTTCCGCGGTCAGCGTGATCGTCTTGTCGTTTTCGACGACGTCGATCGACGGAGCGTTGAAACTTTGCAGTTGCAACTCCCTGCCTTCGCCTCTCGCAGATCGCCCGCGATTACCGAAAAACGCCTCGAGTGCCTGATCCATTTCCCGCCGCATGTCGCGGAACGAAGTGTCTGACCATAGACTTGGCAAAAGGTTAGGTTTGCTGCTCATGTTTATCCTCCTGTGCAAAGTCACAAGCTAGGGTGACCAATCTAGTTTAGGCCGGCATCGCGGCGTTTCCTTGATGTCGGCCAATGTTCGCGGCAGGTTTTCATGCGTTATCGGGCCGCTTGAATATTGCTTGCATTTGCACTATTGCATCGCGCCAGTATTCCCCTGTCTCGTATCTAGAAACGGGCCACTGGAAGCCGACCCCGGCGACGGGATCGAGCGATGCTGTAATGCTTCCGGATCGTGGGTGCGGCGCTTCTGCGCAGCAATGACTGTTCTGGTCGATCTTGCTTGCAGGTGCGAAGAATGATCATTGCGTACTGTTCCAACAGCGAGGCCGTCACCCTGAACGAGAAGGAGGCGCCGGCCTTTCCCGACGGCACCGTCTGGCTCGACCTACTCAATCCGACGAAATCGGAAGAGGGCTATGTCGAGCGCCTTTTGGGGATCGAGGTGCCGACCCGCGAGGATCTGAAGGATATCGAGCCATCGAGCCGGCTCTATACCGAGAACGGTGCCGTGTTCATGACGGCGTCGCTGGTCTGCCGCGCCGATTCCGAGGTCCCGATACTGGCCGATATCGGCTTCATCCTCGCCGGCGACCGCCTGGTGACGATCCGCTACGCCGAGCCCAGGGCCTTCGGGCTGTTTGCCGCCGGCCTCCGTCGAATGCCGGACGGATGCCGTTCGGGCACGGTGCTGCTCAGCAAGCTGATGGAAGCGATCGTCGACCGTACCGCCGAGATCCTGGAGCATGCCGAACTTCGCATCGACAGCCTGTCGCTCAAGGTTTTCGGCGACCGGGCCCGCGCAAACCGGCGGCAGCCGCGCCATCTCGAGGACCGCCTGTTCGACGTCGCCGGCCATCACCGCCTGGTCAGCAAGACCCGCGACAGTCTCGCCTCGCTGTCGCGGCTGATGACCTTTCTCTATACCGTGCCGATGGTACAGGAGGATCGCGAGACCAAGGAGCTTTGCCGATCGATTTCCCGCGACATCCAGTCGTTGTCCGAGCATGCGTCCTTTATCGCCGGCAATATCACCTTCCTGCTCGATGCCTCGCTCGGGCTCATCAACGTCGAGCAGAATGCCATCATCAAGATCTTTTCGATCGCCTCGGTAGTGCTGCTGCCGCCGACGATGGTGGCCTCGATCTACGGCATGAACTTCGCGTTCATGCCGGAATTGAAATGGGAACTGGGCTATCCCGTCGCTCTTGTTCTGATGCTTCTCTCCGCTATCATCCCCTTCTTCTTCTTTCGCTGGAAAGGCTGGCTCTGAGAGCCGGATTTGACCTCAATGTCTCAAGATGCTGTGCAGCCTGCCGTGGATAGGGAAGGTTGGCGCAAGCTTGCCTATCTCGCCCTCGGATCTATTGGTGTGGTCTATGGCGATATCGGCACGAGCCCGCTCTATGCGTTTCGCGAGGCGCTGAAGCCGATCGCCCATGACGGACTTCAGCGCGACGAGGTCATTGGATTGATCTCGCTGATCATCTGGGCACTGACGGTGATCGTCACTATTAAATACGTGCTTTTGCTGCTGCGGGCGGACAATGACGGCGAGGGCGGTACCCTGTCGCTTCTGGCACTGCTGAGAAAGACCGGCAACGGCCATACCGGCATGCTCATGCTGATGGGCCTGGTCGGCGCCGCGCTGTTTCTTGGCGACGCCATGATCACGCCGGCACTGTCGGTGCTTTCCGCGGTCGAAGGCCTGAAGCTGGTGGCGCCGTCATCATCGCGCTACATCGTGCCGATCGCAGTCGGCATACTGGTGGGGCTGTTTGCGATCCAGTCCCGCGGGACCAATGCGGTCGCCCGCTTCTTCGGGCCGATCACTGCTTTGTGGTTCATCGTCATAGCGATCGGCGGCGTCTACCATATCTTCGACGACTTCGGCATTCTTGCCGCTTTCGCGCCGTGGCACGCCGTCAGCTTTCTCTATCGCGAAGCCTTCCTCGGCGTCATCGTGCTCGGCGCTGTCTTCCTGACCCTGACCGGTGCGGAGGCGCTCTACGCCGATCTCGGTCATTTCGGTCGTCGCCCGATACAATGGGCGTGGTTCACGCTGGTTTTTCCGGCGCTGACGCTCAACTATCTCGGACAGGGAGCACTGGTCCTGCAGAATCCGGATGCGGTTTCTGATCCCTTCTATCTGATGTTCCCGCGCTGGGCCCTGCTGCCAGTGGTCATCCTCGCCACCGCGGCCACGATCATCGCCAGCCAGGCGGTCATTACCGGGGCGTTTTCGCTCGTCCGTCAGGCGATCCATCTCGGATTGCTGCCGCGTATGGAGATCCTGTTCACCTCCGAGAGCCATACCGGCCAGATCTATCTGCCGTCGGTCAATTCATTCCTGCTCGTCGGGGTGATTGCGCTTGTCGTCGGCTTCGGCAGTTCCGACGCGCTTGCGGTTGCCTACGGCATCTCGGTCACCGGCGCGATGGTGGTCACCACGCTGCTGTTCTTCGAGTTCGTGCGGGTGCGCTGGAACTGGTCGCTCGGGCTGGCGCTGATGGTGATACTGCCGCTGCTCGTGCTGGAACTGATCTTCCTCGGCGCCAACATGCTGAAGATCCATGACGGCGGCTGGGTACCGGTGCTGTTCGCGATCTTCTTCACCGTCATCATGTGGACCTGGCGGCGCGGGACGAAAATCCTGCTCGCCAAGACGCGGCATACCGACATCCCGCTGGCCTCGTTCGTGCCGATGATCGAGAAGTCCAGCGCCCATGGCCCCGTGTCCGTGCCCGGAACCGCGATCTTCCTCACCAGCGATCCGGTATCGGCCCCAGCCGCGTTGCTGCACAATCTGAAGCACAATCACGTGCTGCACGAAAAGAACATCATTCTTACGGTGCGCACGCTCAACAAGCCGCGCGTACATAATGACGACCGCTATGTCGTGACGAAACTGTCCGACCGGTTCACCAAGGTGGAAATCAAGTTCGGCTTCATGGAGGCGCAGAACGTGTCGCAGGCGCTGGCGGGCCTTAGAAGGTCCGGGCTGAAGTTCGACATCATGTCGACGTCCTTCTATCTCGGCCGCCGTAAGCTGGTCCCCGATGCCAAGTCCGGCATGCCGCACTGGCAGGATCGGCTGTTCATCGCGCTCGCCAATACCGCCGCCGATCCATCGGACTATTTCCGCCTGCCGACCAACCGCGTCGTCGAGATGGGATCGCAGGTCATCATCTGAGCTTTCGACATCGGCACCTCCTAACGGCCCGGAACCCAGCGCGGTTTCCGGGCCGTTCGTTTTGGCGCGCAGATGGGTCATTAACCAAGCATCAAGGTTAATGAGACATTGTTTTTCACGAGTTGATCGTGTTTTCGTGTTGGAGTTCTGGTCTTGCGTCAGAAAAGTCGTTCCCGCCAGCGTATCTCCCCGTCGTTCGACAAATGGGGCTCGCCCGTCATTTTCGGCGTGGCCGGTTGGCTGGCATTCCCTACGCTTCCCGCCTATGCGGATCTCGCCGGACTGTTGTCGGGCGCCGATCGCGGCACGCCGCAATGGCGGATGGTGCTGACGGAATCGCCGGCGGGCTCGATCCACGAATCCGAACTGACATTCGTCGACCCGATCATTACCGGGCCGGTTGGCCGCAGTGCCGGCATGACGCTTCCCGACGGGCGTCAAATCGCCTTCAACCAGCCGAAGAACAAGCGCCCCGACAGTCCTGACGAGGATCGCGTCAACCGCAAGGACAAGAAGGGCCGAATCGTCGCGGTCGAGATCATTCAGCCTCCAAAGGCATTTTCCGCTGGTTCGGTGCTGCAGCGCACGAGTTCGCTGCTGACCCCCGCTTTCGACGGCAAGGAACGGATGGCCTTCGCGAAGCCGGAGATTGCCGGCCGGGAGATCGAGGTCGCAACCGCGTTCTATAAGAAGAAGCCGGAGAAGCCCGCCGCCGGCGTGCCCGCCATGCTCGCCGATCTCGTGACCAACACCAGGCCCGATGTCCTGGCGACCGCCTATGCTCCGCCGAAGCCCGACTACGCCCGCGTCTCCCCCTTCGATTCCATTCTGAAGAAGGATGACGAGGCAGGGCGTTTCGCGCCGACCATCGGTCCCGAGGATCACGCCTGGGCGGCATCCGTCCTGCCGGCATCGGTATTTTCCGCCAAGGAACAGCAGTGCCTTGCCTCCGGCATCTATTTCGAGGCGAGGGGAGAATCGGTGAAGGGCCAGGCGGCCGTGGCGCAGGTGATCCTCAACCGCGTCCGCAATCCGGCCTATCCCAAGACCATCTGTGGCGTGGTCTACCAGAACGAGGACTGGCGCAATGCCTGCCAATTCTCCTTCGCCTGCGACAACATCAAGGACCGGGTCGATTCCAAATATCACTGGAAAGTCGCCCGCGACGTTGCCATGGCCACCACCGCCGGCAAGATCTGGCTGCCGGAAGTCGGCTCCGCCACTCATTACCATGCCATCTACGTCCGCCCCAACTGGGCGCCGACGATGAAAAAAGTCGGCCGTATCGGCTTGCACGTGTTCTACCGCACCTATGGCGGCGGCTGGATCTGAGTGTCGGGGCGCCACTTGCGGGGGCCGAGTCTCTCGCCGTCTGCGGGAAATGCGCCTGCAAATGGCACTGGCGTGCCGCATTTCTCGGCATTAGTTGGGGGTAGACTCGGAAAAATCACCTAAGGTGATGATTTTCCACGGTTAATTTGTCAAAGGGCAAGCGCTGGCTACGCCTTGACTATATCTGCCCCTAAAACTATGTTGCGCGCGACTTCAAAACGGGCCGAAAGGTGCTGTAAATCTTGACCGTTTGATGGCCAAAGTGACGGTGCCCCCGTCCGGCGGAGCGGAAAAGGAGATACATCATGTCGGACGACCGCGACGAAAGTCTGGAGCAACGCCGAAAGCGACTGGGAGCCAAGCTGGCGACCATTCACAAAGAGGCGAAGGACGACGAGGCAACGGAAAGCCGCGCCGAGGAAAGCCGCAAAGGCTACGCCTTGGCGATGAAGATTTCCAGCGAGTTCATCTCGGGCATCATCGTCGGAGCGATTCTGGGCTATCTTCTCGACCGTTTTGCCGGTACATCGCCGTGGGGCATGATCGTGTTCCTGCTGATCGGCTTCTGTGCTGGTGTGCTGAACGTTCTAAGAGCCGTGGGTAAGGTTGCACCTCACCCGATGGATCGGAAGAACGGCGAAAACATGAATAAGGGAGACGGTGCCTGACGGCGCTGTTTCGGGACAGAGACTTCCGCCGTTCCGGCGGACAAACTTGAAAGAGACGCAACGGTGGCAAACGATCCGACCCATCAGTTCCTGATTCAAAAGATTGTTCCGATTGAAATTGGCGGGATCGACTTTTCGTTCACCAACTCCTCGCTCTTCATGGTGGTGACGGTCGCCGTCGCATCGGCATTCCTCTACTTCGCAACCTCGAGCCGCGGCCTCATTCCGGGCCGCGTGCAGTCGGTTGCCGAAATGTCCTACGAGTTCATTGCCTCGATGTTGAGGGAAGGGGCGGGCAATCAGGGGATGAAATTCTTCCCCATGGTATTCTCGCTGTTCATGTTCGTGCTGACCGCGAACCTGCTCGGCATGTTCCCGTACTTCTTCACCATCACCAGCCAGATCATCGTGACCTTCGCGCTGGCGCTGTTCATCATCCTGACCGTTCTGATCTACGGTTTCTACAAGCACGGCCTCCACTTCCTCGGCGTTTTCGCGCCGTCGGGCGTTCCTGGCGCTCTTCTGCCGCTGGTGTCCGCAATTGAAGTCGTGTCCTTCCTGTCGCGTCCGATCAGCCTCTCGGTTCGTCTCTTCGCGAACATGCTGGCCGGCCACATCACCCTCAAGGTCTTCGCAGGCTTCGTCGTCTCGATGAGCGCCATTGGCCCGCTCGGCGTCGCCGGCTCGATCCTGCCTCTCTTGATGACGGTCGCCATGACCGGTCTCGAATTTCTCGTTGCCTTCCTGCAGGCCTATGTCTTCGCGGTACTGACGTGCATGTACCTGAACGACGCCGTGCATGGTGGTCACTGAGAATAAAGTCGCTGGTCCCGGTGCGACCGGGTCCTCACAAGCCGCAACAACCATTTCTAAGGAGTAACCATATGGAAGCGGAAGCAGCAAAGTACATCGGCGCAGGTCTCGCATGCCTCGGCATGGCCGGTACCTCTCTCGCACTCGGCCGTATCTTCGGTGATTACCTCTCCGGCGCACTGCGCAACCCGTCTGCTGCTGACAGCCAGTTCGGCCGTCTGGTATTCGGCTTCGCCGTTACGGAAGCTCTGGGCATCTTCTCGCTGCTCGTCGCGCTTCTGCTCCTCTTCGCTGTCTAATCACGGCTGAGGATGGGATCACGGTTCGCGGCTGCGGGCCGTGATCCTTCGCATTTGCAGTACACCTGGAGGTGAGCATGTTTGTGACCCCGGCTTACGCCGAGTCGACCCCGGCAGGAACCGCCGAAGCGGGCGCTCCGGCCGTCGGCGAAACCCACACGGAGACGGGCGTAGCACATGACGCCGGTCACGCGGGCGGCGTTTTCCCGCCGTTCGACCAGACGACTTATCCATCCCAGCTTTTGTGGCTGGCGATCACTTTTGGCATTTTCTATTTCCTCATGCAGAAGGTTATCGTGCCCCGGATCGGCGGCATTCTCGAGAACCGGCATGATCGCATCGCACAGGATCTCGACGAAGCCGGCCGCCTGACCGCGGAAGCCGACGCTGCTGTCGAGACCTATGAAAAGGAACTTGCAGTCGCCAAGGCCAAGGCACACGAGATCGCAGGTAGCGCTCGTGATGCGGCCAAGGCCAAGGCTGATGCCGACCGCGCCGCGATCGAAGCCGATCTGGCGCAGAAGCTTGTGGCAGCGGAAGCCCGCATCGGCGACATCAAGGCGAAGGCCTTTGCCGATGTCGGTACGATTGCGGAAGAAACTGCTTCGACCATCGTTGACCAGCTGATCGGCGCTTCTGCCGCCGGCAAGGGCGATGTCGCGGCTGCTGTTGCCGCAGCATCCGGCAAGGAGGGCTAAGCCATGGCTTTGGATGCATCTTTTTACGCACTCGTAGGCCTTATTCTGTTCCTGGCACTGCTGGTCTACCTCAAGGTTCCTGGCATGGTGAACAAGGCGCTCGACGCCCGCGCCGACCAGATCCGCGACGAGCTGGCTGAAGCCAAGCGTCTGCGCGAAGAGGCCCAGCAGGTTCTGGCCGACTACCAGCGCAAGCGCAAGGAAGCCGAAGCCGAAGCTGCCAACATCGTGGCTGCCGCCGAACGCGAAGCCGCAATGCTGACCGCGGAAGCCAAGCAGAAGACCGAAGAGTTCGTTGCCCGCCGCAACGCGCTTTCCGAGCAGAAGATCAAGCAGGCCGAGGCGGAAGCGGTCAACGCCGTGCGTTCCGCTGCCGTCGACCTGGCGATCAGCGCCGCCGAAGCGGTCATCGCCAAGAAGAGCGAAGGCAAGGTTCAGGCCGAACTGTTCAGCAAGGCCGTCGACGACGTCAAGGCTCGCCTCAACTGAGACTGCCGATCAATATCGAATTGAAAAGGCCGGGTAATCCCGGCCTTTTTTTGTGTCCAAGCAGGCCTCCGTTCGGCGGCGTCATTGGAACTGCTACAAGGCGAGCTTGTATCCTAGGTGGCTCGCCGTGAAGCCGAGGCGCTCGTAAAAGCGGTGCGCGTCAGTGCGACCCTTGTCGGTGGTGAGCTGGACAAGACTGCAGCCGCGCTTGCGGCATTCGGAGATTGCCCACTGAAGCAGATGTTCGCCCAAGCCGGCCCCGCGCTTGTACTCGGCGACGCGCACAGCCTCGATCTGGCCGCGCCATGAGCCCAGCCTGGAAAGGCCGGGCAGGAAAGTCAGCTGCAGCGTCCCCACGATGCCGCTCGCGTCAACGGCCACGGCGAGGAACTGGTTGGGATCCGCATCGATGGCAGCGAAGGCCTGCACATAGCGCTGATCGAGCGGCAAGGAGGGGTTCTCCCTCGTGGCGCCCAGAGGATCATCGGCGAGAAGGGACACGATGGCAGGCAGATCGTCGGCTTGCGCGCGGCGAATTGCGACCTCGATCATAGGCTCGCATCCTTTCGTGAGATCACTCTTGCCGGAAGGGGCGGAAGCTCATCCGGTGGAGCATGCAGGGTCCATGCAGTTCGATGCCCTTGCGGTGGGCAGCGGTTCCGTAACCGGCATGACTGGAAAAGCCGTATCCGGGAAAGACTGTGCAGGCGCGGGCCATCATCCGGTCGCGGGTGACCTTGGCGAGGATCGAGGCGGCGGCGATCGATACCGAGCGCGCGTCGCCCTTGACCACGGCCCGGCCAGGGCAGGCAAGGCCGGGAGGCACGTCCTTGCCGTCGACAAGGACGAAACCGGCCGCGACCTGCAGGCCGGCGACGGCGCGGCGCATGGCGTCCAGGCTGGCCTTGCGGATGTCGGTGGTATCGATCCTGCTGGCGCCGGACGAGGCAATCGAAACGAAGGCAGTGGCGATGATCTCCTCGAACAGTTCATCCCGGCGGGCCGCGGAAAGCAGCTTGGAGTCGTTGAGGCCCTCCGGAATGCGCTTGGGATCGAGGATCACCGCCGCGGCGACGACAGGGCCTGCCAGAGGGCCGCGTCCGGCTTCGTCAGTTCCGGCAATCGGCCGGTGCCCCGCCTTCAGCGCTTCACGTTCCAGCCGGAAATCCGGGCCGGTTTGCTGGGCTTCGAAGAGGGACGGAGAATCGGGTGGCGTGCGGCGTTTCATGCGGCGAACTTCGCACGCCAACCCGATTTCCTGCAAGCCCCCGGGTGGGCGGCCGGGTGTCGCGGCCGCCCCTGTGAGGCGGCACCCCGGGGGCATTACCGGTCCCGGGACAGGGAAGCCCGAGCCGGATCTTCTCGGAGGCCTGTGAAGCCGATGAACGGCTGGCGGCCTCTCCGGTTGCGCGGGCCCCGGGAGACGGGACCCTCATTGCGATTGCTCAGAGCAGCGACAGCTGCACCCCGCTGCCGTTCGGCGGCACGAACAGGTCGTCGCGCAGGTGCATGCTGCGGCGGGCCATGCCGAAGCGCTTGACAGCGAGTTCGAACCGGCGGCTGATCTGCCAGGCATAGGGACCGGCGCCCTTCATCCGCTTGCCGAACTCGGCGTCGTAATCCTTGCCGCCGCGCATCGAGCGCACCAGCGACATGACGTGGCGGTAACGGTCGGGATAGTTCTGCAGCAGCCAGTCGCGAAACAGCGGGCTTACTTCGAGCGGCAATCTGAGCATGACGTAACCGGCCTCGCGGGCGCCGGCGGCGTGCGCCGCATCGAGCACCCGCTCGATCTCGTGATCGTTAAGCGCGGGAATGACCGGAGCCATCATCACCGAGGTCGGAATGCCGGCCGCCGAGAGCGCCCGGATCGCCTCCAGCCGTCGCGCCGGCGTCGATGCGCGTGGCTCCATCGTCCGCGCCAGCTTGCGGTCGAGCGTGGTGACCGACAGGCCGACCTTGACCAGCCCCCTCGCGGCCATGGACTTGAGAATGTCGATGTCGCGCATCACCAGCGCCGATTTGGTGACGATCGCAACCGGATGGTTCGCCCTGTCAAGCACTTCGAGGATCTGGCGCATGATCTGCCATTCCCTCTCGATTGGCTGGTAGGGGTCTGTATTGGTGCCGATGGCGATGGTACGCGGCTTGTAACCGGGCTTTGCCAGTTCGCGTTCGAGCAGCTTCGGCGCATCGGGCTTCGCAAACAGCCGGGCCTCGAAATCGAGGCCTGCCGAGAGCCCCATATAGCTGTGTGTCGGCCGGGCGAAGCAGTAGATGCAGCCGTGCTCGCAGCCGCGATAGGGATTGATCGAACGGTCGAAGGGGATATCCGGCGATTCATTGCGGGTGATGGCGGTACGCGGCTTCTCGACCTGCACTTCGGTGAGGAATGGCGGGAGTTCCTCGAGCGATTGCCAGCCGTCGTCGATGTCGATGCGGCTCAGCGCCTCGAACCGTCCCGACGGGTTCATCCCCGCACCACGTCCGCGGCGACGTTCTCCGTCGACCCTGAGGCCGGAGGCGGCCACGATCGCATCGGCAATATCTGCCGTATTGGCAGGCGCAATTGCAGCCTGCCCAACATGGGACAGCTCGTTCATTGATTTCTCCAGGCGGGGAATCTGTTGCATCCCCGTTCAATCCTGATTAAATTCCTAGTGCACAAATGAGAACAATGCAAGAACAAAAATGCATCGTGCCGCGCTGACCTGCGTTGCCGTTCGCTGGAAAGACAAGTTTTGGCAATGCTCACCGTGATATTGGAATGCCGGAATCACGAACCGGAACTGGCGCAGACCTTGTCAATTCTGGTCGCCGGGGCCGTCGAGGGGCTGGTCAGCGACGTCGTCGTGCTGGACCATGGTTCGAAGGACGGGACCTCGAAGGTGGCGGATGCGGCCGGCTGCCGGTTCCATGCCGAATGGGATGTGAAGGATATTCTCGACACCGCGCGTGGCGATTGGGTGCTGCTGGTCGAGCCGGGTGCCCGCCCGCAGACTGGCTGGATCGAAGAGATCGCCGAGTATGTCTCGCTGAACAAGTTGCCCGCACGCTTCACCGCGTCGCGGAACTACCGCAAGCCACTGCTGCAGCGGCTGGCCCGGCGCAAGAAGCCGCTCGAACTCGGCCTGCTGATGGCCAAGCGCCAGGCGATAGCCGCGGCCCGTTCGGGCATGAGCCTGGCGCAACTGGCAGATGGCCAGAAGATCAAGCGGCTGTCGAGCGAGATCATCCCCTCCTGGGTGGCCTCGGCCGCACGATGATGCTTGAGAGAGCCGGCGCCTGCCTGCGGCGCCGGCAATCGTCCGGTCACTGCCGGTTACTGGGCGGCGATCGGCGAGACCGCTGCGGTCTTGGTCACCGGCGGCGGGTTCCATTTCCCCGTCAGCGCGGCTGCCTTCGGCGCGTAGAGCCTCATCGTCAGGGTGTATGGCCCCTCGGGTGCCGGCAGCCAGTTCCATTCCTTTTCGGCGCCGGGGTTGTCGTTCTGGAAGTAGAGGTCGAGCGAGCCGTCCGTATTGTATTTGAACGGCATCCAGCTGCTGACGGCGAAGCGGTTCATCGGATTGGCGACCTGAAAACCCTGGTCGTCGTAAAGCGTGATCGACCAGAAGGCGTCGGTCGGCGGTATCTGGTCCTTGTCGAAATGGATGGCGTACCTGTTCTTGCCGTCGAGCGGCTGACCCGAAGCGTCGCCAAGGTTGAAGGGGTAGATGGCATCCTGGGGCAGATTGGCGCCAAGCCCCTGCTGGGCGATGACGGCACGCTTGAGGTAGTCGTTGCCGTAGACCCCCATGGTTTCGGTGTTCATCGACCAGCCATTGGTGACCCGGCCGAGGGTGGGTATTTTCCAGGCCATCAGCGCCTGGGCGTCCTGCGGCACGGTCGCAAGCGCCTTCTGCACGGTCGGCGAGGCCTTGGAGAGATCGAAGCTCTTGCCGGGTTCGAAACCGATCCGCTTCAGCCGGGCGATGATCGGCTGGTCGGTCATGTGGGGTGGATGGAGCTTCATCAGTTCGGCGGCGCGTCCGAAATAGTCGCCGGCGGAGGCCGTGTCGACCTGGACCTTGGGCGGGGTCTTCATGTCGATCGACGGATCGATCGTCACCTTCGCCGGTTCGGGCGTCTTCCCCCATTGCGACAGCGGCGTGACCTTGTAGCCATCCTGGATCTTGCGGACGGCTTCATAGTCCGACGGTCCGTCGGTCTTGGTCCGGCCGATGACCCAGACATAGGGCGTCGGTGCGTCGATCCGCTGCGTGCCTTCCGGCAGGTTGAACTCGGCGAAGTTCTCCCGAAGTTCCGGGCGCCAGCCGGGCTGGGCGACGAGGAAGTTTCCGGGGCCGGTTCCGGTGGTGCGCCAGCCCGGCGAGGCGAAGACGTCGGTCCACATGTCGAGCATCGGCAGCAGGTAGTAGCGGCCGTCGGTATCGGGGGCGGAAACCACCACCGGCTCCTTGGTCAGATCCAGCCAGGCGCTCGAATACAGCGTGTCGAAGTTGGGACGGACGACGACCTTCATGTCGGCGGGCGGAAACTCGCGGATATTGGCGAAGTGATTGGGCGGGCCGCCGATCGCGCCTTCCGTGGGTTCCACATTGGTCAGCTGCTTTCGCGTGGTGTCCATCGACAGCAGCGGGTAGAAATAGACATAGCCTTCGACGCCGATCGCGTGGGCTTCGTCTTCGGTGATCGCCTCGGCTGCGCCCGCGGTGGAGATGGCAAGGGCCGCAAGGCCGATCGCCAACAGGGGCATCGATAAACGCCGGCGGTACGGGGTTCGTTCGTCAGACTGCACTCGCATTGCATCCTCCTGGCTTGGAATTCAGGTGATCTGCGAATCGAATTTTCTGGTCTCGAGAGGGAGTACCCGCGACGGGTACGGGGAAGCGCTCGCTGCATTCGGTGTAGCTGGAAGCATGAAGTGTAGTCGAAATATCGACTTCGCTCCAGAGGCCGGGCCTCATCAAGAGGGCTATGTCGGGATGGCGCAGCCCCTAGGGCAACGGTACCGCAGCAGCGGCGCGCAAGCACCGGGCAGCTCTCGTTCCGTCATACCGGCGCGCGCCGCGTCCTGGCGCTAGCTCCGATGTCCGCCGCGTTTCAGGTGCTCATCGAGCCGTGGCATGATCTCCACGAAGTTGCAGGGCATGTAGCGATAATCGAGTTGGTGCTTGAGGATCCCGTCCCAGGCATCCTTGCAGGCTCCGGGCGACCCGGGCAGAACGAAGATGTAGGTGGCCTTGGCCACGCCGGCGGTTGCCCGCGACTGGATGGTCGATGTTCCGATCTTGTCGTAGGAGATGCGGTGGAAGACTTCGGAAAAACCGTCCATGCGCTTTTCGAACATGGGCTCCAGTGCTTCCGGCGTCACATCCCGGCCGGTCAGGCCAGTGCCGCCGGTGGTGATCACCACGTCGATTTCCTCGGCCATCGTCCAGGCATTGACCTGGGCGTAGATGCGGTCCTTGTCGTCGGGCACGATGGCGCGCGCCACCAGCCGGTGGCCGCTATCGACGACGCGGGCGGCAAGCACGTCGCCGGAGCGGTCATCCTCGGCGGTGCGCGTATCGGAGACGGTCAGAACGGCGATGCCGACCGGAATGAAGGGCCGCGTGTCGTCTATGCCCGGCATGGCAAACTCCCTGAAACCGTTGTCGTCGCTTCAAAATACCAGTCGGGGCGGATGGTGAGAAGAGTTGCCTGCGCCGCATGCGCATCATCGATGTTGTCATAGACGCCGAAGCAGGTCGCGCCCGAGCCGGACATGCGCACGAAGCTTGCGCCATGGCTGCGCAGCAGGTCCGAAATCTCCGCGATCTCGCCGACCAAAGTGCGGGCGGGGGGCTCGAGATCGTTGCGAAGGTTGCTGATCGCGGCAAGCCACTCGGCCGGGCTCTGCGGTGCCGGGGAAATGGCAAGCGTGCCGTTGGTCTTGCAGTGCAGCGCCCGGAACACCTCCGGCGTCGACACGGCCTTCAGCGGATTGGCGAGCACGAGCGCGAAGGATGGAAGGTCCGGCACCGGCTCGATCGTCTCGCCGATGCCGCGGGCGATCAGCGGCTGGCTGGCAAGGCACATCGGCACATCGGCACCAAGCCGGATGGCCAGCGCATCGAGGTCGATGGAACCGGACGGGACGTTCCAGACGCGCAGCAGCCCGCGCAAGGCCGCAGCGGCGTCGGCCGAGCCGCCGCCGATGCCCGAGGCCACCGGCAGGTTCTTTTCGAGATGGATCTGAACCGGACCGGCCTCGTGGCCGGACGCGTGCACGGCCGCTCGCAGCATGTCGCGTGCCTTCAGCACCAGATTGCCGCCGTTGTCGCTGCCGTCCTGCGAAAGCAGTGCGGCGAAACGGCCGGAAAGGCTGAAGCTGTCGCTGGCGGACGGGGTGAAGTCCAGCCGGTCGCCGCAATCGGCAAAGGTCACCAGGCTCTCGAGCAGGTGATAGCCGTCGTCGCGCTGGCCCGTGACATGCAGGGCTAGGTTGATTTTCGCGCGGGCGCGCTCGTGGATCGTCGGAAAGGCCAAATCCGGCATGCGGCTGCTCAAACCCTCGGATACGCGCTTATTCGCTCGGCAAGTCGATCGTCTGGCCGGGGACAAGCCGGTTCGGATTACGCTTCAGCCGTGGATTGGCGTCGAGGATTTCCTGAAACCGCTGTCCGTCGCCGAGCATTTCCTCGGCAATCTTCCAGAGTGTTTCTCCCGGCAGGATGATGTGCTGGGCGGGCACCGCTTCCGCCTTGGTGTCGGGGGTGGCCGGCATCTGGTTGGACGGAGTTTCGAGTTCGGGTTCGGTCTGGGGCTCCTTGGTGATCGCCGGGTCGGTCGCCGGCTTGCCGGCATCGCCATTCGGCGCCGGGGCAGCGGCTGCGCCAGAAGCGCTTCCGGTCGCCAGCTGCGTTGGTGTCAGAGCCGGCAGGCCGTTGCGGATCTTGTCCTCGATCTTCGGGATCTCCGGCAGTTCCGGCTTCATCGTCAGCGCCCGCTGCCACTGGTAGACCGCCTCGACCTGGCGGCCGACACGCCAGTAGGCATCGCCGAGATGGTCGTTGATCGTCGGGTCGCCGGCCTTGAGATCGGCGGCGCGCTCGAGTTCCTCGACCGCATTGTCGAAGCGGTTCAGCCGGTAATAGGCCCAGCCGAGCGAATCGACGATGTAGCCGTCGTCCGGACGAAGCTCGACGGCGCGGCGGATCATCTCCAGGCCCTCGTCGAGATTGCGGTTCATGTCGACCCAGGAATAGCCGAGATAGTTCAGCACCTGCGGCTGGTCGGGATTGAGCTCGAGCGCCTTGCGGAAGTTCGGCTCGGCCTTGTCCCACTGCTTCAGCCGCTCATAGGCGATGCCGCGCTGGAAGAATACCGGCCACTGGCTGCGGTTGGCCACCGGCCCGATGACCTCGACGGCGGCGTCGAAGGTGCGGGCCATCTCCTCGTAGTCCTTGGCGTCGGAAAGTACGCCGCCATAGGCGAGGTAGCTGCGGATATCCTTGGGATCCGCCTCGATCAGCGACTTCAGGTGCTTGCGGGCCTCGTCGACCTTGCCGGTCTGGGCGAGCGTCACGCCGAGCTGCAGCTCGGAGATCCGGCGCATCGGCGAATCGGCCGGCACCCGGCGGTAGAACTCGATCGCGCGTTCCAGCTGCTTGGTGTTCTCGGCAATGCCGCCGAGCAGGACGAGCGTGTCGTCGCTCTTCGGATCAAGTGCGAACGCGGCCTGCAGATAGAGCGTCACGGCGTCGTCGGCGCCCTGGCGGTTCAGCGCGCTGCCGACCGAAAACAGCACGGCGGCGGCCCCCTGCGAGGCCGTCGTGATCTGCTGCTTCGGCTTGTCGCCCTTGGCGATGCTGTCGCGGAGCGCCTTCAGCGGCGCGTAGTTGCTGATGAAGTTCTCGCCGACGGCGATCGTGTCCAGCGCCTTCTGCTTGTTGCCCTGCTGGGCTTCCAGCCGGGCAAGGGCCATGACCGCGCGGATGAAGGTGTCGGGGGCGGTCGAACTGCCGTCGCGATCGAGGATCGCCTCGTTGAGATGCGTGCGGGCCGCCGAGACATTGCCGCTAGCGGCGGCAAGCGCGCCGGCATGGTAGTTCTTGAAGATCGCGAACCACTCCGGGCCCTTGAGCTTCTTGATCATCTGCAGCGCTTCGTCGCTCTTGCCGGCGCCCATCCGCGCCCAGGCGACGAGCAAGCTGTTCATCATCCGCTCGAGGTCGTTCGGGCCGCTGTAGACGAGGATCTTCTCGGCCGCCGCATGGTCGCCGCGATGGATCGCGTCGAGACCGCGCACCATCGTGGTGATGCGTTCCACAGACGGATCGTTCTTCAGTTCCTCGGCATATTTGACGCCGTCCTTGAAATCGCCGTTCATCAGCAGCGAGATCATCAGCCGCTCGCGGATTTCCAGATTGCGCGGATCGAACTCCAGCGCCTTGCGATAGAAGGCGATGGCATTCTCGTAGTCCTTGTCGACATCCGCGGTGCGGGCGGCAAGAAAGGCGCCGGAGAAGGTGGAGATGCGGTCCGGGCTGAACGCTTCGGCGGCGGTCTCGCCACCTTCGGCCGTAGCTGCCGCGGCGAATGCCGCCGACCCGCCGGAAAACGCCACCGCGATGGTCAGCGCAGCCCCGGAAAGAAGGCGGATGGCAAATCTCTGCCGCATGGAGAAACCTTTCGTCGAAGAATGCCGGCCGCTGACCGGCGGCACCATTTCATGTGCCGACTGAGTTCATACCAGAATGGCTTTTTTGAAGCAGCCCCGCAAGGAAATCCAACCCGGCGGAAATCAGCTCACGCGGTCGATGCAGAAGTCGATCACTTCCATCAGCGCCGATTTCCACGGCGACTGCGGCAGCGGCGCCAGCGCATCGCGGGCGATCGTTCCGTAGTGGATCGCACGCGCCGTCGTATCGCTCAGTGCTCCGTATTTGGTGATCAGGCCGAGGGCCTTTTCGAGGTTTTCATCGCCGTTGTCGCCACCCTCGATCGCGGTCTTCCAGAAGGCGCGGTCTTCGGCCGTGCCGCGACGATACGCCAGGATGACCGGCAGGGTGATCTTGCCCTCGCGGAAGTCGTCGCCGACGTTCTTGCCGAGGTCGGTTGCCTTGCCACCGTAGTCGAGCACGTCGTCCACCAGCTGGAAGGCCAGCCCGAGGTTCATCCCGTAGGATTTCAGTGCGCTGCGCTTTGCCTTTTCGGTGCCGGCCACGATCGGGCCGACTTCGGCAGCGGCGGCAAAGAGGGCGGCGGTCTTGGCGCGGATGACCGCGAGATAGTCGTCCTCGGTGGTCTCCATGTTCTTGGCGACCGAAAGCTGCAGCACCTCGCCTTCGGCGATCACCGAGGCGGCGGTCGAAAGCACGTCGAGCGCCTCGAGCGATCCGACCTCGACCATCATGCGGAAGGCCTGGCCGAGCAGGAAATCGCCGACGAGGACGCTGGCCTGGTTGCCCCAGATCATCCGGGCGGTGGATTTGCCGCGGCGCAGGTCGCTTTCGTCGACCACGTCGTCGTGCAGCAATGTCGCGGTGTGCATGAACTCGACGCTGGTGGCGAGCTTGACATGGGCGTCGCCGTGATAGTCGAACATCGCCGCCGAGGCGAGCGTCAGCATCGGGCGCAGGCGCTTGCCACCGGACGAGATCAGGTGGTTGGCGACTTCCGGGATCATCTGCACATCCGAGCCGGCCTTGGAGAGGATCAGCTGATTCACCCGCTCCATATCGGCCTTGGTCAGGTCGACAAGCGGCTGCACCGATGCCATTTTATTCTTGTTTTCCTCAAGCGGTATTACAACGCCCAATGATCCGGACTCCTATTCATGCATTGGTTTTGACAATAGAAAGGGGTAGGTGCTGCGGCAAGAGGTGAAATGCCACGTCAATGCAAAATCGGCAGGGAAAGGAGCGCTATGCACGAACTTATCCGAACGAATGATCCGGTGGTGCTTTCCTTCGCTGAAAGCCTGATGAAGGATGCCGGGATCCACTGTCTCGTCGCCGACCGCGACATGAGCATCCTCGAAGGCTCTCTCGGCATGCTGCCGCGGCGCTTCCTGGTCGAGGACGACCGGGCCGATGAAGCGCGCCAGATCCTCAAGGACGCCGGCCTCGGCGACGAATTGCTGGCGGACGACAAGTGAACGCGCCGATGACCGCAGACATTGCCGAGACCGTCGATGCCTTCCATCGCGGCAGGTTCCATATCGTACAGCCGCGCGATCGCGGCCATCGCTCGGGTATGGATGCGATGCTGCTCGCCTCGCTGGTGGCGGCCTCGGGTCCGGTTCGTGTCGCCGATCTCGGGGCGGGGGCAGGAGCCGCCGGCATGGCAGTCGCTTCCCGGCTGGAGGAGGCCGAGGTGACGCTCTTCGAACGTTCGCCGGAGATGGCCGCATATGCCCGCAAGAGCCTCGCGCTTGCCGGCAACGAGCGGTTTGCCGCCCGCGTCTCGGTCAACGAGGCGGATGTCGCGGTGACCGGCAAGACGCGGATCGCTTCCGGCCTGGTGGATGATCACTTCCACCACGTCATCATGAACCCGCCCTTCAACGATGCCAGCGACCGGCGCACGCCCGACAGCCTGAAGGCCGAGGCCCACGCCATGACCGATGGCCTGTTCGAGGCCTGGATCCGCACAGCCGGCGCCATCATGGTGCCGGGCGGGCAACTGTCGTTGATCGCCCGGCCGCAATCGATCGCCGAGATCATCGAGGCCTGCGGCAAACGGTTCGGCGGGCTGGAGATCACCGCCATCCACCCGCGCGACGGCGAGAATGCGGTGCGCATCCTCGTGACTGCGATCAAGGGCTCGCGGGCGCGGCTGAACCTCAGGTCGCCGCTCGTCATGCACGAACCGGACAGCCATCGCTTCTCGGCCTTCGTCGACGACCTCAACAACGGCCGGGCGGCCTACCACCGCAAGGGACGATGATTTTTGCGACTCGCCATTGTGTTTGTTTCAGGCATGCATACATCACGGAATGGATCTATCGAGATAGGGATGTGAGATGGCCGGAGTATTGAAGCGTTTGGTTCCGAAGCGTTTTCGCAGGGAGGAGACCGTCATTCCGGTCGTCCGCCTGCACGGTATCATCATGGCGGGGGGCAACCAGTTCCGTCCGGCGCTCAACCTCGCTTCGGTCGCCACCGCCCTCGACAAAGCCTTCGCGATGAAGGATGCGCCTGCCGTCGCCATCTCCGTCAACTCGCCCGGCGGTTCGCCCGTCCAGTCGCGGATGATCTTCCAGCGCATCCGCACGCTCGCTACGGAAAAAGACAAGCCAGTGCTGATGTTCGTCGAGGATGTCGCGGCGTCCGGCGGTTACATGATCGCTCTTGCCGGTGACGAGATTTTCGCCGATCCGACCTCGATCGTCGGCTCGATCGGCGTCGTTTCCGGCGGCTTCGGTTTTCCCGACCTGCTGAAGAAGATCGGCGTCGAACGTCGCGTCTACACCGCCGGGGAAAACAAGGTCCTGCTCGATCCGTTCCAGCCGGAGAAGGAGAAGGACATCGAATACCTGAAGAGCCTGCAGGAGGAGATCCACAAGGTCTTCATCGACATGGTGAAGCAGCGTCGCGGCGCCAAGCTTGCCGAAGACAGCGAGATCTTTTCGGGGCTGTTCTGGACCGGCGGGCGTGGCCTCGCGCTCGGCCTGGTCGACGGCCTTGCCGACATGCGCGAGGAACTCAAGCGCCGTTTCGGCGACAAGGTGAAGCTGGAGCTGGTGAGTGGTGCCCGCGACTTCTTCGGGCGGCGTCTGCCGGGCGTCACCGCGGCCGGCAACCTTGGCGAGCGCATTGCCGCGTCTGCGGCATCGGGGCTTGTCGAAACGGTCGAGGAAAAGGCATTGTGGGCGCGTTACGGATTGTAAGCCGGGAGGTGGCCATGACATGCCGCAACTGATTATTCTCATTATTCTTGTCGTCGGTGCCTGGCTGCTCTACCGGCGTTTCGTTCAGGACGCGCAGAAGCTCGCCGCCAAATCACGGCAGGCGCAAAAGGAGCGTGAAACCGGTGCGATCGGAACCCTGGTCAAGGATCCTGTCACCGGCGAGTACAGGGTGCGCCGCGAAGACGAGTGACGGCGGTGCAGTACCCGGGCCGGCCGTGACCGGCCGTGACCCGCGACAGCCCCGCATGGCGATGGGCATCACCGAACCGGATGCTGCCGGTGGCGCCATGACGCAAATGTCTTGACCCTTCCGGTTTCCCGTGGCACCAGTCCGGCAAATTCCCGCGATGAATTTGGACCATCCCATGACCAGCACGATCCAGCCCGACCACATGAACCCGAAGCGCTCGTTTCAGGCCCTGATCCTGACGCTGCACAACTACTGGGCGGACAAGGGTTGTGCGGTGCTGCAGCCCTACGACATGGAAGTCGGCGCCGGCACCTTCCACCCGGCAACGACGTTGCGCGCGCTGGGCCCGAAGCCGTGGAAGGCCGCCTATGTCCAGCCGTCGCGTCGTCCGTCGGATGGCCGCTATGGTGAAAACCCGAACCGCCTGCAGCACTACTACCAGTACCAGGTGTTGCTGAAGCCGAACCCGTCGAACCTCCAGGAACTCTATCTCGGTTCGCTCGAGGCGATCGGCCTCGATCCGCTGCTGCACGATATCCGTTTCGTCGAGGACGACTGGGAAAGCCCGACGCTCGGCGCCTGGGGCCTCGGCTGGGAATGCTGGTGCGACGGCATGGAAGTGTCGCAGTTCACCTATTTCCAGCAGGTCTGCGGCATCGAATGCGCACCGGTTTCCGGCGAACTGACCTATGGCCTTGAGCGTCTCGCGATGTACGTGCAGGGCGTCGATAACGTCTACGACCTGAACTTCAATGGCCGCGAAGGCGACGAGAAGATCACCTACGGCGACGTTTTCCTGCAGGCAGAGCAGGAATATTCGCGCCACAACTTCGAATTCGCCAATACCGAGATGCTGCACCGCCACTTCATCGATGCGGAAAAGGAGTGCCTGGCACTTCTCGCCGCCGGTGCGCCCGGCGATAGCAACACGCTGCACAAGTGCGTGTTCCCGGCCTACGACCAGTGCATCAAGGCGTCCCACGTCTTCAACCTGCTGGATGCCCGCGGCGTCATCTCGGTCACCGAGCGCCAGAGCTACATCCTCAGGGTGCGCACGCTCGCTAAGGCCTGCGGTGAAGCCTTCCTGCTGACCGATGCCGGCGGTGCGAACTGGAACAACGAAGCCGCTTGATCTCGGGCACTATCCTTTCGCAAGCGGCGGCCTCGGGGCCGCCGTTTTGCGTTGGGGTCAGGTCGTGATGTCGCCGCGCTTCTGTGTCATTCTTCCCCACCTTGGGTTCAGAACGGGAGGTTGCAGCAATGGTACATGGCACATTCTGCTGGAATGAGCTGAACACGCGCAATGCCGAGGCGGCGATGAAGTTCTATGGCGATACCATCGGCTGGACGTTCGACGCCATGGAGATGGACAATGGCGGGCCCTACTACGTCTGCATGCAGGGCAGTACGCCGGTCGGCGGCATCTTCACCATGGTCGGATCAGAGTTCGCCGGCGTGCCCGAGCACTGGTTCGCCTATCTTGCCGTCGACGACGTCGACAAGCGCATCAACAAGGCCAAGGCCAACGGTGCGACCATCGTTCGCGTGCCCTTCGACATTCCGACGGTCGGCCGCATCGCCATCGTGCAGGACCCCGAAGGGGCGGTCATGGGCTGGATGACGCCGGCCCCGCAGGCCTGACGGTCGACGGGGCGAGCAGTGCTGGAGGAAAACCGGTTTGCGGGGAGGGCGCCGGCTCTCCCCGGAGCGCGGAATATGCATGACATTTTTCGGTGAAGTGCTTAATGTCCACGCGAAATTCGGCACGTGACTGGAGTAGCCTGGATGTATTTTCTGATAATTATTGCACTGATTATTTTATACGTTGTCTACATCTACAACAGCCTCGTGAAGGCGCGGCAGATGGCCGAAGAGGCATGGTCGGGCATCGACGTGCAGCTGAAGCGGCGTGCCGACCTGATCCCGAACCTGATCGAAACCGTCAAGGGCTACGCCACCCACGAAAAGGATACGCTCGAAAAGGTCGTCGAGCTGCGCAATCGCGCCCAGGCGGTTCCGGCCAGTGATGTTGCCGGCCGCGCTCAGGCGGAAGGCCTGCTATCGCAGGCGCTCGGGCGGGTGATTGCGCTGGCCGAAGCCTATCCCGACCTGAAGGCCAACCAGAACTTCGCCGAACTGCAGCGCAGCCTCGAAACGGTCGAGGGCGAAATCCAGATGTCTCGCCGCTACTACAACGGTGCCGCCCGCGATCTGAACGTCCAGGTCGAGAGCTTCCCCTCGAACCTCGTCGCTGGCAAGTTCGGCTTCACCAAGCGGGAATACTTCGAGATTGCCGATGAAGCGGATCGCGCCGTACCCGCCGTGAAGTTCTGATCGTCGCGGGGTTCGTCATGCTGATGCGTCTTCTGTCCGCGGTGCTGCTTTCGGTGGTGGTGCTGTTGCCCGTCCACGTCGCCAGCGCCGCGGAATACATCTCCTCCTTCGACTCCGTTGTCGACCTCAACCGCGACGGCTCGATGGAGGTGACCGAAACCATCGTCGCCAACAGCGAGGGACGGGATATCCGCCGTGGTATCTTCCGCGATTTCCCGTTGACCTTTCTCGATGCGGCGGGGCGTCGCGCTTCGGTCGATTTCGAGGTGATTTCCGTCGAGCGCGACGGTGCGCCGGAACCGTGGCATACCGAGTCGATCTCCGGTGGCATCCGCGTCTATATCGGTTCGCAGGATGTCCTGCTGGAGCCCGGAGAGCACAGCTTCCAGATCACGTATAAAACCAACCGTCAGGTCCGCTATTTCGACGACCACGACGAGCTCTACTGGAATGTCACGGGCAATGGCTGGGCGTTCCCGATCGAGCGGGCGACGGCAACCGTCATCCTGCCGGAGGGCGCCGAAGCCGTCGATACCACCTTCTATACGGGTGCCTATGGCGCCACCGACCGGAATGCGCGGGTGATGGAGGAGGACGGCGAAGTGTTCTTCTCGACGACCCGGCCGCTGGATGTGGGCGAGGGCCTGACTGTCGCGATCAAGCTTGCGAAGGGCGAGATCGACGCCCCGAGCGCCTCGCAGCAAAGCCTGTGGGCGCTGCGGGACAATCTCAACAACATCATCGGTCTCGGCGGGCTCGTCCTGGTCTTCGCCTACTACGCGCGCTCATGGTCGAAGGTCGGCCGGGATCCGCCGCGCGGCATCATGGTGCCGCGCTGGGATCCGCCGGACGGCATTACGCCGGCGCTGGTCAACTACATCGACAACCGCGGCTTTTCCGGCCAGGGCTGGACGGCTCTCGCGGCTTGCGCGATCAACCTCGCCGTTCGCGGCTATGTCGTTCTCGACGACCTCAAGAACGCGATCGTCATCCGCCGTACGGCAAAGCCTGCGGAGGCCAGGATGGGGGCGGGCGAAGCCGCCCTGCTCAAGGCGCTGGGCGGCACCGACGGAACGCTGACGATCGACAAGGAGCATGGCGAAGAGGTCGCCACGGTCGGCAGGCGCTTCCGTTCCGCAATGGAATCGGAGCACCGCGACCGCTACTACCGCGCCAACAAGCCCTATATCATCGGTGGCGTCGCGCTCAGCCTGGCTGTGGTCGTGGCGTTGTTCATGTTCGGAACGTTCAGCGAAGAAGCGATCATCCTGCTTGTCGCCGCTGCGGCGGTCACGGTCTTCATCGGCGCCTTTGCCGTCGCTTTCGGCAAGAACCTGCGCCGCGGCACGTCGCTGCCCATGAAGATCCTGTCGGTCATCGCCATCGGCATTGCCGGTTTCATCGGTTTTTCGCTTGTCTCCGGAATGCTTCTCCTCGTGTTGGAGGTGATCGGTGCCAATGAGGTTCTGGCGTTCGTATCGGTCATCGGCATCGTGCTGCTCAATGCGCTGTACTACTTCCTCATGGGGGCGCCGACGCCGCTCGGCGCGAGGATGATGGATGGCATCGACGGGCTGCGACAATACATGACGCTCGCCGAAAAGGACCGCATGAACATGGCGGGCGCGCCGCAGATGTCACCGCAGCACTATGAGAAGCTGCTGCCCTACGCGGTCGCCCTCGGGGTGGAAAAGCCCTGGACGAAGACGTTCGAGACCTGGCTTGCGGCGGCTGCGGCCGGGGCCGCCGGAGCGGCTGCGGCAAGCTACGCCCCCGCCTGGTATGGCGGCGACTTCGGCGGCGGACGAATTGCCGAGCGCATCGGCGGGTTCTCGTCGTCGATGGCATCGAGCATGGCGTCGAGCATTCCCGCGCCGCCGTCGAGTTCGTCCTCCGGTTTCAGCGGGGGAGGCGGCTTCTCCGGCGGTGGCGGTGGTGGCGGCGGCGGCGGCGGCTGGTGAGCACGCGCCGCGCCCAAGGCAGCGCCAAAGTCATGCGCTGCCTCGAGCGGTACATTCCATGTGTCCCGGAACGCCGCCGGGGAACAGGAAGCGTCGCCGACGCGATATTTGCCATTGTGCAGCAACGGCAAATTTTGCTAGCAGAAGCCAACCATTTTCACCACACGCCGGCACCCGCGTGCCGACCCTCTCTTCGCTAGGGGAGGGTGAGGAAGAGAACTATGCCCGATCTCCTGCTTGAACTTCGCTCCGAGGAAATTCCGGCCCGCATGCAGCGCAAGGCTGCGGGCGACTTGAAGAAGCTCGTCACCGATGCGCTGGTGGAGGCAGGGCTGACCTATGAGGGCGCGCGCGAATACTGGACGCCGCGCCGCCTGACGCTCGACATCCGCGGTCTGACGGCCCGCTCCGCCGACGTCCGCGAGGAGCGCAAGGGCCCGCGCACCGACGCCAACGAAAAGGCGATCGAAGGCTTTCTGCGCGCCGCCGGCCTGTCCTCGATTTCCGAGGCGCAGGTCCAGAGCGATCCGAAGAAGGGCGAGTTCTATGTCGCGGTGATTTCCAAGCCGGGCCGCGAGGCGCCCGAGATCATCGCCGACATCATGCCTGCGATCATTCGCGACTTCCCGTGGCCGAAGCCGATGCGCTGGGGTGCCGCCTCCGCCAAGCCGGGTTCGCTGCGCTGGGTTCGCCCGCTGCAGTCGATCGTTTGCACCTTCGGCACCGAGCATGAGGAAACCGTCGTCATTCCGTTCGAGATCGACGGCATCGTTGCGTCGAACATCACCTACGGCCACCGCTTCCATGCGCCGGGCGCGATCACCGTCAAGCGCTTTGCCGATTACGCCGAGAGCCTGGAGAAGGCCAAGGTGGTGCTCGACGCCGAGCGCCGCAAGCAGATCATCGCCCATGACGCCGCCAACCTCGCCTTTGCCTCGGGCCTCGAGCTGGTCGAGGACGAGGGCCTGCTGGAAGAGGTTTCCGGTCTCGTCGAATGGCCGCAGGTGCTGATGGGGACCTTCGAGGAAGCCTATCTCTCGATCCCCTCGGAAATCATCCGTCTGACGATCAAGACGAACCAGAAGTGCTTCGTCACCCGCGTGCAGGGCAGCGACACCCTGTCCAACAAGTTCATCCTCGTCTCCAACATCGAGGCGACCGATGGCGGCAAGGAAATCATCCACGGCAACGGCAAGGTCGTGCGCGCCCGCCTGTCCGACGCGCTGCATTTCTGGAAGCGCGACCAGGGCGACCTGCCCGACCTCGGCGAGCTGACCGCGTCGGCGGAAAAATTCGGCCTCGACCTGAAGAAGCCGCTCGACCAGCGCATGGCCAAGCTCGACGTCCTCAACGTGACCTTCCACGCCAAGCTCGGCACGCAAGGCGAGAGGGTGTCCCGCATCCGTGCGATCGCGAAGCAGCTGGCGCCGGTGGTCGGCGCGGACGAGAAACTCGTCGATCGTGCCGTCGTGCTTTCCAAGGCTGATCTGCGCACCGAGGCCGTCGGCGAGTTCCCGGAACTCCAGGGCGTCATGGGCCGCAAGTATGCCGCGCTGCAGGGCGAGGACGCGTCGGTCGCGATCGCCATCGAGGATCACTACAAGCCGCAGGGCCCGTCCGACCGCGTGCCCGACGACAAGGTCGCAATCACCGTCGCGCTCGCCGACAAGCTCGATACGCTGGTCGGCTTCTGGTCGATCGATGAAAAGCCGACCGGTTCGAAGGATCCCTATGCACTGCGTCGCGCGGCGCTGGGCGTGATCCGCATCCTGCTCGAGCGCAAGATCCGCCTTCCGCTCCTCAGCGTGTCGAAGGACAGCGACCTGCTCTCCTTCTTCCACGACCGCCTGAAGGTCTATCTGCGCGATCAGGGCGCCCGCTACGATCTGATCGACGCGGTTCTGACGCCTGAGGCCGACGACCTGCTGATGGTTGCCCGCCGGGTCGAGGCGCTGACCGCCTTCATCACCTCGGAAGACGGCAAGAACCTGCTGATCGGCACCAAGCGCGCTACCCAGATCGTTGCTGCGGAAGAAAAGAAGGGTACGGAGATCGCCGCAAGCGTTTCCGCCGACCTGCTGACGCTCGACGCCGAGAAACAGCTCTATGCCGCGATCGAGGAAGCCACTGCCGACGCCGCCAAGGCGGTAGCGGGCGAGGACTTCCGCTCGGCCATGGCCGCACTGTCGAAGCTGCGTGCACCCGTCGACCGTTTCTTCGAGGATGTGCTCGTCAATGACGAGAACGCGGTCATCCGCGCCAACCGTCTGGCGCTGCTGACGACGATCCGCGAAGCGACGGGCACGGTTGCCGATTTCTCGAAGATTTCGGGGTAGCAGGGCAGTCGGCGCAACCCTCGAGGGTCCTGTAACTTGAAGACGAAGAGTTCAAAAAGTTAGGAGCGAGGGGCCAATGGACGCTGACTGGACTTTTTATCAACGGCAGGTCGATAACTGGCCAGCTTCGATGGCAGTCAATCGTGAATATCAGGTCGGCGGGGCCGTTGCAGCCCTGCCATCCTTCGCCATACTCACTTTGAAGATCAAGCACCCGCGTGACAATGGATTCCCGACGGCGGAAGAATTCCCAGACATCAACGCCATCGATGACCGGTTATCCGAAGTTTTGTATGCCGAAGCAAACAGTCGCTATGTCGGGCGAAAGACTTCTGCCGGTATCGTGGAGTTCTACTATTACACAGCGGATGCTGCAGTTCTCCAAGAAAAGGTTGCTGGGGTAATGGCGTCCTTTCCGACGTATCATCTCGATGTCAGTACTATCAGTGATTTGACGTGGACTGGCTACTTCAAGACGTTGTTGCCGAAGACCGACGCCGAGAAGCAGCAGGTTTCGGACAATGATGTCATCTCCAACCTTGTAGCCCATGGCGACGATATCTATGCATCGCGCCTTGTAGATCACCTAACCTATTTTCCTTCGCGGCAAGCGCGTGATGCGTTTAAAGCCGACCTGCAGGGGAACGGTTTTAGCGCCTTCGACGAACCATTTGCATCCAATGATGAAGGTAAGTGGGTGTTTCAGTTCTCGCGTTCTGAAGCGCCAGCCTATATCAGTGAAACTACGCTCGGGCTCTATCGTCTCGCCAGTCAATACGGCGGAGAATATGATGGCTGGGGCTGTGTCGTGGTCTTGAAGGGGAACTGAGATCTCGGCCAAAATCCTCGTCAGCGCCTGCCTGATGGGCCATCCCGTGCGGTATGACGGGGCGGCCAAGCCGCTCGTCCATCCCGCCTTTCAACGCTGGCGGGACGAGGGGCGTCTCGTCACCCTCTGCCCGGAGATGTCCGCCGGACTGCCGGTGCCGCGGCCGCCGGCCGAGATCGAGAACGGCTTGACCGGCGCCGACGTGCTTGCCGGCAGGGCGCGCGTCATGGAGGTGAGCGGCGCAGACGTGACCGCAGCCTTCATCGAGGGCGCGCAAAACGCCCTGAAGCTTGCCCGTCAGACGGGCTGTGCCCATGCGTTGCTGATCGACGGCAGTCCGTCCTGCGGCTCGGGCTTCATCTATGACGGTACGTTTTCAGGACGAAAGCTCGCGGGCAATGGCGTCGTGGCGGCATTGCTTCGCTCGTCCGGAATTGCCGTCTATTCCCATGACCGTATCGATGAACTGGTCGCGACCCTCGAGGCGAACGGGCAGGGCTGAGAACGTGGCGCCGGAAAACGGAAACGCGCCCCGGCCGGGACCGGAGCGCGCTTCGCGAAATACCCTTTCGGCCTGGATCGTGCGACCGGGTGGGGCAGGGGAACTAGTTGAGCCGGAGCTCGAATTTCGCCGGATCGATATCGCCGGTTGCTTTGGCCGACCGGTCACCATCGGCTGGCGTTGCCGCGGGCTTTGCGCCGGGCAGGGCCGAAGTCGTGGCGCTGGCATCGATGGCGTCGGTACCGGCCGGTGCGGCGTCTGGCGCCGCCGCGAGGGCGAAATCGGCAGGCAGCTTGCTCATGAAGACGACCGGCGAGCCGCCGAACCAGGCCTCGGTCCGCGCCAGCTTCTTTTCGCCGTTGACGTCGCGGATCTCGGTCCGCTGCGTTCCCGGTGCAAGTTCAGGGGTGACGTAGCTGCGCTTGCGCTCCGGTGCCTTGATGTCAGGGCATCCCTTGCAGTGCACGATCGCCACGCTCTCGCTTTCCGGGCGGGGCGTCGTCGTCAGGTATTCGATCGATGAGCCGAGCGCCGGCGATCCGGCGAGCACGATTGCCGCTGTCAGGATGTGAAGGCGCATCAACACTGATCTCCCGTCGTTGAGTACGGGTAAATTAGCGGAACTTTATTTCCATCCCGGCAAGGGAATTGGTAAAAATTGAGGAAATACGCGTAAAAAAGGGCCCGTTATGGGCCCTCGCTTTTTTACGCCTTCTCGCGCGCCACGGCCTGCCAGCCAATGTCGCGGCGGCAGAAGCCGTTGTCCCAGCGCACGGCATCGACCATCGCATAGGCGCGGCTCTGGGCCTCGGCGACCGTCTTGCCCGACGCGGTGACGTTGAGCACCCGGCCGCCGGTGGCGACGAGGGCGCCGTCCTTCAGGGCCGTGCCGGCATGGAATACCTTGGCGCCATCGCGCGCTTCCGGCAGGGCGGTGATCGGGGTGTTCTTCTCGTAGGCGCCGGGATAGCCCTTCGACGCCATGACGACGGTCAGCGCCACGTCGTCGCTCCATTCGGCCTTGACCTGGTCGAGCGTGCCGGTGGCGGTGGCGTAAAGCAGCGGCAGCAGGTCGCTCTTCAGCCGCATCATCAGCACCTGGCATTCGGGATCGCCGAAGCGGACGTTGTATTCGATCAGTTCCGGCCCCTTGGCGGTGATCATCAGGCCGGCGAAGAACACGCCGGAGAAGGGGTGACCGCTCTCGGCCATGCCGCGCATCGTCGGCTCGATGATTTCCTTCATCGTCCGCTCGACCATGGCTGGCGTCATCACCGGAGCGGGCGAGTAGGCGCCCATGCCGCCGGTGTTGGGGCCGGTGTTGCCGTCGCCGACGCGCTTGTGGTCCTGGGCGGTCGCCAGCGCCAGCGCGTGCTTGCCGTCGCAAAGGCAGAAGAAGCTCGCTTCCTCGCCGTCAAGGAAGGCCTCGACCACGACTTCTGCCCCTGCCGCGCCGAATGCGCCTTCAAAACAGTCGTCGATGGCGGCAAGTGCCTCCTCGACGGTCATCGCCACGGTCACGCCCTTGCCGGCGGCAAGGCCATCGGCCTTGATGACGATCGGCGCGCCCTCAGCCCGGACATATGCCTTGGCCTTGGGGGCGTTGTTGAAGCGCTGGTAGGCGCCGGTCGGAATGTCGTACTTGGCGCAGAGATCCTTGGTGAAGCCCTTGGAGCCCTCGAGCTGGGCGGCGGCGGCCGACGGGCCGAAGACGGCAATGCCGCCGGCGCGGAGCGCATCGGCAAGGCCGGCGACCAGCGGGGCCTCGGGACCAACGACCACGAACTCGATGCCGTTGTTGCGGCAGAAGGAGAGGACGGCATCATTGTCCTCGACGTTGAGGGAAACGAGCGTCGCGTGCTCGGCGATGCCGGGATTGCCGGGAGCTGCGAAGAGTTCGGTCAACAGCGGGGATTGCGCCAGTTTCCAGGCGAGAGCGTGCTCGCGGCCACCGGATCCGATCAGCAGGACTTTCATCGCGTTCCTCTCAACTTCGATCTTTTCCGCGGGTTAAGGGCGGGCGGTGCAAAGGTCAAGCGCTTTCCTGTGGAACCTGTGCCTCAAGGCTTTCGGTGGCTTGTCTTGCCATCTTGTGCCGCTATGGTCGCCGCTCCCGCAATGTATGACGAGAGTTCAGGATGGCTGCCGACATCAATTTCCTTGCCGCCAAAATTTCCGCAGAAGTCAGTGCCCGGCCGAACCAGGTCGTGGCCGCGATCGAGCTTCTCGACGGCGGTGCGACCGTGCCGTTCATCGCGCGCTACCGCAAGGAAGTCACCGGCGGGCTGGACGACGGTCAGTTGCGCACGCTGTCGGAACGGCTCGTCTACCTACGCGAGCTCGAAGCCCGCCGCGCCTCGATCATCGGGTCGATCAACGACCAGGGCAAGATGACCGACGAGCTGCTTGGCAAGCTCAGCAGCGTCGGCACCAAGGCCGAGCTCGAGGATCTCTATCTCCCCTACAAGCCGAAGCGCCGCACCCGCGCCGAGATCGCCCGCGAACGCGGCCTTGGCGCGCTCGCCGAGGCGATCCTCGCCGATCGCTCGACCGATCCGGCGAAGCTGGCGGAAGGCTACATCACCGAGGACGTGCCCGATGTGAAGACGGCGCTCGAGGGTGCGCGCGACATCGTCGCCGAAGGCATCGCCGAAAATGCCGCGCTGATCGGCAAGCTTAGAAACTACATGAAGGACAGCGCCCAGCTGCGCGCCCGCGTGGTCGACGGCAAGCAGGACAGCGGCGAGAAGTTCTCCGATTACTTCGACCATACCGAACGCTGGGCAACCGTTCCAGGTCACCGCGCGCTCGCCATGCTGCGCGGCTGGAACGAGGAGTTTCTGACGGTGTCGATCGAGGTCGATACCGACGTTCCGTCGCCACAGAAGCCGGTCGAGCGGATGATCGCCGCGGCTTGCGAAATCGGCAATCGCGGCCCGGCCGACAACTGGCTGATGGATGTCGCCGGCTGGACCTGGCGGGTCAAGCTTTCGATGTCGCTCTCCCTCGACCTGATGCGCGAACTTCGCGAACGGGCGGAGGAAGAGGCGATCCACGTCTTTGCCCGCAACCTGAAGGATCTGCTGCTTGCCGCACCTGCCGGCTCGCGGCCGACCATGGGGCTTGACCCGGGCATCCGCACCGGCGTCAAGGTCGCGATCGTCGATGGCACCGGCAAGCTGCTGGAGACCACCACGGTCTATCCGTTCCCGCCGAAGAACGACGTGCGCGGCACGCAGGCCGAGCTCGCCGCGCTGATCCGCAAGCACAAGGTCGAACTGATCGCCATCGGCAACGGCACCGGCAGCCGGGAAACGGAAAAGCTGGTGGCGGACATGCTGTCGTCCCTTCCGGCACCGAAGCCGACGAAGGTCATCGTCTCGGAAGCGGGCGCCTCGGTCTATTCCGCCTCGGAAACCGCCGCCGCCGAATTCCCCGGGCTCGACGTGTCGCTGCGCGGCGCCGTCTCCATCGCCCGCCGCCTGCAGGATCCGCTCGCCGAATTGGTCAAGATCGAGCCGAAGTCGATCGGCGTCGGTCAGTACCAGCACGATGTCGACCAGCAGAAGCTGTCGCGTTCGCTTGATGCGGTCGTGGAAGACGCGGTCAACGCCGTTGGCGTTGATCTCAACACCGCATCCGCTCCGCTGCTGTCGCGTGTTTCGGGCCTTGGTCCGTCGATTGCCGAGGCCATCGTCCGGCACCGCGACAGCGAGGGACGTTTCCAGACCCGCAAGGAGCTGCTGAAAGTCGCCCGCCTCGGCCAGCGTACCTTCGAGCAGTGCGCCGGCTTCCTGCGCATTCCTGATGGCAAGGAGCCGCTCGACGCCTCCGCCGTGCACCCCGAAGCCTATGGTGTCGCGAAGAAGATCGTCGCTGCCTGCGGTCGCGACCTTCGCGCGCTGATGGGCGACAGCGCCACGCTGAAGGCGATCGACCCGCGCGCCTTCGTCGACGAGCAGTTCGGTCTGCCGACGGTGAGGGACATCATCTCCGAACTCGAGAAGCCCGGCCGCGACCCGCGCCCGAGCTTCAAGACCGCGACCTTTGCCGAAGGGATCGACGAGATCAGCGACCTGAAGCCCGGCATGATGCTGGAGGGAACGGTCACCAACGTCGCCGCCTTCGGTGCCTTCGTCGACATCGGCGTGCACCAGGACGGTCTCGTCCATGTGTCCCAGCTCGCCGACCGCTTCGTCAAGGATCCGCATGAGGTCGTGAAGGCCGGTGACGTGGTCAAGGTCAGGGTCGTCGAGGTGGACGTGAAGCGCAAGCGCATCGGCCTGTCGATGCGCAAGGACGATGGCGGTGCGGCGGCCTCCGGCCCGTCGTCGCGCGAACCGCGGGCCTCGGCGGGGACCATGCGCCACGCCAATGCCAAGCCGGCCAAGCCCGCAGCTCCCCAGCAGGGAAGCCTCGGCGCGGCGCTTGCCGAAGCGATGAAGCGCAAGTAACGCGTCGCGGCCACGAGGATGCTGAAGGCACCGCCCTGCAACCGGGCGGTGCAGGGTTGCAACACCTGCCGACCTGATGATTTCCGCGCAATGCGAGGCGCTTGTTTCTGTTCAAGACAGCGTTAAGTTCAACACGCATTGTTTGTCATCGGTCAGGAACTGACGAGTCGGGCTTGTCGGTTCGTCGGAGGTGTTCATGGCAGCAGATATCCACGAAATGATCGACAAGATCGTTCGCAAGGGGTCACTGAAGCTGACCCTTTCTTCTGGACGCGTGGTTGAATTTGGGGATGGCTCGGAGGAGCAGATCGCCGTCCGCTTCACCGATGAAGAAGCGGAGCGGCTGGTCGCGCAGGACCCGACGCTGAAGCTCGGCGAAATGTACATGGACGGCCGGTTCGTCGTCGAACAGGGCAATATCTTCGATTTCCTGTCGCTGGTCGCGCGCAACGGCGCCAACAAGGCGATCTCGTTGCGCATGCTCGCCCAGGGGCTGCTGCGCGTCGCCTCGACCCAGATCGGCACGCGATTGCCGATCAACCACAACCTCAGGAACGTCTCGCATCACTACGACCTCAGCGCCAAGCTCTTCAATCTCTTCCTGGATGAGGACTGGCAATATTCCTGCGCCTATTTCGAGCCGCCGGGCATCGGCCTCGACGAGGCGCAACTGGCGAAGAAACGCCATATCGCCGCCAAGCTGATGCTCGAGCCCGGAAACCGGGTACTGGAGATCGGATCGGGATGGGGCGGCCTCGCCATGTATCTCGCCGAGGCCGAAGAGGTCGACGTGACCGGCATCACGCTCAGCGAGGAGCAGTTGAAGGTATCGAGCGAACGCGCGCTCAAGCGCGGGCTCTCCAACCGTGTCCGCTTCGAATTGCGTGACTATCGGAAGATGAACGGCGCCTCCTACGACCGGATCGTGTCGGTCGGGATGTTCGAGCATGTCGGGGTCGGCAACTACGGCAATTTCTTTCGCACGGCGGCGCGGCTGCTCGACAAGCACGGCATCATGGTGCTGCACTCGATCGGCCGCACCCGTCCCAACTACATGACCAACCCGTTCATCGAGAAATACATCTTCCCCGGGGGCTACATCCCGTCGGTCGGCGAGGTGCTGCCGGCACTTGAGAAGGCGGGGCTGCTGATCAAGGACATCGAGATCCTGCCGATGCACTATGCCTACACGCTGCGCCACTGGCGCGAGCGTTTCGTCGCCCGCAAGGAGGAGGCGATCGCCCTTTACGACGAGCGCTTCTTCCGCATGTGGGAATTCTATCTGGCCGGCTCCGAGGTCGCCTTCCGCCACGACCGCATGTTCATCTTCCAGATCCAGATCGCCCGTCACCAGGACGCCGTGCCCTATCAGCGCGGCTACATCGCCGAGCGCGAGGCGAAGCTGAAGGAGTTCGAGAGCACCCGTGCACCCTTGGAAAAGGTCGAGTTCTGACGGCCCGGCGCTGGTTAACAAAGCGGTAACATCATCTGACTAATTTGACCCAATCCCGCGGCCCTCTTCGGGCCGCGTCTTGTATTGCGTTATGTGGAGTTCGATGTGTTCAGGCGTTCGCTCTTGCCCCTGTCCCTGGGGTTGTTTCTCTCGTCCGCCGGTATGGCAGCCGCAGACAGTTGGTGGTCCGGAGACTGGTATGTGAGCGTCGGTGCCACCGGCTTCGTCGCACCCGACTTCGAGGGCTCGTCGCACCGGGAACTCAAGTTCGCGCCGCTGATCTCGGTAGGCCGTCAGGGCCCCGGTCCCCGTTTCTCCTCGCGCAACGACAACCCGTCCTTTGCCCTGATCGACAATGACACCTTCCGCGCCGGTATCGTCGGCAAGCTCATCACCAAGCGCGACGAGGAAACCGCCGCGGAACTCGTCGGCCTTGCCACGGTGCCGTGGGGACTGGAAGTGGGCGGTTTCGCCGAAGTCTATCCGACCGACTGGCTGCGCGCGCGCGCCGAAGTGCGCCAGGGTCTTCGCAGCCATGACGGCATTGTCGCCGATGTCGCACTCGACGCATTCACCGATCTCGCGCCCGACCTGCAGCTTTCCGCCGGCCCGCGCGCGACCTTTGCCAGCCAGGGCTACTATGACGCCTATTACGGCGTCAGCGCCAAGCAGGCGGCAGCCTCCGGCCTGAGCGAATATGATCCGGGCGATGGCGTGCAGTCGGTCGGCGTCGGTGCGGCCCTCACCTGGAAGGCGACCGACAACATCACCACCAGCTCCTTCGTCGAGTACCGGCGCCTTGCAGGGCCGGCGGCTGACAGCAGCCTTGTGCGCGAGCGCGGATCGCGCAACCAGTTGCTGTTCGGCGTTTCGGCGACCTACAAGTTCAATTTCACCCTGAATTAACATAGGGCCGGCCGCCGCCGCAGCTTGACCGGCAGCGGCGGCGGTCGATACTGGTTGTTATGGAAAATCTGAACGGTATGAGCGGGCGCGTCGCCGATGCGCCATCGAACAACTGGGTCTACAAGGTGCTGCCGCCAGCCCTTTGGCCCTATGCCCAGCTGGCGCGCTGGGACCGGCCGATCGGCTGGCAATTGCTGATGTGGCCATGCTTCTGGTCGGCAGCGTTGGCCGCCAATGCCGCGGCCGAACTCGGGCAGTTTTCGCCCGGCCTCCTCGTCTTCCACCTGTTCCTGTTCTTCGTCGGATCGGTCGCCATGCGCGGGGCGGGCTGCACCTACAACGACATCGTCGACCACAAGATCGACATGGAGGTCGCCCGCACCAGGTCGCGGCCGCTGCCGTCCGGCCGGGTCAGCCGCTTCCAGGCCAAGGCCTTCATGGTGGCGCAGGCCCTGGTCGGGCTTCTCGTGGTGCTTCAGTTCAACGGCTTCACCATCGGCCTCGGCATCCTGTCGCTCGCCATCGTCGCCATCTATCCCTTTGCCAAGCGCTTCACCGACTGGCCGCAGTTCTTCCTCGGCATGGCGTTTTCCTGGGGTGCGTTGATGGGCTGGGCAGCGGTGTTCGGCAGCCTGTCGGCGGCAGCCGTTACTCTTTACATTGCCTCGATCGCCTGGACCATCGGCTACGACACGATCTACGCCCACCAGGACAAGGAGGACGACGAGCTTATCGGCGTGCGTTCGACTGCGCGACTGTTCGGGGAGAATACGCGGGCCTGGCTGATCGGCCTCTACGGCGTCACTTTCCTGCTGCTGTGGATTTCCTTTGCGCTGGCCGGTATCGGCCTGCTCGCCTATCTCGGATTGCTGGTCGCGGGCGTGATGCTCGCCTACCAGATCCTGGTGCTGGATATCCATGATGGCGACCAGTGCCTGGCGCTCTTCAAGTTCAACACCCGGGTGGGTCTGGTGATCTTCGCCGGGCTGGTTCTGGCGCTGCCCTTCGCCTGAGGCAGCAGCCAGCATTCCCCAGTACTCCAATGTGAAAAGGCCGGTCGCGAAGGACCGGCCTTTTTCGTGTGATCGGTATCGCGGCCTTAGCTGCGGGCGATGATTTCCTTGCCTTCGATCTTCATCATCACGCCGAGTGCGCCGGTCGAACGGCGGACGAGGAAGCGGGGACGGCGGTCGGCAAAGAACGAATGGCGGCGGCGCGGCTTGCTTTCGCGGGCGCGCACCTCGCCGAGGTGGTCTTCCAGCGGACGGGCGACACCGTCGGCTTCGACCATCAGCATCGGAATGCGGTAGGCTTCGGCCCAGTTGCGCCAGTCGGCGGCGATGTCGCAGAGGTCGTGCGCCACCAGAAGCGGGATGCAGAGTTCAGGATCGTCGTGATGCAATTCCAGGGTCACCGTTACTTGGCCGTCTCCGTGGTCGATCGCCCGGGCGGCGACACCCTTGAAGGCACGGGCCGGCATCGCGATGGAGAGCGGCAGGCCGCTCGAGGGCAGAACCTTGCGCAGGACAGCGCCTCGTTCATCGATCATTATCGTGACATTACCGGAAGCGCCATGCAATGCGTATGTGGCCTGTTGTGGAAAACGCGACGGGTCCAGCCGCAGTTTCGCCCCTGCCCATTCGGGCTTCAGTACCGTGTTTGTCATCAACTCGCATCCTTGTTTTACCTGGAGGCCGGAGGCCGGCTTTCCGCGGGACTTTGCGTCCTCTTGATGAGCCCAAAATAGGTCCGCCCCCTTCCGGACGCCTTAAAAATCGCGGTTAAGAAAACTTTGCATTCCCAAATGGTTAGCAAAATGAAAGACCACAGCCTTTCCCATTGGTGAACGCCGCGGCGCGCCGCGTGCGGCAGCGCCCCGTCACGGGCGAAGCCTGAAAAGCCACGGGCAAGGCCCGTGTTCCACAATGGAACGGAGCTGAAATTCCGACCGTGCGCCGACTGGTCTCGCGCGGCGGGCTGGCACGTTTCTGGACGCGCACTCCCGGGTGGATGGCACCTTCGGTGCCGCCTCCGCGGATCTGATGAAGGGCATCGCCGATGGTTTCGACATACTTGAGCTACGATCTCGTCCGCCGGGACATGAAGGTGAGCCTGCAGCGGGTCTCGCAGGACCCCATCAACGCCCGGCAGACGCAGTACTACCAGGACAATATCGGCAAGGTATCGAGCATCGACGAGTTCCTCGACGATTACCAGCTCTACTCCTATGCGATGAAGGCATTCGGCCTCGAGGAGATGACCTACGCCAAGGCCTTCATGCGCCAGGTCCTCGAAAGCGATTTGAACGACGACAACAGCTTCGCGAACCGGGTGTCCGACGAACGCTACCGGGATTTCGCCGCGGCGTTCAACTTCACGGCCTCGACACCCACCGTCCAGACGGACGCGCAGCTCGATGAACTGATCGGCCTCTATGGCCAGTCGATCGTCAACGCCGGGGACGCCGCCAAGGAGGAGACCCGCTACTACAACGTGATGATGGGTTCGATCAGCAATGTCGACCAGCTGCTGAACAACGAGCGGCTGCGCGAATACGTGTTCACGGCCTATGGGATCGACGAGAAGACCTATTCCCGGTCGAACATCCGCAACGTGCTGTCGAGCGATCCCGATGATCCCGACAGCTTCATCAATACCGTCTATGGCACGCAGCGTACCGACCTCGAGGCGAGAAAGCAGGCTGCCACGGACGACATGGCGCCCCACCGCGCGGCCGTAACCGCCGCGAATGCCGAGATAAAGACGCTGAAGGAGGAGATCGAGGCCAACGAACCGGGATACGACATCGCCGCCGCCCAGGCCCGCATCGCCGTACTGAATTCAGAGATCGCCGCCAGCAACGTCGTCATAAACCAGCGGACATCGGAAATTGCCGGCTACAACCGTTCGATTTCGACGATCAACGTCTACTTCGCCATGGCCGAAGCCTATGACTTCAGCGCCGATGGCAGCGTTCCCGCCGGCGGCGTCGCCCAGGCCGAGGAAAAGCGGACAGTGACCTCCGATCGCTATCTGGCCAACGGTCCGCGTGTCACGGCGAGCGCTGCCGTGGCGAACAAGAACTACTTCGAAGGGAAGATCGGTTCGATCACCACCGTCAACGAGCTGGTCAGTGACGAGCGCATGCTGAACTATATCAAGACGGCATTCGATCTCACCGGGGTTACCATCGTGCCGTCCACGATCGTCAATGTCCTCACCAGCGATCCCGACGATCCGGACGACTATATCCAGACCTTTGGCGGCGCCAATATCGAGAAATTCAAGACGCTCAGGGCCGCGTTCAACTTCCAGGCGGACGGCACGCTGGCGGCGGGCGACGTTCCCCAGACCGAGGAGCAGACCGCCAAGACTGCCAACTTCTACATGGTCCGCTACAACGACAAGGATGATGAAGCCGACGAGAAGGCGCTGAAGCTGTTCAAGAGCGATATCCAGAGCGTGAAGACGGTCGCCGATTTCCTCGAGAGCGACGCGGTCTATGACTACGCCCTGAAGGCGGTGGGCCTTGATCCAGCGACGGTCAACCCGCGCATCATCCGCCAGGTGCTGCAGAGCGATCTCAGCGATCCGAAGAGCTTCGTCTATACCCTCAAGGACGAGCGTTACGTCACGCTGGCAAAACAGTTCAACTTCACCTCCGATGGCGGCGTCGGCGCGCCGATGCTGGCGCAGTCGGAACTCGACGTGCAGGAAACCGCCAAGGCCTATATCGTCGCCAAGTCCGCCTTCGGCACGGAAGACGAAAAGAAGGTGGCAGAGGCAGAGGCTGAATACTATTCCGACGAAATCCAGAAGGTCGAATCGCTCGCCGATCTGCTCGGCAAGCCGCGCCTGCTTGCCTTCATCATGGAGGCCAACGGCATCGATCCGGCGAGCGTGACGACAAAGAACCTCTACGACATCTTCACCTCCGATCTCGACGACCCGAACAGCTACATCAATACCGAGGCCGATTCGGCATTCCGCGGGGTGGTGGCGTCGTTCAACTTCGATCAGGAAGGAAACCTCGTGCGGCCGTCGACGGATGGTGTGCAGACCCGCCGCGGTCTCTACGAGACGCTCGACAGCTTCCTGCGCCAGTCGCTTGAAGAGGATGCCGGCGAGGAAAATGCGGGGGTCCGCCTGGCGCTCTACTTCGAGCGCAAGGCGCATACGATCACGTCCTACTATGACATCCTGGCCGATACCGCGCTGCAGGAGTTCATCTACGTCACCTTCGGCATTCCTGACGAAACCGCCAATGCCGGCGTCGATGCCCAGGCCCAGATGATGGAGCGCTATTTCGAACTCGAGGAGTTCCGCGATCCCGACAAGCTCAGGAAGCTGATCGAGCGCTTCACCGTCATGTACGACCTCGAGAACGGTTCCGGTTCCGATCCGATCCTGTCGCTGTTCGGCCGCTCGTCCGGTGTCAGCGCCGACACGCTGCTGGCGGTCGCCACGCTGAAGTCGGGATGACGCCAGCAGGCGGTCGCCGGTCTACCGTGGGCTTCCGCGGTCGCCCTGCGGCGTGACCTGGCGGCATGTCCTGACGGGGCAGGCGGGATTGTCGCGGGTGGGCACTCCCCGCGACATCATCTGCATGTATTTGCAGTGGGACGTGTTCGCCACGTAGCGATCGAAAATCGGCAGGTTCGGATTGCTTCTCGAGGGATAGCGAAGCACGACGGCGCCGCGTTGCGCGATGGTGGATTGCACCTGGCGGCAGGTCATCGTGGTCGGGTTCAGCCGCAAATCCGCTGCGGTCGCGGGCAATGCCATGATGACGAAGGCAGGTGCTGCAAGCCATTTTCTCATGTCGTGCTCCTTCCCTTGAACATCGAGGTCGGGTCACCGTGACAGGTTCGCTGAAGGAGTGCCTCAGCGGTGGCGCTCGAAGTTCCTGATCCTGAGATCGCAGACAAGTACGCCGCATTTCGGATTGTCTCGCGTCGGCACGGGCCACAGCGCCGTCAGCTTGCTGTCGCAATAGGACGCATTGGCGACATGGCGCTTGTAGAGCGGCAGGCCGGGAACGCGCGTCGACGTGTAGGCGAGTATCACGACCCTGTCGCGGGCAATCAGCGCCCGGGTCTCGGCACAGGTCATCCTCGTGGGATCATAAACCGGCTGGGCAATGGCTGGAGATGCGGCGGCAAGCACGAGGAGACAGATGAACCGGAGTTTCATGACGTCTTCCCTGAGGCGAAGTTCAGGCGGTTGGTGGAAACGAGTTCTGCCGAGGCAATCCTTGCGCGATCCGAGTGTAGGTGCATCCGATCGTTGCAGCAAACGATTTCGCGCGGTTGAGACGCTCCCATCTAGCTTTTGTCGGCCTCGAAATCGGGGTTCGCCCAGGCTTTCAGGCGGTCGAGATCGGCTGCGTTCGCCTCGCACGCCTTGGCTTCCATCCGGCGGCAGAGCGCCAGCAACTCGGTCCCGAACTCGGTGAGTTCCGCGCCGCCGCCGCTCTTGCCGCCATGGCGGGTGATCACCGAGGGCTGGCGAAACATCCTGTTGATCTCGTCGGCCAGGAGCCAGGCACGGCGATAGGACATGCCCATGGCCGCACCCGCCGAACGGATCGAGCCGTGTTCGGCGATGTTGGCGAGAAGCTCGGCCTTGCCGGGTCCGAGCCGCGCTCCGTTGGTGAAGTCGATCCTGAGCGTGGCCTTCGGCTCGCCGGTCATTGGCGCTCCTCGAGAACCTTGCCGGGGTTCATGATCCCGGCCGGATCGAAGGCGCGCTTGATGCGCCGCATCAGGTCCATCTCGATCGCCGGGCGGATGGCGGCAAGTTCGTCGCGCTTCAGCTGGCCGATGCCGTGTTCGGCGGAAATCGAGCCGCCGTGGGAAAGCACCAGTCCATGGACGATGTGGTTGATCTCGCGCCAGCGGGCGATGAAGGCAGCCTTGTCGGCGCCGACCGGCTGGGAGATGTTATAGTGGATGTTGCCATCGCCGAGATGGCCGAAGGCGCAGATGCGGGCTCCGGGCATGGCCGCGAGCACGGCCTTTTCCGCCTCCGCCATGAAGCGCGGGATGCTTGAAACCGGTACCGAGACGTCGTGCTTGATCGAGCCGCCTTCGGGTTTCTGCGCCTCCGACATGCTTTCGCGCATGTGCCACAGGCTCTGACGCTGTGCTTCCGAACTGGCGATCACCGCATCCTGCACCAGCCCGGCCTCGAAACCCTGCTCGAGCAGGGATTCGATCATGCGCTCGGCGGTCTCAGCCGAATCCGACGTGGAAATGTCAATGAGCGCATACCAGGGGTATGCGGAGGCGAGGGGATCGCGCACGCCCTCGATGTGGCGGACGGTGAACTCCACGCCGATGCGCGGCATCAGTTCGAAGCCGGTCAGTGCGGCGCCGCAGAGGCTCGAGGCGCGCTCGAAGAGCGCCAGCGCGTCGTCGACCGAGTTGAGGCCGGCAAGGGCCACCTGATGGCCGAGCGGCTGCGGAAAGAGCTTGAGGACCGCCCCGGTAATGATGCCGAGCGTGCCTTCCGCGCCGATGAAGAGATCGCGGAGATCATAGCCGGTATTGTCCTTCTTCAGGCGACGCAAGCCATCCCAGATCTCGCCGGTCGGGAGCACGACCTCGAGACCGAGGCAGAGCTGGCGCATGTTGCCATAGGCAAGCACCGCGGTACCGCCGGCATTGGTCGAGAGATTGCCGCCGATGCGGCAGGAGCCTTCGGAACCGAGCGACAGCGGGAACAGGCGGTTGACCCCGCTTGCGGCGCGCTGGATGTCGGCGAGGATGCAGCCGCCATCGGCGACGACGACGTTCGCCACCGGGTCGATGTCGCGGATGCGGTTCAGCCGCTCCAGCGAGACGACGATGTCGTGGCCGCCCTCCCGTGGCGTCTGGCCACCGACGAGCCCGGTATTGCCGCCCTGCGGCACGACCGGGGTGCGGGTCTCGCTGGCAAGCTTCAAGATGGCCGAGACTTCCTCGACGCTCGCGGGTTTCAGCACCAGCGGCGAGGCGCCGTGATAGAGCCCGCGATTCTCGACAAGGTAGGGGGCGATGTCGTTCGCCGCACGCAGAGCGTTGCGCTCGCCGACGATGGCGGTGAAGCGGTCGAGCAAAGCGGCGGAGGCGGCATCGGTCATGGTCTTGTCTTTCTCTTCGGCAGGGATCAGTCGCGGGGGGCGGCGGCCCGCTGCAGGCGGTCGTTGATCGCCTCGCCGAGACCTTCGTCGGGAATGGCGGTGAAAGCAATCGCCGATGCGCCGCTGGCATCGGCTTTCTTCATGTAGGCGAAGAGGTTGGCGGCGGCTTCGTTGAGGTCGCCGCTGGGACTGAGGTCGAGCACGATCGCCGCGCTGTCGGCGCCATCGACCGCAACGCCGCCGAAGCGCACCAGCGCTTCGCCCGGATGAACGGCCGTGGCATTGAGGCGGACGGCCGCTCCCGGCGCATAGTGCGAGGCGAGCATGCCGGGCGCCTCGATGATGGCGCCGGCCGAAGCCGGGCGGATGACCGGCAGGCCGCTGACGCGTTCGAGTTCGACCGCGTCGAGACCGCCGGGGCGAAGCAGGCGGATGACGCCGTCCTCGACCTTGGCGATGGTCGATTCGACGCCGACCGCGCAGGCTCCGCCATCGAGGATCAATTCCAGCCTGTCGCCGAGATCGGCCGCGACATGGCCGGCTTCCGTCGGGCTGATCTTGCCCGAGGTGTTGGCGCTCGGTGCCGCAAGCGGACGATCGAAGGCGCGGATGAGATCGCCGGCGAAACCGGCGGGAACACGGATACCGACGGTGTCCAGCCCGGCGGTCGCCAGCTGATGGATGGCGCTGTCCGGCCTGAGCGGCAGGATGAGGGTGAGCGGACCCGGCCAGAAGGCCTCGGCAAGCAGGCGCGAAACGGGATCGAAATCGGCATAACGCTCCGCCATTTCGAGATCCGCCATATGGCAGATCAGCGGGTTGAAGCGGGGACGGCCCTTGGTCTCGTAGATGCGGTTGATGGCCTCGGGATTGGTGGCGTCGGCGGCAAGGCCGTAGACGGTTTCGGTCGGCAGGGCGACGGGCAGGCCGCGCGCGAGCACGTTCGTGGCGGTGGCCAGGGCCGTCTGCCGGTGGGTCTGGATATCGATGATTTCGGCCATCTCGGTTCTTTGCCTGTTGATAGCCTGTCCTTATCGCGGAACCGCCCGGCGGAGCAAATTTTCTTTCGAAAACCTTGATGCAAACCGCAATTCGTCGTTGCTTGGCGGTGCGGTTAAATTTTTCCGACGGAAGTTAAACCTTACGCAAATTGTTTGTCGTCTATTGCCCGGGATAACATCCGGAAAAGTGTGCCGACATGCAGCCAGCCAAGAACCCCGCCAGCAGTATCGCCTTTCGCGTCGCCACCGCAATGCATCAGATGGGCATCGAAGGCCTGCCGCGCAATTATGAGCTCGTCTACGAGGTCTATGCCGGCAACAATCCCGACCTGGTCCGGGATTTCGTGGCGCTCGGCCGCAACAAGAGCCAGGAGGCGCTGGACGAAGTCGGCCGCAAGTACCTGCCGCACCATCACGAAGAGGGCGTCCTGAAGCAGCAGAGCGGCAAGATCCGCTCGGAGATGAACAACTTCATGTCGCTGCTGCAGGACGAGCGGACATCGCTTGGCGATTACAGCCGCATCCTCGGCGAGGCCTCCCGTACCATCCGCGGGGACGGTTCGCCGAGCGTCAGCGAGTTGAGCCAGTCGATTAACGTGCTGAAGGCGGCGACGGAACGGCAGGTCAGCCAGAACTCCACGTTGTCGGGCCGCGTTGCCGCCCAGACGCAGGCGCTCGGCGAAGTGCAACAGGAGATGGATCAGACCGAAACGGCGAAGTTCACCGATGCCCAGACGGGGCTCGGCAATCGCCGCAGCTTCAACAAGGCGCTGGCCAAGGTCTATGCCAACCCGGTGCTGCCGGTGTCCTGTGGCATCGCGCTTGCGGAAATCGACGACATGCAGCGTTTCGCCGACCCCGCGGCGGCGGCACTGCTCGAGCAATATGTCAGGCAGGCATCGCGGGTCGTATCCGCCGTGGTCGGTACCGAGGGCGACGACCTTGCCTTCCGGCTCGACGGGGGCCGGTTCTCGATGCTGTTCTACGCCGCAGACGGTGCCGAGATCAGCCGCATGGTCGATCTGGTCCGCTCGCGGCTGCGGCTCACCAACATCATCCATCCGGCGACCGCGCGCTCCTGCGGTCCGGCGCTGATGTCCTACGGCATCTGCATGTCGCGGCAGGCGGCGAACGGGTTTGATCTGATTGCCTATGCCGAGCGGGCGCTGGCCTCGTCGAAGGCGGCGGGCGGCGACAGTGTGACCATCTACGGTGCGTCGGAGCAGGGCTTCGTGCCCAAGGACTGGCTGATCTACCGGCCCTGAACGGGAAGGCAGGATTTGCCGGCGGCAATTGGCCTGCCGCCCGCGATTGTCCGCCGGGTCACATCTTGCGGATCATTTCCCGCAACTTCTCGGTGCCGGCGCCGAGCAGCAAGACGTTCTTCAGCGCTTCCTTCGGGTCGTCGGTGCGAAAGAGCAGGCCGGTGCCGCGCAGCCTGCGGTCGATCTGCATCTTGCCAGACTCTTCCGGCTGCATGGCGACGGCGAAATACATCCGGGCGTTCTGGTTTTCGATGCGGGAGAAGAACGGCTCGTTCTCACCGATCTCGGCGAAGAAGTTGGCGATGTAGAACGACCAGTTCACGTCGGGCTGGGCCTTGAAACTCGCCTTTGAGGCGGTCACGTGGCAGTAGCCGAGATGCGGCCTGCTCTCCAGCGTGCGATGGAAAATCAGCTTCGGGAAGGTGATCGAGCGATGAAAGGCGTTCAGCCGCTCATGGGTCTTGCCGGCTGCCGCCTCCAGGCGACGCCCGGTGACGCGGGCCACGTCGTCATGCGTGAAATAGCGCCGCTCGCGCGGCAGCCAGTGCTGCTTGGCCTTCGAGATCTTCCCGGTTCGCAGGAATTCCGAATGCGCGGCGGCGACGGGAATGGCATCGGCCGGGCGTTGGGCGCTGGTGTCGAAATATCGGACTGTGGACATGGCTCCTACTGCATTTCAACGGGGGCTTTTCGAGGTCGACGTTAGATCAACATGGTTAACAGCGACTTATTGGCGCGCCGCGCATCCACGTTTGGGCAGTGGAATGGCGCAGATGGAAAGTCGCTCGTGGATCGTTGGCCTGAATGCGACCGGTAGCGCTGCAGGACATCGCCGGAAGTGCCCATAAAATACTGTATATGCTGAAAAAATAGACGTTAATCTGTCGACTGAGCAGATGTCGCATTCGGTGTCGTCAATACCGAATCCGATGTCGTTTTGCGACGATGGAGTGTGCGCAATCGCGGCTTATATGAAGGCAAGCTCAAGGTGCCGCCCGCAGGAAAAAACGGGCGGATAATTTGGGAAGCCGGTCTAAATCCGGCGCTGCCCCCGCAACGGTGGTGGAGTACAAGATCGCGGCAACAAGCCACTGACCGGGCCCGGTCGGGAAGGCGTCGCGAGTGTCCGAGAGGACAGCTCCTCAGCCCGGAAACCAGCCTGAAAGCGAGAAAAGTACGAACCGGTCGCGGCGGGCGGCCAGGGGCGGGGAAGGGCTGGCGTCGTGCCGGCTGGCCCCTCGCATCCTCATCCCACCGAAGCCAATGAAACAGATGAGGAATGACCATGGATTTCCGCAGCAATGTCCTGCGCCAACTGAAGAACCGTCGTGAAGGCTACAGCCTCGAGCAGCCCTTCTATACGGATGCCGAGTATTTCAAGCTCGACATGGAGATGATCTACTACCGCGACTGGCTGTTCATCGGCCATGATTGCGAGGTGGCCAGGCCCGGCAATTTCTTCACCGTCCAGGTCGGTGATTACCCGGTGGTCATCGTTCGCGGCCGCGACCAGGTGATCCGCGCTTTCCACAATACCTGTCGCCACCGCGGCTCGCGGGTATGCGCCGCCGAGCGCGGCTCTTCGGCCAAGCTGGTCTGCCCCTATCACCAGTGGACCTACGAACTCGACGGCCGGCTGCTCTACGCCCGCCAGATGGGCGATGATTTCGATGCCAGCCAGCACAGCCTGAAGCCGGTTCATTGCGAAAGTGTCGGCGGCTACATCTTCATCTGCCTCGCCAACAGCGCTCCCGATTTTGCGCCGGTTCGCGTTTCGATCGAACCCTACCTGCTGCCGCATCGCCTCGGCGAGGCGAAGGTCGCCTTTCAGAGCACCATCATCGAGAAGGGCAACTGGAAGCTCGTCTGGGAAAACAATCGCGAATGCTACCACTGCGCCGGCAACCATCCGGAACTCTGCCGCACCTATCCCGAGGCGCCGAGCGTCACCGGCACCGACGGCGGCGCCGACGATCCGGAGATCGCCGCACACTGGGCACGCTGCGAGGCCGCCGGCCTGCCGAGCCAGTTCCAGATTTCGCCGGACGGGCAGTTCCGCACCGCCCGCATGCCGCTGATCGGCGAGGCTGAAAGCTACACGATGTCGGGCGGCCGTGCCGTCAGCAAGCCGCTCTCCGCCGACATCGGCATCAATCGCATCGGCACCATGCTGCTGTTCCACTATCCGACGACCTGGAACCATATGCTTGGCGACCACGCGATTTCGTTCCGGGTGCTGCCGCTCGGCCCCGAGGAAACCATGGTCACGACGAAATGGCTGGTGCACAAGGATGCGGTCGAGGGCGTCGACTACAACCTCGACGAACTCACCCACGTCTGGACCGAGACCAACGACCAGGACCGGCAGATCGTCGAGGAAAATGCCTTCGGCATCCGCTCGCCAGCCTATGAGCCCGGACCCTATTCCGTCGAGCACGAGGGCGGGGTCATGCAGTTCGTCGAGTGGTACTCGAACTTCATGGTCAATCGCCTGCAGGGCGATCAGACGACGCTGACCCGGGTGGCATGAGGCGAAGATGACGATCTCTTTCCAGCACCTCGACGAAATGCAGCCGTGGAACGACCGGCTGCACCTGCTCGAATGTCTGTCGGTCGTGGCGGAAGCGCCCGATGTGATGACCTTCACCTTCCGGTCGGACAAGACCAACTGGTTCCGCTATCTGCCGGGGCAGTTCGTGACTTTGGAGCTTCCGGTCGGTCCGGAACCCGTCATGCGGACCTATACGCTTTCGTCGAGCCCGTCGCGCCCCCACACGGTGGCGTTGACGGTCAAGGCGCAGAAGGACAGCATCGGCACCCGCTGGATGTTCGACAAGCTGAGGCCCGGAATGCGCGTGCGCGCCTTCGGGCCGCTCGGCGACTTCTCGCACATCCGCCATCCGGGCTCGAAATACCTGTTCATCTCGGCAGGCTCCGGCATTACCCCGATGATGTCGATGACCCGCTACATGGCCGATACCGCACCCGGCAGCGACATTGCCTTCGTGCACTGTGCCCGCAGTCCCGCGGACATCATCTTCCGCAGCGAACTGGAACTGCTGGCGGCGAACATGCCGAAGCTCGACCTCGGCTTCATTGTCGAGGAAGCGGGGCAGGCCGGCAACTGGTCGGGGCTGCGGGGCCGGATCGATGCCGCCCGCATCGGGCTGCTGGCCCCCGATTTCCGCGATCGCACCGTGTTCAGCTGCGGACCGGAGCCGTTCATGGCGGCGGTGAAGTCGATGCTCGAGCGCGCCGGTTTCGACATGGCGCGCTACCATCAGGAGAGCTTCCAGCCGGCAGTTCCTGAAGCGGTCGAGGAGATCGCAGCCGATGGAGCCGACGCGGCGGCGGCAATGATCCGCTTCTCGTTGGCCGGCAAGGAGGTCGCCTGTTTGCCGGGGCAGACGGTGCTGCAGGCGGCTCGCGCGGCCGGCGTGCGTATCGGGGCGGCCTGCGAAGGCGGCATTTGCGGTACGTGCCGGATCATGAAGCTTTCCGGCGAGGTGACGATGGACCACAATGGCGGCATTCTCGATGACGAGATCGACGAAGGCTACATCCTCGCCTGCTGTTCGCGTCCGAAAGGGGATATCGAGGTCGAGGTATAACCGCCACCGCCTGGTGGAGGGACAAGGCGCGGCCCGGCAAGTCCGGGCCGTTCGCGTTACTGTTCCTGGTAGTTCAGCCGGGTGATGTCGCCGGCGAGGATCGCACCCGTGGTCACGAAGTCGATGGCATGGCCGGCGCCGGTTCCCGCCGAGGCTCCGCCGCTTGCCCGGGCGACCAGCATCGGCTGATCCTCGCGTACCGGCAACAGATGCCCGTGCGGCCAGATCTTCGCCAGCGCCTCGCGGGTCATCGGCGCGACGTTGACGTCGATGTCGTGGTTGGTGCCGGGCACGCGGTAGGGGCAATTGCGCTTGCCGCAGTTGGAAAAGGACGAAAACTGCCAGAGGGCGTAGTTGTCCCAGTTGCCGAGCGGAAAGACGCCGCGCACCTGCGGCTTGTAGCGGGCGTACCATAACGGCAGGCGCGACAATATCGGGTAGGTCTCGCGTCGGGCGGCAATGTATTCTGCCGTATCGTGATTGGTATAGAGGATCGGGTAGCGACCGGTGCGGGTCTTGATGTGCCCGGCGAAGATCTGGGCATCGGCCAGCGACATGAAGCGGTCGTCGATGCCCTCGAGATCGAGAACCATCAGTTCGTCGTCCTGAGGATCGGCATATTCGAGAAAGTGGTTGGCTTGATCCACCGGGTTTCCCGGCCGTGCCAGATGATAGGCGCCCCAGAGCAGGCCGTTGGCACGGGCGACCATGCGCCGTGTCTGGTAAAGTTCGCGGCTCACTGCATATTTTCGCCACATCGTCCTGCAATGCGCATAGGTGTCACCGTCATGTTCACCACGGCAGGTGAAGCTCTCGGGCAGGCCGTCCGATGCTTTCGAAATGAACCCGGCAATGCGTCGATCCTTCAGCAGGGCATTCCAGTCGATGCTGTTCATTTCATAGGCATCGACGACAAGGGCGTTGGCCTTGTTCTTCCAGGGTTGCTGGTCGAAGGCCATTGCCGCACCGGGGGCGAGCAGAGCCGCCAGTGTGACTATGAGGCTTTGCAGAAGCCGCCGTGGCATCTGAAGGTTCGTCATCATTCAAGGGTGCGAAAGAATGGTTAATCTGCGGTTAATATTCATTCGACTAACGTAGGCCTCGCAACGTGCGGACCCGTTTGATTGTGACGGTACTTGTGGCGGAACTGTGCGTGTGTTCGAGTAAAATTGCGAAGCGTTTGGAGAAGCAGATGAAAAAGTTTACGGCGAAGGTGGCAACCCTCGCGCTTTCGGCTCTGATCGGCTTTACCGGTGTCCTGCCCGCCCAGGCCCTGGAAGTGCCAAGGATCCCGGCAAAGGTCGTTTCCGAAGCGGCAACCGATGCCGGTAACCTCGTCGAGGTCCAGCACAACGCCCATCGACGCAGGCCGCCGCCGCCTCATCGCGGTTACGGCAATCTCCGCCGGGGACCGGAGCGCGGCTATTATGGCCACGGCTACAACCAGCGGCGCGGCTACTACCGCGGCTATCGCGGCTACCACAACCACCGTCCGGGCTACCGCTACCATGACGGCTACTGGTATCCGCTTGCTGCCTTTGCCGCCGGTGCGATCATTGGCGGCGCCATCGCCAGCCAGCCACCGGTCCCGACGTATCGGCCGGGCTACAGCGGCAGCCGCTATGCCTACAGTGGCAGCCATTATGCCTGGTGTGAAAACCGTTATCGCTCCTACCGCGTCTACGACAACACCTACCAGCCCTATAACGGCCCGCGCCGCCAGTGCATCTCGCCCTATTGAGGCATTTGCACCCGCAAGACACGCAACCCGTCGCCGGCATCCGGCGGCGGGTTTTTTTATGCCCGGTCCATTCACAAGTGTGAGGCCATGCGGCACAGTGGAGCGTGCACCCCGTGCGAGGCAGAAGGGGAACCCCATGAAGAAGAGCGCAGTAGCAGCCCTGTCGCTGGCAATCGCCCTGCTTGCCAGTGAGCCGTCCCGGGCTTTTCCGGTCGCCACCGTTTCGGAAACGGAGATTTCCGCCACCACCCATGCGATCACGGTCCGCCGCCATTATCACCTGCGCGAGGAAACCCACCAGTTTCACGGCCTGGACGATTACTACGACGACAATTCCCAACTCGGCATACTGTTCTACTGGCTGATGACGGGCAGGGGATATGGCCGGAGCGACGGTTCGAGTGATGCCGATGCCAACTGGTGCGCCGAGCGATACCGGTCCTACCGGCCCTCCGACAACACGTTTCAGCCGATCCGGGGCCCACGTCGGCAATGCGTCTCGCCCTACGAGTGAGCGGCGGGGAGGCGGGCGGAGTGCCCCGTCTTGTGGCCGGGAGTGCGCCGGAGTTCGATACCCACGTTCACAATGCCGTGAGCACCGGCACAAATTGGTGCTCATACCCGTTTAGCTTTTGAAAGGTTAAAGGGTGAAGCCATGAACAAGCTCGCGATAGTCGCCGTGTCGCTGGCAACCGCCTTTTCC
>JAEWPB010000157.1 GCA_023399465.1 Pseudomonadota bacterium
CGAGTGACCAACCTTGCGGCCGGCCAGAAACTCTGTCACGAGTTGGTCGGTCGCTTGCAGCGCCGCCGCCCTCGTTGGTGAAGCGGGTTCTAGAACCACCGCCCCATGAAGTCAACACGCAATCGTCAAAAATCTGCAGTATTCGACAACGCACTGAAATCACTACGCTTTCTTTATCAACAGCCAACCGGTTCCTCCGCCGCAGACCGGACCACGGACGCCACCGCACCAGCAACGTGCGGCGCGGGTTTAGTCGAATGATTCAAGGTTGTGACGGGCGACGTTCGATGCAAAGGAGCGAATCCCGGCAAAGTTTCGGGAGCGGTGGAATAGGCAGCGGCCAGCGCCATGATGGGTGGATCCGTCCGCCCCAGCTAAAGGAGCGCCCACACTGATTGAAACGGGCAAGAAGGGGTTCGTCCGAAGGGCCAGCGCCGGGCCTCGACCAGGACAGCCGAAAGGGAGTGCCAAATCCAACCCGGAAGCAGTTGCAGCGACAATCGGCACGACGGGAAAATTTCCCTGGCGGAGCTGGTGCCTGGCAGCCCCGTCAGGTATCGGCATTAGAACCCGTTCCTCACCGGCCGAGCATAATGTCCGCCGCGGCGCCGCTAAGAATACTGATGGTTGATAAGACCGCCGGCCCGCGGTGCCACGGCGCGGCCAGGGTCGCCCCGAGGAGCGCCCAGCAAAAATGGGCAACGAGCCCAAAGGGAAGCCCTCCAGTTGATGGTGTCATCGGGGACGCCTGCGCCCGCCATGGCCGCAATGTCTATGGTCTCGACGGCGGCACCAAACTGCGGCGTTCCGCCTCCGCTTCTTTGACGGCCGAAGGCCCAGGACGATAGCGCCAATTCTCGCGAAACAGGTGCCGGCGCCGGTGGGGCTTTTATGTTGAAGCCCACAATCTCCCTGTTCGTGCCAACGCAGCTTTGAGCCAAGTCTGCCCAATCTGATCGTCCGCCCCTCGCCTTCACTCTTATGCAATGCTCAGATCGCACACCGAAAGGTAATGACGGCCCGCCAAGAGAGCATTCCAGTACTTCCTGCCTTGTGCGTGTATTCCAATGACCTGACCAGCTCCAAAGACAGGACGGACTAATGCTCTTGCAGTAATGCGCTAGAGGCGGATCTGATAATCCGGGCAACTGCTCGTGTTATTTACGTAGCCGCGCGCTTCGACCTACCTGGCCATTGCCGCCTATCGGTCCAAGGCCATGGCTTTCACCTGGCGACTTGCCGCGGCCCGTCTTGCCTCCGTCGAGGAATGAGCATTGAAACGTTTGTTGCGTTTGAGCTGTCAACGGGATGCAACGATCCTGCCGGACGAGCGTCGCAACAATAGCTCGTCAGCACGGTTTCGACCGTTTCCGCTCAAGCCTGTATCGGGCCCTTCATCGCCCTTGGTGCACGTAGCGGCCGGGCTTCCATCTGGTCGGGATCCATCTTAGCCAGGAGTGCGTAGGCAGGGCCTGGGATCCCAGTATCTGTATCGCCTAAGGGGGGAAAGCAGCCATTACGATCCAGCTGCTTCCGATGTGATCTGATGTGGCATTTCAAGTGCCGCTGCAGGCTTGGGTGCTGGGAGTTGCAGCTGCCTGCGCCCGCAGTTAGCACATGCTAATCGCATTGTCTGAAGGGCCTTGGAACCGCCGAAACACTGGTTGCCCTCAAGACGAAGCCAGCCAACGCGCACCTTGCAGAACCGGTCACTCGTATCGAGCATCAAATCCGGGTCATCTTCTATACATCAAAAGAGCCCGCAATCTTGCACGTCCAATTGATAGTAGCGGCATAATGTGACCGTGAGCAGACCCCCAGTCGACCCCCGGCAAGGACGCGGCTAATAGACACCGAGGACCGCGTACACGGGGTTAGGCAATCCGGTTCAACCAAGAGGACCCGCGAAACCCACCAATCCCCCATCCGGCTAGTTGCTCTGCATTTCACCGAAAGGGGCAGATCGCGCCAACTGATTATAGCCCCCAGGGCAAGTGACGCGCAAAATTCCCGGTATGCATAACGCTCCATCCATAGGGTACCATGGGGTAAGCGGTACGAACTGAACGAACCGATGAGTGCCGCTGTTGCCGGGCAGGGAACCGATTATGGGAGCAGGCCTTTGGCGTCACCGTGACAACCAGTACCTCATGCTCAGCAACCCGGGTTGAGAGCCGGCAGGCAGCGCGGGAACTGGCATGCCAAAACCTGGCTCGGGGCCGTTTCCGGGGCGGATAGCCAACCACGATCAATAAGCTGGCGGACAGCTTGCGCCACCTTTGGACTACATCTTGACACAGGGCCGAGCCGGATGCCTCCAAGGTGCCACGGCTCTTTTCGACGAATGGAGCGCCCAACGGGTTCTTGCTGACAAAGACTTGGTAGCAATGCCTTGTGTCAAACCATCGCTGGCGGCGCTGGGCGCCGATCAGCCGCGGTAACCGCTCGCGCAAGGGCCTCAACACAACAGGCCGTCGTCTCTACTGGTCGCAACCGCGTCGCGGACTACTTCACGAGGTCACACCTTTCCGCCGGCCCGACACGCTTATGAGCGGCGAGCCCATTTTTCCTCTCTTTCATCCATCTCACTGCGATATCATATGCATTTGGTGTGTGTAGTCAGCCTGGGATGGGCCGGGCCCGAAGGCTCTGCGCCTGCCTCGATGGCTATAGCGGAGGGGACGAGCGTCACGACAATTGTCGCTGGCGGCTTCCGTCGTATCATGACGGCAACTCTTCAACATGTCCGATAATACGCTTTTTTCATTAATACTAACTAGCTAGTGGCTAACGCGGCTCTGCATACGCCACGAACACATCGCGCGTAGTCGAGCGATCAGGACGAGAAATCTTTGAGTTAGAGGAACAATCATCCCCGCGGACACGTATCCTTTGGTTGGGAATTCCGACGATATCCCGCATCACGACTGCCCTGCACTATCACCGCGGCCGACATCAGGGTAGGGGGCGCGCCGGGCCGGCAGTAAACTGCTGAAGCTCAACCACAAAAAGCTCTTTGCCACGCTACTGCTACTCAACGATCTTTGCGGAATTCGGGCACGGCTGCGTTGCCGCACTCTTCAGTTCTTTCGAAAAGTACCGATCTACACTCTAAATCAATACCGCGTCGGCCGAGCTCACGGCTCCACGATTTTCTCGGAGTTCGGCCGCTTGTCTCCTGAAGTGAGGCCCGATGGGTCTGCCGCAAATTCACGGGGCAACTTCACACGCATTATCGAGTGGAGTTGGCGAATTGAAAATGAATACGCCATCCTGTGCGGCAACTGGCGCGACGAAGAAGCACGAGAGGAGGTCTCAAGTCGTAGATAGGCCGTAAAGTTCAAGACGTCTCGATAGCCAGGTGGCTCCCGCAAATTTCGATAGCGTTGGCAGGCGGGCTTTATATAGCTTCGCTTATGACTGCCAAGGGCAAGCCCGCTTGCACCATTCTTGGTGGTTCCGATGAGCAGCACAATTCCGGCTGTATCGCAGTGCGCAATGGTAAGGTTTGTGACCACGCCGAAAGCGAGACCGCGACTGCCGTAAAAGGCCAGATCCCAAGATCGCCCGAGGCACGATTCAAGACTTCCTTTTAGGAGGATGCTTTGGCTCGCGGAAGGAAATCCCGCGCGCTCATAACAATCGGCCTTCTTGGATGGCATATTCCACGTCTTGCGGGCCAGTTGCTCTAGGCGGGATCTGCATGAGCGATAAGGGAAATCTCGGTTTACGTTCGCTTTCCGGGGGGCCGAGCAGGGCGTATGGAATGCCCTAGTCAAAACGCTTGTCGGGTTGGGGCTGGCGGATGACTGGCAGCACCACAGCTGGCGGCCACGCGCAGGCTGCGGGCGCGAGAGGGAACGCACAGGGAGGCTCTTGGTCGATCACGCGGCGGCTTTCCGACAAAAATCCACGTCCGCGGAGACGGTAGCGAACCCCTCCTGGCCTTGCCGTAACCGGCCGCGGGACCTCCCACCATGCCGCCGTGCCCGCCTTGCTGGCGATGCCGGTCCGTAAACCAACGCTGGTCTTGATCGGCAAAGGCTATGATGGCGACGCCATGCGTGAAGAGCCTCGCGCCTACGCGCCCAGCCTGCCAATGGCGGGCCCCCGGAATCTCGGGCCTAACCCAACCGTTTCCAAGGAATACCGTCTACCGGAGCGAGCTCTTACAGCCTCGTGGGGACAATCTCTTCCCACGCTTGCAGCGGGGCGAGGGGCGAGGGGCGAGGGGGCTCGGGTCCGACCGCAGAAAGTAGCAACGCGACCTGCCAACTGAAGCAATTGCCTCCTTCGACCCGGATTCGCAAGCTCCGGACCACGCACCATCCATGCGGCTGTGTCTGATGCAACCAAAGCCGCACGGAGGGGCAGAAGGGCAGGTCCTCGATCACGATCGAGGTCTCCCGAACACCAAAAAGCAGTCAATCAACGGCTCTCAACAAAGGAGATCCCGATGAACAGAACTGCTCTTCATCTCACTCTTTTCGCCGCCCTCGCAGCAACGCCTGCCCATTCCGACAATATCGGCTTCCGGCAGGTCACAGTCGCGGACACCGCATCCGACCGCCGTCCCTTGCAAGCCAGCATCTGGTACCCGTCGGACGAAAGCGGTTCGCCGGAAATCACCGCTGAAAATGCAGCGTTTGAGGGCCAGACCGTATATCGAAATGTTCTGCCCCGCGGTGGCGAACACGCTCTCGTTCTGCTCTCGCATGGCCATGGCGGCAATTGGCGGAACCAGAGCTGGCTCGCAACTGAACTGGTGAAACACGGGTACATTGTCGCGGCGATCGATCATCCCGGCACTTCGACCTCCAACCACGACCCGGCCGAGGCACGGCGCCTCTGGGAGCGGCCCCGCGATCTCAGCCGCGTCATTGATGCATTGACGGCCGACGCCAACATCGCAGGCAGTATCCAGCCGACCCGGATCGCCGCCATCGGCCACTCGCTCGGCGGGTGGACCGCCACCGCCATCGCCGGCGCCCGCTTCGACCACCAGCTCTTCCGCGACGACTGCCATGCGCACCCGACAATGCGGGCCTGCATGGTCGCAACCGATGAATTCGGCCTTGGGAGCGCGGGCCCGACAAAGCTCTCGGAGGATATGCGAGATCCCCGGATCGGCGCGATCGTAGCCCTCGATCCCGGTCTTACCCGGGCCTTCACGCCGGACAGCCTCGCCGGCATCCATATCCCCGCTCTGGTGATCGGCGCCGTCGCGGATGTAGAAGACCTGCGGGTCAACTTGGAGGCAGGGTATCTGGCGGAACACTTGCCGGCGACAACCACAAGCTATCGCGAAATCCCCGATGCGGCGCACTTCACCTTCCTGCAGGTGTGCAAGCCGGGCGCTGCAGAGCGGATCGACGCCATGGCGCCGGGCGAGGGGGTCGTCTGCCGGGACGGGGAGGGGAGGAGCCGGGAGGAAATTCACCGTCAAGTCGTCGACATGATCATCGAGTTTCTATCGAAGGCCCAACCTGCGCCGCGCTCGTGACACCGGGAATCGTCATGTTCACCCGGCGGTATTCACTCGGCTTCATGCCGGTCACCCGCAGAAATTCGCGGTTGAAGTTCGATTTGGTCTGGAAGCCGCTTTCGAACATGACTGATGTGACCGGCATTGTACTATCCTTCAGCAACTGTTGCGCTTCCGCGATGCGGTATTCGTTCACGACCTGCGAGACATTGCGGCCAAAGCGCCGGTTTATCGCAGCCGAGATCTGGCGCGCCGGAATGCCGGCCCGGCGCGCCAGTCTGTCGAGCGTGAGATCCGGATCGCGGTGCAGGCGCCTTTCACGCATGAGGCGATCGACCGCCGCAATCACGGCCTCGTCGTCAGCCGCGCTTTCCTGCAGATCTATCGCGTGTTCCGCTTCCGGGGCGTCGTCCCCGGATTCTGCCGTGGCTTCCGAGCCACTTGCCTCGCCAACCGCCACGACGGCCCACGCGATAACCGGTGTTATCATTATGTTGCCGACTGCAACGAGCGTCGCGGCGTGGGCACCACGATAGAAGCCGAAATCGCCGGCGATAAGAACGTCGCTAGCCGCGGACGCGCAGAGCGCCGATCCTGCAAGGAAAGTTGCCCTGTTCGCCGTCGCCGCATCGGTAAGCCTCGCCCGGAGCAGGCCATCCGGCCCGCGGAGGCCAAGACGAACCAGAGCAAAGCCATAGGCGAAGAATTGCGAGACCAGGATCAGGTCCAGCGGCAGGTTCCATCGGGGTGCCGACATCGTCAGCACCGCGATGACCAGGACCGGTATGGCATGCGGCCAGTAGCGAACCGATCCCTGACCCCTCACCGCTGCGAAACAGAACCAGGCGATCGGCGGCAGCAGGCTGGCGATCAGCGGCTGAAGTAACCTGACGGCCAGGCTGTCGATGCTCCAGCGCAAGCCGACGAGCACCACCAGAACCAGGCTGGCGGCGATGAAGATCATCGCGCCGCGTTCACCCGGTTCGCGCTGCCGGATCAATCGCACCAGCAGGATGGCCAGCAACAAAGCCATGACGAAAGGCAAGGGCACGCCCGGCATTCGGAACCTCCAATCGGTAGCAGGGGAGAAGACTGTTTCCCGCACCATCGGAGAATTTTCAGAAAAGACAACCCTCCTTCCGGCAGGGGGAGGGGGAGGGTTATTAATGAGCAGCAGACCGTAAAGAAGGGGTGGCTGCGTTCCAGCCGCGACCGGAGCTAACTGGGCCCCGGTGAAAAGCAGCGCCGGTTTCCGATGCAACGAACCGGTTCCTGAATGCCGCAGAGCCGGTGTCGCCGGCCGTCGACGTCGCGTGGGCGGTGCCAGCCACCCATCAAGGCCGAGAGGAGGGGCGCTCGGTCCAGTCTGCCGTTTTCATCAAGCCGTCGATTTCCTTGGCCGAGGAAATCGACGGCGGCACGTGCGCCCTCGCGTTTCAACGGCAGGACAACCATGCCAAACGCTAAGCCGCCCCCTCCGGCTTAGCAGGTGCTAAACCGCCGCTCACTCATTCCGACGTTGCCGGCCGGGGCGACACGCCTCAGCCCAAGATCACCAATCGCTATCCGTCAATGTCGCAGCAGCGCGTGGATGACAGGGGCAGGGGAGTAGGTGCCCTCGCCGGCGCGCTCCGACAGGGCACGCAGATAACCACCCGGCGAGCGGATCGCCTCGGCGCGCTGCAGGATCGCAGCCACCGTCGCCGCCGCATTCTCGCTGCCCATCACTTCTTCGGCTTCCCGCCACGCGTCCGGCGAAATTCCCAGCACCGTCCGCACCAGCGCCGCCGCCTCGGCGAGATCCCGCCAGCTGCGGATCTCATGCTTGGCATAGCCGCGGATATCCGGGCAGGCCCGCAGGACCAGATCGAGCGGCACCTTGTTTCGCGGCGTCCGGGCCGCACCTGCGCCTTCGGCCATCCGCTTGGCCCGAGCAAGGCCCGCAGTGCCTACCGGTTGCTGCAAGCCGATGCTATCGGCAGATTCATCATCCAGGTCTGCCACGAGTTTGCCGCGGGTGTAGTCTTCATCCGCCGATTCAGAGTCAGAAGATGGAGTCTGGTTTGAATCATGTTTGTGACGCTCATTATGACCGTCATTGCCGTCCATATTTTCAGAAATATTCTGCTTTTTCAGCAGCTTCTCGCACATATCGCAAACTAGGCGCAGACCTGCCGCGATATTTGTCAGTTCCAGTCGGCCCAAACCACGGTTCGATGTGCCTTCATAGGGCTGAAATGCAGCAAACACCGCGTTCCAATCGTCAGCGAAATCGCCATCGAGTACAAATTCCAGTGTCTTGCGAATATCCCGCCGCAGCAGGGTGATTTCTTCCCTCAGCAGGGTGATCGCCTGGCGTTCCTCATTGACTGCATACGCGGCCTCCCCGATCTCGGCGACACGGGCAAGCAACGGCTTCAAATCGAACCCGAAGGCTTTGGAGATCGAGCCGTCGCCGTTGCGTCGGGCATAACGTTTGCCATTCGGACTGTCGCGGCGAAGGATAAGCCCCGCCTCGACCAGTTGCGCGAGACAACGACGCAACGTCGCTTCGGAAATCCCGTGGGCGCGACGGCCGAGCTCCGCATTCGACGGGAAAACCAGAAGATCGCTTTCCGTCGTCAGCTTTTCATCCGGGAAGAAGGACAGCAGTGCCGAAAGCACCGTCACCGCCCGGTCAGACAGGGCAAAACGGTGACGGGCAATGGTCAGGTCGCGGAGAACCTGCCACTTCCCCGCTTCGGCCTTCTCAGGGCAGGACGCGGCAACGTGCTGAGCTTTCAGCATGCCACGCGAAAGCCCACGCGCGCCAAACGGCGTCGTCAGGTGTTCAACAGCCATCGTGTCATATAATTGCAGACGAGCAAAAGGCTCCGCAGACGCGGCGCAAAATCAATTGACAAGTGATTCGCGGAAGACTATTCACATAGGTGCTAACGATATGAAGGCCTTCTTGGCGGTGCGCTGCTGAGGAGGTCTTTTCTTTTCTGCCCTTATCCTTTCCCAAGTATCAGACCGGGGTCAGCCCGGAGTTCTTTGCCATGCCGGCCGGAAACGCTGGCCAGCGGTGCACGCCTACACACTAAATTCCACGACGATCGACACCGCCGCGAACCAAGTAACACTCTAAAAATTCTACATAATTTCCCGTGTGGGAAATCCTGCAGCGCCAGCCCGCCCTAAGCCGAGCGGGCCAGAAATTCCTGGTGCAGTTCCCCGAGCCGCTGCTCGACGAAAAGCGCGAACCCCTTGTCGGTCAGGTTGAAGCGCGTCGAACTGCGCTTCTTCTCCACCGTTCCCAGCGATTCGCCGTTCAGGCCGAGCAGTGCGGACGCGTCGTTCCCGGCTTCGCCGTTCGCGCCCTTGTCGCTCGCTGCCTTCAGCATGTCAGAAAACCGCTCGTCGCTCGTGCGGTTCTGGAACGCCCGCGTGTCCTTCAGCCGCCGCATGCGGCCAACGGAAGACGAATCCTCCTTGACCACATTGTAGAGCTTCAGCCACTTGGTCCGGCCGATCCTCGGCGCCGCGCCGATCGCCACCACGATGTCGTCGGGAATGACTTCGAGCGTGGTGCGGAAGCGGCTGACATCCGGCGGATGCAGCGACAGCGCTTCCATCACCATTGCCGTGGGGTCCCGGCCGTTCTCGCGGGCGAAGACCTCGAGCTGCCGCGCAAACATCGCTTTTTCGATCCACGACAGATCCTGTCGCGCCGAATTCTCGATGCCCTGCGCAAGCAGCAGTTCCGCATCGGAGAGCTCGCGAATGATCGCCCGAACTTTCAGCCCGTCGCCGATCCTGGAAATTGCCCGGATACGGCGATGGCCGTAGATCGTCTGGTAGTGATTGGCGAGGGTCGGGTGCGGCCGCACCAGAACCGGTACTTCCTGCCCGGACTTGGCGATCGATTTCGCCAGCGCCTCGATAGCTTCATCGCTCTCTGCCCCCTCCATCCGGTCCGGATAGGGGGAGGGCTGTATCAGCGAAGGATCCAGTTCGACGACGCGACCGTCCTTGGTGATATGGGCAAGCGTATTCTTCAACGCCCCGACCGCGCCGGCGCTGACGCGCGGCTGGCCGGCATGATCATCACGCACCGGCGCAACCGGCGCCGGCGTCGCTAGCGGAGCCGGCACCACCGTTACATCTTCCGAGGTCGACTTCTGTTCCGGAGCAGCAACGGCGCCGGTCATCAGCGCACTCAGCATAGAATTGCGGGAGGAGGGCTTCTTGCTCACTTGCGCCCCCAGGACTGTTTCAGAAGATCCAGTACCTCACCATTCGCGGCATTGATCGACTCGAGCGCGCGATTGAGGGTCTCGCGACCGATGGCCGAACGCTCGATCTCATAGAGGCTCTTTCGCTCGATGCTCGCGTTGGCGATCGCGGTCGTCTCGACGATCGGGTGCTTCAGCACCGCGTCGGTGAACAGGCTGCGCAGCAGTGCAACCACATGCAATTGCGGATGATCGTTCGGATCGTGGCGCGTCAGCGCAAACTTCAGGAAGTCGTGCTCGAGCCGCCCGCCGGCATCACGGATGACCGTCATCAGTTCGCCAGCCATGAGCAGGAATTGGCTCATCGAGGCCACGTCCAGCATTGCCGGATGCACGGTGACGAGCACCCCGGTCGCGGCAAACAGAGCACCCAGCGTCAGGAAGCCGAGCTGCGGCGGGCAGTCGATCACCACGACGTCGTAATTGGCTTCGACCTCGGAAATCGCGGTCGATACACGCTGGAAGAAGAGTTCGGCAGCGGCATCGCGATTGGCGAGCGCGCGGGGCGTATCGTGCTCGTATTCCGCCAGCTCGAGATTGGCCGGAATGAGATCGATCCCGTCGAAATAGGTCGGGCGAACGATCTCGGCGGTCGGCCGGCGCAGGCTGTCGTAGCGCAGCGCGGCGTAGAGCGTTTCGTTCTGGCCGACATCGAATTCTGGCAGCAACCCGAACATCGAGGTCAGCGACGCCTGCGGGTCGAGATCGATCGCCAGGACGCGCAGGCCCTGAAGGGCGAGATAATGGGTCAGGTGGACCGACGTGGTGGTCTTGCCGGAGCCACCCTTGAAGTTCGAGACCGCGATCACCTGCAGCTTGTCGCCGGGGCGACGATGCGGAAGGATTTCCAGCGCGTCGGCGGGATTCGTGCGCTTGGTGGCGAAATGCGCCCGCAATTCGTTGATCTGCGCCAGCGTGAAGGCACGGCGGCCGTTCGCAAGCCGCTGCGGCTCCGGGCCACTGCCGGAGAGATCGAGAGTGCGAATGGAGGATTCCGACAGGCCGAGCATCTGTGCGACCTCGAGCGTCGTGAACGTCCGCAAGGTCTTGCGTGCTTCCGGCGGATAGAGAGCCATCCGCAACTGCGAGAGCTTGTCCGAGAGAAGTTCGGAATACCGGATGATCTTCTCCGGCGTTTCCTCTTTCTTCGTTTGCGGCAGTCCGTCCATTTCCAAACCCATTCCCGATGTGATGCTTTTTTCGCTGAATGCTCAAAAATACCGTCAGCGGGGGTATGGCGCTGCAGGTGAGGATTTGTCCAGTATTTTTTGGCGGTTGTAAAGTTTACACACACGCCGAGCCTGTAGCGGATTCCCCCATACGCGCCAAAGCTTCAAGGCTGCAGCCGCCGCTCCGCGCATATTCCGACGTAATATCAGCACGATAGCATGTCATCACGCCTGCGTGGGAGTGTTTCAGGGGAAGAGAGCGCCCCAATCCGGCTATCCCCAAATAAGGCTGCATAAAGGCGGAGTGCGGTCGAATCAGGCCAAACCATGTCACAGCCTTCGCAACTGATTCCCGAACCGAGTCGCCCGGCCATCAGCAATGGGGTTCGCCCTCGAACGTGGGAGCCGCCAACGCCATTGCGCTTAGGTTGGTGCGGAGAAACCAGTATTTTACCCAGCCGGAACAGTCTACCTGCACCGAAACGGCACAAATTCTCACTGTCAGAAGTAACGATATCGATACTTCTCCCGACTAGCATTCGCACACCGACATGATGTCATTTGGGAAGAGTGAGAATGATTTTCGACCAAGATTCCCTATTACTGGCACTCGGCTTTTCGGGAATTTGTCTCGCAGTCACACTATTCGGCAATTGGCTGATGGCGCGGCGGGAATCATTCCTCATAACCTGGGCTCTAGGCGTCCTTCTCCTGGTGGGGTCTTCATTCACCTATGGAGCCTATGGCAGCCACCAGACCCTGTCCGTATGGATCATCTTTTATCTGCTTCTGGTCGGCGGCTTGTCCACGCTCACCGGGGCAGCCTATCAGTTCCGCACCGGAGAGCGCCCGCTCGCGTGGATTGGGATTACTTTCACCGCTTCCTGCGCACTCGGAATTCCAGTGGCGCTTGCCGGCTATTCCGGGCTCGCAACGATCATCATGAACCTTGTGAGCGCGATCCTGCTCTTCACCGCCGCATGGCAGCACTGGAAAGGTCGCGCCGAAGCGCCTGGCGCCATCGCCGGCCTGGCAGCGCTCTACAGCGCCATCGCGATCACCTTTTTATTGTGCGCCTGGATGATTGCCCAATCCGGCCAAATGGTAATCGACGAGCGCCCGAGCAACTGGGCCGAAGACCTGAACCTTCTCGCCTCCATCGCCGGGATGACCGGCATCGGCGCGCTGTCCCTCGCCCTCAACCAGTTCCGGACGGCCAGGAACCATCGTCGGGATGCGGTGACCGACGCGTTGACCGGTCTGAAGAACCGCCGCGCCCTCTTTTCACAGCACGCCGCCACCC
>JAEWPB010000176.1 GCA_023399465.1 Pseudomonadota bacterium
GCAATGATCAATGTCGGGCTGGTGATCTCGGTCGGCGGCGCCTTCCTGTCCTGGACGCTGCTCTGTGCGGAGATCCCTTTTACTTGCGGCAAGGACGGCACTTTCCCGAAATGGTTCGCGGCTGAAAACGCCAACGGGTCGCCGAAGAACTCGCTGTGGACGACCAACCTGCTGATCCAGTTGTTCCTCCTCCTCACCTATTTTTCGGAGAGCGCCTACCAGTTCTTCTACTTCATCGCATCGGTCGCCATCCTGCCGCCTTACGTGCTGTCCGGCGCCTATGCACTCAAGCTGGCGCTCAGTGGCGAGACCTACGAAAACAGCCCCGGAACCCGCAACTGGGACGTCATCGTCGGTCTGATCGCCACCATCTACGGCCTCTGGCTGGTCTACGCCGCCGGCCTCGAGTTCCTGCTGATGTGCTCGATCCTCTTCGCTCCCGGCATCATCGTCTACTGGATCGCCCGGCGCGAACATGGCGAGCGGCCGTTCACGGGCTGGGAAATAGTGCTCGCGATCTTCATCGCCCTGTGCGCCCTGAACGCCCTGTACCTGCTGTGGACCGGCGCGATCAGCCCCTTCTGATCCGCCCGCCCAGGAACCACGTGAGATAACCTCTAGGAGACGAACATGCGTACTTTTGGTGTCCACTCGGAAGTCGGAAAGCTCAGAACCGTGATGGTCTGCCGACCCTCGCTCGCCCATCAGAGACTGACACCTGCCAATTGCCATGATCTTCTGTTCGATGACGTGATCTGGGTCCACGAAGCACAGAAGGATCATTATGACTTCGTGCTGAAGATGCAGGAACGGGGCGTCGAGGTTCTCGAACTCCATGACATGCTGGAAGAAAGTCTCAACAACACGGAAGGGCGCAACTTCGTGCTCGACCGCCGCATCGTGCCGAATGTGCTTGGCACGCAGATTGCGGAATCCATGCGCGAATGGCTGGACGATCTCGACAGCAACAAGCTTTCCACCTTCCTGATCGGCGGGATCGCCGTTTCGGACCTGCCCGATATCAAGGGCAAGCAACTGATGCTCGATGCCTTCGGCGCCTCCGAATTCGTGCTTCCGCCGGTTCCCAACACCCTGTTCCAGCGGGACGCCTCGTGCTGGATCTACAACGGCGTCACCTGCAATCCGATGTTCTGGCCCGCACGTCGGCTAGAGACCCTGCTGCAGCGGGCCGTCTACAACTACCATCCGATGTTCAAGGAGGGTGAGTTCAAGATCTGGTGGGGCGATAGCGACGAGCAATTTGCCAATGCCACCATGGAGGGCGGCGACGTCATGCCGGTCGGCAACGGCACCGTGCTGATCGGCATGGGCGAACGCACCACCTATCAGGCCGTTGGCCTGGTGGCGCAGGCGCTGTTCCGGGAGAAAGCTGCAACCCGCGTCATCGCCTGCATGATGCCGAAGAGCCGCGCCGCCATGCATCTCGATACCGTCTTCACCTTCTGCGACCGCGATCTGGTGACGATATTTGGTGAAGTCGTCGAACAGATCCGCTGCTACAGCATCTATCCACGCGACGACAAGGGCACCTTCGATGTCCGCGAGGAAGAAAAGCCGCTGCTCGAGGTCGTCGCCGAAGCCATGGGCCTCAAGAAGCTGCGCACGGTGCCGACTGGCGGCAACGCTTATGAAGCCGAACGCGAGCAATGGGACGACGGCAACAATGTCGTCGCGCTCGAGCCGGGCGTCGTGGTGGCCTACGACCGCAACACCTACACCAACACGCTGCTGCGCAAGGCCGGCATCGAGGTCATCACCATTCGCGGCTCCGAACTTGGTCGCGGTCGTGGCGGTGGCCACTGCATGACATGCCCGATCTGGCGTGAAGCCGCCTGACTGAGATTGACCTTTAATCACGCACCATGGAGTCGAACCATGAGCCTCAATCTTCGTAACCGCTCCCTTCTCACCGTTCAGGACTATACGCCCCGCGAGTTCCGGTTCCTGCTTGATCTCGCCCGCGACCTGAAGCGCGCCAAATATTCGCGTACCGAGCAGGAGCATCTGAAGGGTAAGGAGATCTGCCTGATCTTCGAAAAGACCTCCACCCGCACACGCTGCTCCTTCGAGGTCGCCTGCTCCGATCAGGGCGCGAATGTCACCTATCTCGATCCTTCCGGCTCGCAGATCGGCCACAAGGAATCGTTCAAGGATACGGCTCGCGTGCTTGGCCGCATGTATGATGCGATCGAATATCGCGGCGCTGCCCAGGCGGGCGTCGAAACGCTCGCGAAATATGCCGGCGTGCCGGTCTACAACGGTCTGACGGACGAGTACCATCCGACCCAGATGCTGGCCGATGTGATGACCATGCGCGAGCACAGCGACAAGCCGATCTCCGACATCAAATATGCCTATGTCGGCGACACCCATTCGAACATGGGCCACTCGCTGATGATCGTCGGGGCGCTGATGGGAATGGATGTCCGCATCTGCGGACCAAAATCGCTGTGGCCGGCAGAAGAATACCGGAAGATCGCCGAGAAGCTCGCCGGCCAATCCGGTGCCCGGCTGACGATCACCGATGACGTCCGTGCCGCAGTGAAGGGGGTCGATTTCATCCATACCGACGTCTGGGTATCGATGGGCGAACCCAAGGAGATTTGGAAGGAACGCATCGATCTGCTGAAGCCCTACCAGGTCAATGCTGAGCTGATGAAGGCGAGTGGCAATCCGCAGGTCAAGTTCATGCACTGCCTGCCGGCATTCCACGATACCGAAACGACCGTGGGCAAGCAGATTGCCGACGAATACGGGATCACCAACGGTCTCGAGGTCACCAATGACGTGTTCGAATCCGAAGCGAACCTCGCCTTCGAGCAGGCTGAAAACCGGATGCACACGATCAAGGCCCTCTTGGTTGCAACCTTGGGAGACTGACCCATGCGTGTCGTCATAGCACTGGGCGGCAATGCGCTCCTCAGGCGTGGTGAACCGATGACTGCCGACGTGCAGCGTCGCAACACCCGCACCGCTGTGCAAGCGATTGCCCCGATCACCGCCGATCACCAGGTCGTTCTCACCCACGGCAATGGTCCGCAGGTCGGACTGCTGGCGCTGCAGGGCGCAGCCTACAAGCCTGACGAAGCCTATCCGCTCGATGTCCTCGGGGCCGAAACCGAGGGCATGATCGGCTACATGCTCGAGCAGGAACTCGGCAACGTCCTGCCGTTCGAGGTGCCCTTCGCGACGCTTCTGACCATGGTCGAGGTCGACGGCAACGATCCCGGCTTCAAGAACCCGACAAAATTCGTCGGACCGGTCTACAGCAAGGACGAGGCCGACCGGATCCAGAAGGAGAAAAACTGGACCTTCAAGCAGGACGGAGACAAATGGCGCCGGGTGGTCCCGTCTCCGGTACCGAAGCGCATCTTCGAAATCCGCCCGATCCGCTGGCTCCTCGACCAGGGCACGATCGTCATCTGCGCCGGTGGTGGCGGCATCCCGACCATGTATGAGGAAGGTGCCGAGCGCAAACTGATCGGTGTCGAAGCGGTGATCGACAAGGATCTGTGCTCGGAACTGCTCGCCCGAGAACTGGATGCCGATCTGTTCATCATGGCCACCGATGCGGAGGCGGTCTATGTCGGCTGGGGCACCCCCGAACAGAAGGCCATCTACAAGGCGCATCCCGACGAGGTGGCCAAGTACCAGTTCCCCGCCGGCTCCATGGGGCCGAAGGTGGAAGCGGCAAGCCAGTTTGCCCGGGCAACCGGCAAAATGGCAGCAATCGGCGCGCTGGCCGACATTCCGGCTATCGTCCGCGGCGAACGCGGCACGATCATCAGCACGGGCTTTTCCGGGCTGACGTGGCACAGCGCCTAAGGCGCCAGAGGGCGACGTGGCCGACACAGGTCCCGAGTTGCGCGACGCAGGGGTTTCTCCGCCATCGCTTGTCGATGCGTTGATCCCGTGCGTCGCGCTCGTCGTTCTGCTCGCCCTTTCCTACTGGCTCTACGGCGACGCGGCATCCTCCGGGCCCAACCAGGTGGCACTGAGCTTCTGTGGCCTGCTCGCCGCCGGTATCGGCTTCAAGAACGGCATGCCCTGGGGCGGCATCCGCCAGGCCGTGGTCGATGGCATCGCGACCGGCCTGCCGGCAATCCTGATCCTCTTGGCCGTCGGGGCGCTGATCGGCGCATGGGCCCTCAGCGGCACGATCATCTCGATGGTCTACTACGGCTTGAAAATTCTCAGCCCTGACTATTTCTACGCGACCACCGCCCTGGTTTGCGCCCTCGTCGCCTTCAGCATCGGCAGTTCGTGGACCGTGGCCGGCACCATCGGCATCGGGCTCATGGGGGTTTCGCTCCATATGGGCCTGTCGCCTGCGATTACAGCCGGTGCAATCATTTCCGGGGCGTATTTTGGCGACAAGGCATCTCCCTTGTCCGATACCGTGAACCTAGCCACCGCGACATCCGGATCCGAGATCTACGCGCACATCCGGGAGTCCCTGTGGACCTCGGTTCCCGCACTGATCATTGCGCTGGTACTGTTTTCGATCTTCGACCACCCCGGCACTTTCGATTCCTCCGAGTTGCTCGGGTCCATCGACCAGCAGATCCGGGTATCGCTCTGGACGTTTGCCCCGCTCATTCTCGTTCTCGTCCTGTCGATCGGCCGCATTGCCCCCTTCGTCGCCATATTCTCCGGCGCCCTGGCGGGGGCGTTGCTGGCAGTGCTGCATGACCCCGCGAGGGTGATAGCCTTCGCCAATTCCCCCGATCTTCCCTATGGCCTCGCACTGTTGAAAGGCACTTGGTCAGCGCTTGCCACCGGTTACGTCGGTTCGATCGGCGACAAGGCCATCGACGAGATCCTCACGAGGGGCGGCATGTCCAGCATGATGAATACCGTCTGGCTGATCATCACCGCGCTCGCCTTTGGCGCGGTAATGGAGCATGCCGGGCTCCTCAACCGGCTGATCGATCCACTGATCGCCAAGGCCAGGACCGTAGCCGGACTGGTGACGACCGTCGTGGGCACGTCAGTCTTTGCAAATCTGGTGACGTCGGACCAGTACATCTCCATCGCCTTGCCGGCACGGCTTTACAGCCCGGCCTTTGCCAAACGCGGCCTGGCGCCGGTGATGCTGTCACGCGTCGTCGGCGATTCGGCCACCGTCACCTCGCCGCTGGTTCCCTGGAACAGCTGCGGCGCCTATATGGCGGCGGCATTGGGAGTAAGCACAACCGCCTATGCCCCGTTCTGCTTCTTCAATATCCTCAATCCGCTGGTGACGATTGCCTTCACCTTGCTCGGCTGGCGGGTCCTGCGAACCGGACTCGCCCCGGATGACGCAACGGAAAGCAAGGCCGGAAAAGACTGGACATGACGATCCTGCACCTCAAGACACAAAAAACCGAAATCTATTTCCGCGACATAATAACGCGCCATGTATAGCCGACGCTATCGCATTCTATTCTATAGCCTTTTCAAGCAACGCGGAAAACTCCGGCAATCAACTGCCCTAATTTCAATTCAATTTGGGCATTCCATTGTCATTCTGCTTGGTATGGCGCCTCCCGGCCTGACAAGCTGGCGGGTACATTCCCCGAGAGCAGGAAGGAGTAATGAGATGATCAAGAAGTTCGCAATCGCCGGTATCGCTCTTGTTCTTGGCTGCGCACCAGCACTCGCTGCCTCCTACCACGTGGTCCATGAACCACACAGCGCGAAGTGCCAGGTCACTTCCAAGACACCCGATGGCAAGCACTGGATGGCTGTTGGCGGTGCTCACAAGAGCATGTCTTCGGCCAAGGCAGCAATGAAGGCTGCACCCGAGTGCAAGTAAACCTTACCTCCCCGGTGGGCGGGCCTCTGGCCCGCTCATTGGCTTGATACTTCCGGCTTCGGGAACGCGGTCGTATCCGTGTCAGTTCCGCGCACCTGCCTTCGTAAGCTGTGCGACTTTCCTGATATGTCTGACGGCCTCACGGCCACCGGCAGTCTTGTTATAAAGATCCAGCACCTCGTCTTCATCGGCATCGACCGGCGTAAGCGCACGATCCATGTATCCCTTCGCCCGCGGATCCTTCGAGATCGCGTAGGCCGTCCAGGCCAGCCGGGCAATTGTGTAGCCCAGGGCCACGTGCTTGATGAGCGTCTTACCGATATGGCCCGGCCAGAACACCAGAGGATGGGGACGGCGCAGTCCCGGGCGCCTTTCCGACGGGTGCTTCAGGCGCAGGAACCCACTCTGCAGCGGGTGGACGTTTTCAAGTCGAACCATGGTCGCGAAGGGAACCAGCAACTTGACGAGACTGCCGATCGGAACGCCGGTCGCCGCCGTGCGGCGCAGCAGCGTCTTCATGTGCTCCGGCGTGTAGTAGAGCGCCCAGGCTTGCCGGTAGATCGCCTCCCATTCGCCCTTCGTCATCTTCGGATGTTCTGCACAGACGTGCTCGAGATCATATCTGTTGAGGTCCGGGTTCATGGCCGCCCCGCCCTTCCAGAGAGCCTGGTGGTCCTCCGAGCCGGGCAAGGGCGTCAGGCAGAAGAACTCGATGATGTCGAGTGGAAGTTCCTCCTGAATGATCGCAATGTCGCGCCTGATGCTCTCCGGCGTATCGGCCGGAAAGCCGAGAATGTAGCCGGCCAGCGTGATGATCCCCTGCGCCTTCCAGGCAAGCAGCATCTTCCGGTATTCGGTTATCTTGTTCTGGTTCTTCTTCGCCTGAACCAGATTGTCCGGATTGACGTTCTCCAGTCCGATAAAGACCCGGGTGACACCGGCGCGCTTGGCCTTTGCCATGAAGTTGGGGATCCTGTGACAGAGCACATCGACCTGTATCATTAGGCCAAGCGGGATGCCGTCCCTCTCGCGCAGTTGTATCAGGCGATCGAAAATCACCTCCCATTCCCTGTTGCGCGCGAAATTGTCATCCGTGATGAAGAATTTGTGGATGCCCTGCGCCCAGTTCATCCTCACCAGATTTTCGACGTCGCCGGCGGTTCGGAAACGCGACTTGCGGCCCTGCACGTTGATGATCGTGCAGAAGGAACACTGATAGGGGCACCCGCGCCCGGCATCGAAGCTGGTGCTGAATCCCAGCGTACGCTCGACACTGTCTTTCGGCAGGAAGGGAACCGGGGTGCCTTCCAGGCTGGGAAGATCACCCATAAAATCGTAAAGCGCCTTGAGTTCTCCGGCCGCGGCATCGCGCAGAACGGTGTCCAACCGCCCCTCCGCCTCGCCTACGAACATCGCAATGCCCATCTCACGGCAGGCATCGAGTTCGACGGCATGGCCGTCCAGCATCGCCAGGCACCCCGAAACATGGAACCCGCCGATCGCAACGGCGATACCCGCATCGCGAAACGGCCGGGCGATATCGAGCGCGCGCGGATACTGATTCGACTGTACACCGACGAGCGCGACCATGCCGAAGTTGCCGGAGCGCCGAAATCGGGCGAGAAGAGCCGAGAAATCGACGCGCCTGTTGCTCTCGTCGATCACCGTGATGTCGATATCGGTGTCTGTCCCAAGCACCCGGCGCGCGGCGCAATCGGCGGCAATGCCGTAGAGCGCGGCGAGCGAATTCGAGGGGATCAATGCCCGCCACCATCTGATCACGTATCCGTCGTCGTCATAATGCGACGGTTTGATCAGGACGAGTTGAAAGCGGCGGCTTCTGGCTTCTGGAAAATCCAACACGGCTGCATCCCGTTTCGAAGCGATGCCTCAAGGTAACAGAGCTGTCCGGTTGCACAAGCTCAAGCCGTCGATGGCAGACGCCCGGTTAGCAGGTGCTACGAGCTGGCAAGCTTTGTCTTGCCACGATCATTCTGCCGACCATGGCCCAGAACTGCTGCGAGGATCTCGGCCGCGGCCAGAGCAGCAATCACCGACGGCCGCTTGTCGCGCACGGCACTGCCGCCGATCGGACAAACGAGGCGCTCGATCAGCTCCGTCCGCTCACCCGCTTCACGCGCCAGCCAGTTCCGGAAGGTCGCGCGCTTGGTCCTCGAGCCGATCATGCCGACATAGCAGGCGTCATCACGGCGCAGGGCCTCGGAAGCAATCAGAAAATCGAGCGCATGATCGTGGGTGAGAATGACGAAGGCGCTGCCGGCCGGTGCTTCGCGAACCACGGACTCCGGCATGGCGGTCAGGCACCGCTCGATGTCCGGGACGGGACAGGCGGAAAGCGCCTGCTCGCGGCTATCGACCAGCACGGTCCTGACCGGTAGCAGCGAAAGCGCCATGGCGAGTGCATCGCCGACATGACCGGCACCGAAGACATAGACATGCGGGCGTAGCGCCATCTCGGCGTCGCTTCGGGCGATCAGCCGCGCTTCCAGTTCCACATCCATGGCAGTGAACGACAGCCCCACGCGCCCGCCGCAGCACTGCCCGATTTCCGGCCCCAGCGGGATGTCCATGGCATCGGCCGCCATCCCGCGCCGCATGGCGCGACGGGCGTGATCGATCGCCATGTATTCGAGCTGGCCGCCGCCGATCGTCCCGAAGGTCCTGGCTAACGAAACCAGCATCCAGGCATCGGTATCGCGCGGGGTCGAGCCCGCTGCCCCCGTGACCTCGACGAGGATCGTGTCCGGCTCCCGGCGGAGAAATGCGCGAACATCTTCGCGGACGACCATCTGCAATCTTCCCTTCCCTGCCTGCCGCGATCCTCGGCTGCTGCAAGATACGATACTTCGCGACGGTCGCCACCGCCATAGGCATCGCCGTTGCGGACAGCGATCAATCGCCGAAGAACGCGAAGCGGATCACGAACAGGGCCGCGACGATCTGGGTCGCGGGATGGACCTCGCCCCACTTGCCGGTGAAGATTTTCAGCACGACGTAGCTGACGAAACCGAAGGCAAGACCGTTGGCGATCGAATAGGTGAAGGGCATGGTCAGCGCGGTGAGCGCCGCCGGCGCCGCTTCCGTGACGTCCTCCCAGTCGATCTCCGTCAGTTCGCGCATCATCAGGCCGGCAACATAGAGCAAGGCCGGAGCGGTGGCATAGGTGGGGACCGCGGCCGCCAGCGGCGAGAAGAACAGCGCGGCAAGGAAGAGGATTGCAACGACCACGGCGGTCAGGCCCGTGCGCCCGCCGGCCTGGACGCCGGAAGCACTCTCCACATAGGCGGTGGTGCTGCTGGTGCCGACCAGCGAACCGGCGACGATGGCGGTGCTGTCTGCCAGCAGCGCCCGCCCGAGGTTGTTCGGCTTGCCTTCCTCGACCAGTCCGGCGCGCTTGGCGACGCCGATCAGCGTGCCGGTCGCATCGAAAACCTCAACCAGCACAAGGACGAGGATGACGTGCAGCAAGCCGGCGTGCATCGCACCCATGATATCGAGCTGAAGGAAGGTCGGCGCGAGGCTCGGCGGCGTCGAAACAATGCCCCTGAATTCACTCACCCCGAGTATGATTGACAGCGCAGTAACAACCAGTATGCCGATCAGGATGGAACCCCGGACGTTCAACGCGTCGAGCACGGCAATGACGAAGAAGCCGAGAATGGCGAGCAACGGCCCGGTGTGCTTGAGATCGCCAAGCCCGACCAGCGTCGCCGGATTTGGGACGACGATCCCCGCATTCTTCAATGCGATGATTCCGAGGAAAAGGCCGATACCGGCGGCGATCGAACTGCGCAGCGAGTGCGGAATGCCCTCGATCAACCACCGCCGGACACCGGTCACCGTCAGCAGCAGGAAGACGACGCCCGAGATGAAGACCGCGCCGAGCGCCTGCTGCCAGGTAAAGCCGAGGGCCGCGACCACGGTAAACGCGAAGAACGCATTGAGGCCCATGCCCGGCGCCATGCCGATCGGCCAGTTGGCGACGAAGCCCATGATCGCCGAGCCAAGGGCTGCGGCGATGCAGGTGGCGACGAAGACGGCGTCCCGATCCATGCCGGTGCTCGACAGGATGTCGGGGTTGACGAAGATGATGTAGGACATCGTCAGGAACGTCGTCAGACCCGCGACCACTTCGGTGCGAACCGTGGTGCCATGTTCTCTCAGCTTGAAAAGGCTTTCCAACTTACTTCCTCCCCTGCCGGCGTCTGTCGCGACGCAGCGGATGGATCCGTGTGCCCCAACCCTTCGACCAATCAAGGAAACTACCGAAGGGTTGTTCTTGCAAGAGCCCCTCTCTGCTTGCCGGCACAAACAAAGAGCGGATCGGGAAGGCCTCCCGATCCGCGATCTCATTTCCGGCGTCGTTGTCTCAGAGAAAGTCGCGCGGGATCGTCTGTTCCCACTTGCGCGTCGCGACCGTCTTGCCGTTTTCCCGGGCTTCCAGTTCCCCCGAGATATGGAAATCTGCAGCGTCCGAGTGCATCCGGGTGGTGCTTTCGACCTCGATCATCCAGCCTTCGCGGCCCATTTCGTAGCGCTGGGTCAGGACATAGCGCGCGGACAGCGGATCGTCGTCGCGGATCGTCAGTTCGCGCCTGAGGCTGTGGCTCAGTTGCGTGCCAATGTCGTCGAAGCGCAGCACGCCTTCGCCGAACAGCCCGCCCACGCCTTCGGTAACGTAGGTCGTGTCGCCGGTCACGTGATCCTGCGTCGTCCAGCGGCGAACGCTGCCCGGATCGAGCTGGGTGATCGGCGCGAGCGGACCGTGTGCCGGCGCTTCGAAGGAGACTTTGGGCTCACCGGCGCGAGACAGCCGAACGGGGAGCGCGAGCGCGCTTTCCCCAGCCGCGATCGTCAGCGTGGTCACGGCCGGTGCCGGCCAGACCATCGGCCAGTAGCAGGTAGCGACGGACAGACGGATCCGGTGACCCTTTTCGAAGCGGTGGCCGCAATCGTTGAGCTTGATGTCGATCTCATAGACCTCGCCCGGAACCAGCGCTTCCGGCCTGTCATGGCCCTTGCGGTGATTGAGGTTGAAGACCTGATAGCTGATACGCGTCGCGCGACCGTCCGGCAGCACGTCCGACAGACGCAGCGAGACCTGCGCGACGGGCTGATCGACGGAGAATTTCAGCCGCACCACCGGCGCACCCAGAACCTCCACCGGCTCCTCGAGAACTGCTGTATCGAACACCAGTGCGCCGCCATCATCGAGGCGCTGGTCGGTCGGCTGCTCGCCGATGCAGCCTGTCGCCATCCACTCGCCCCCGGCCTTGCCGTGGCTTTGCGGAGAGGAGATCGACAGACCCGCTGGCCCTCCGGCCTTGCCGCCAAGCGAGTGGTCGGCACCGAGTACGAGGGTGCGCGTCTCGATATTCGCGGATGGCCAGCTTTCCTCGCCGATCCAGCGACCGGGCGTCGTCTCCCGCGAACCGTTCGGCGCGATGGTGTCGCACATGTAGGCACGCAGCATCGGCTCGTCCATGATGCCGGTGTCCTTGCCCTTCAGCCAGTGATCCCACCAGCGCACCGCCTCCTGCAGGAAGCCGATTGCCGGACCCGGCGCGCCATCCTGCGGGTAGACGTGCCCCCACGGGCCGATGATGCCGCGACGCGGAACCTGGAGATGTTCGAGCAAACGCGGCACGGCATTGGTATAGCTGTCGCACCACGCCCCGATGGCCAGCACCGGGCATTCGATCGCCGACCAGTCCTCACACACCGACCCGTGTTTCCAGTATTCGTCATAGCGCTGGTGTTCGAGCCAGAGCGCGGGGAAGAAGGGCAGCTTCTCCAGGCGCTCGATCCAGCGCGAGCGCCATTCCTCGCCGACGATCTCGGGGTCGAGCGGCCGGCTCTGGTAGGCAAGCATGATCGTGCCCCACCACAGATTGTCGTTGAGCAACAGGCCGCCCATGTAGTGGATGTCGTCGGTAAAGCGGTTGTCGGTCGAATAGGCGCTGATGACTGCCTTGAGCGCCGGCGGGCGGCGGGCGGCGACCTGCAGTCCGTTGAAGCCTCCCCAGCTCTTGCCCATCATGCCGACATTGCCGTCGCACCAGGGCTGCGCGGCGATCCAGGCGATCACCTCGAGCGCGTCGTCCTGCTCCTGCTTGAGGTACTCGTCGGCGAGGTGTCCATCGGATTCGCCCGAGCCGCGCATGTCGACGCGGATGGCGGCGTAGCCGTTCTCAGCGAAGTAACCGTGCATCGGCTCATCTCGCCCGCGCGTTCCGTCACGCTTGCGATAGGGAATGTATTCGAGCACCGCCGGAACCGGCCGCTGCTCCGCCCCTTCGGGCAGCCAGAGGCGGGCTCCAAGACGGATGCCGTCGCTCATCGTGATCCAGAAATGTTCTCGGACTTCCATGCTCATGTGACCATCCAGTGAATGAAGTTCAGGCGGCGGGTTCCTGCCCATCAACAAAGCACTGCCGCAGACCACGAGCGCGTCCGGCCGCGGCATGGATTGTCGAGCACCGACAAGCCGGCCTTCGACCCAATGCGCTGGTCCGGGCAGACTCGGTCTAACGCAGGGCGACCGAACCGAAGCCGGTCAGGAACGAGGTGAGATTGTCGGACAGCGCGTCGCAGAGATAGCCGCCCTCCTGGACGATCACCGTCGGCAATCCGAGGCTGGCAATCGCTTCCGCCATGCGGGCAAATCCCGGCGTCGTCACCGACAGGCCGCCGAAGGGGTCGCCCTCGAAGGCGTCAAGGCCGAGCGCCACGACCAGGGCCTCCGGCGCATAGGCGCGGATGCGCTTGAACGCGACCTCGAGCGTGGCCATGAACTCGTCGTCGCCGGATTTGCGCGGCAGCGGCAGGTTGAGGTTGTAGCCGAGCCCGGGTCCCTCGCCACGCTCGTCGGCATGGCCCCAGAAGAAGGGATAGAAACGCACCGGGTCGGCATGAATGGAGACGGTCAGCACATCGGGGCGGGCATAGAAAATGCCCTGCGTACCGTTGCCGTGATGCAGGTCGACGTCAAGGATCGCGACACGGGGCGCGCTGCCGAGCAGATGTTGTGCGGCAACGGCCGAATTGTTGATGAAGCAGAAGCCGCCGGCCACATCGGCGAAGGCATGATGGCCCGGCGGGCGGCAAAGCGCGTAGGAAACCTTTTCGCCGCCGAGCACCACATCCGCCGCATCGACCGCGCTCCAGGCGCTCCAGCAGACGCTTTCGAAAGTCTCCGCCGAAATCGGACAGGCGGTATCGGCCATGTGGTAGCCGGCCTGACCGACGGCGGATGCCGGATAGCGGCCATCGCGCGCCAGCGGATGAATGTTGGGGATGACTTCTTCCGAAGCTTCGGGGATGCGCTGCCAGCGTGCGTAGATGTTCTCGAGGAATTCCAGATATTCCGGTGTATGGACGGCAGCGATCGGCCCCAGTCCATGGTCCCGGGGGCGGATGATACCGCAGCCGGCGGTGCGCGCGCCAAGCAACAGGCGTTCAACGCGTTCGGGCTGCTCGGGATTTGGCTGCGGCGCACCGCTCGAAAGGAAGGCCTTGGGATCGTGGCGCTTCTGCTCGCTGGCGTAAAAGGCTTTCATTTCTGCTCCTGAATGCTTTTGTTCAATCGTCGCCGGCAAGAGCCACGAAGGCCTCGCCATATGCGGCATGCTCGCGATCGCTGTTCATCCAGGCGATGCCGACGCGCTCGTAAAAGGCCTGCGCAGGCGTATTGTCGACATCCACCGCCAGCCGCAGATAGACGCCGCCGCGCTCGCGCGACCAGGCGGCGACCGTCTTCAACAGGGTCTCACCGATCTTGCGCCCGCGATAGGTCTCATCGACATAAAGGTCCTGGACATAGACGCCGGGCTTGCCGAGCCACGTCGAAAATATCGGGAAAAACAGGCAAAGCCCGGCGAACTCGCCGTCCACCTCGCCGATGAAGCTGCTGAATGCCGCCTCGGGGCCGAAACCGAAACGGCGAAAATCCTCCGCCGTGCTGGCGATCTTCGCCGCCTGCCCCATGTGCTCGCCGAAGCGCAGTATCGCCTGGTGCATCGCATCGACATCGCCGACATGCGCTTTCCGGATGCGAACGCCCGATGCACCTTGCTCCGTTATTTTCATGCTCGTCTCCACTCGCCGCGCCGCGGTCAGAACGCCACCTGATCGCCGCCCTTCAGTCCGAGAAGATCGCGTGCTTCGGCCGGCGTGGCAACTTCCAGCGACAGCGCCTCCAGAACCGAGCGGATACGGACGACCTGATCGGCATTGCTGCGGGCGAGCTGGCCGCGCCCGTTATAGAGACTGTCCTCCAGCCCGACACGGACATTGCCTCCCATCGCCGCGGCCATGGTGATCATCGGCATCTGATGGCGGCCCGCCGCCAGCACCGAGAAGCTGTAGTCACTGCCGAACAGCTTGTCGGCGATGCGCTTCATATGCGTGAGATTTTCCGGGTCCGCCCCGATGCCGCCGAGGATTCCGAAGACGAACTGGATGAAGAGGTGACCGGACACCAGTCCCCGGTCACGAAAATGGGCAAGCGAATAAAGATGGCCGACATCGTAGCACTCGAATTCGAAGCGCGTGCCGCAGCCATGGCCCAGTCGCTTCAGGATATGCTCCATGTCGGCAAAGGTGTTCTTGAAGATCGAGCTCCGGGTCGCCTCAAGCAGTTGGGGCTCCCATTCGTGCTTCCACTCCATCGGCCGGTCGAGGGCCGGGAACAGCGCAAAATTCATCGTTCCCATGTTGAGTGAGCACATTTCCGGCTCGGCCCGCATCGCAGCTGCGAGGCGATCGTCGAGGGTCATCAGCGAGGAACCGCCCGTCGAAATGTTCACCACGGCGTCGGTCGACTGCTTGATGCGCGGCAGGAACTGCATGAACAGTTCGGGATCGGCCGACGGCCGCCCGTCCTTCGGATCGCGGGCATGCAGGTGCAGGATCGAGGCGCCGGCCTCCGCGGCAGCGATCGCCTCGGCCGCGATCTCATCGGGCGTGACCGGGAGATAGGGCGACATGGTCGGCGTGTGGACTGAACCTGTGACTGCGCAGGTGATGATGACCTTCCGCGATTTTCTGGAATTGCTCATGTCCCTTGCCTTCAACGGTTGGAGGGAAGATCGGGTTCGGCGGAAGGCGCTTCGTGCGCGCTGCGTCCGAGATAGCGGTCGAGCACGTTGGCGGTCACCCGTTCGACCATTGCGTCCTGACGCTTCAGCGCCGCCACCCACTCGCAGCTTCCGGCATGGAACACCTCGCCCTTGCCGCGCGGGAAATTGACGATCATGCCGCAGCCGCGCTTGATGCGGTCGACCGCCGCATCGCCGTCACTGCCGATCAGCGTGGTGGCGACGAACTTGGCGTCCTCGTCGGACAGGAACTGGTCGTCAGCCGGAATATCCGCGCTTTCCTCCTTCAGCGACGACATGCCGAGCGCCAGGATCTCGAGACCTTCGGGCGCCCCGCTACCCTCGTCCGGCTCCGGCAATCCGCCGCGGATCACGTAGTCGAGCCCGTCGACCTCGTAGCCGAAGGCATGGCCTTCAGCACCGAGAATGTCGCCGTAGTAGATGCCGGTACCGGCAAACGCCCAGTGCTCCGGGCGATAGACCGGAAAGCCGCGAGCGCCACGCGGGGCGCAGCCGCCCCAGCCTACATAAAGGCCACGCAGGGCATTGAGCCCGAAGGTCCTGGCCGCCGGACGGCCGATCTCCTCCGCCTCCCAGCAGCCGGATGTGCGGCTCGTGTCGGCGGAACGGTAAACCGGGTCTTCGGCACGGGCGCGGTACTTGTAGCAGACCTGCCGCTTGCCGCCGTCCTCAAGCCTCGTCTGCCACATGAAATTGCCGGCGAAGCGGGCGGCGTGGCCACCGCGTTCGACGTAATTGTCGACCGCGTCGCGCATTTCCCATGTCCAGTATTCGTCATGCCCGACAAATGCCGCGCAGTCGTAGCCTTCGAGAATTTCCGGGTCGAAATGCAATTCGTGCTGGCTGGCGAGATCGATCTCATAGCCGGCGCGTTCCGCCCAGCGGAAGAAATGGCTGTCATAGCTCGCCCAGCCGGAAGACGCGTACTTCTTGGAATAGCCGTTGGCATAGGCCCATTCCATGTGCGGGTAGCGCGGCGGGGCTGCGGGCGGCGTGTAGATTTCCAGCGGAACGCGCGGCGCATCGGGCGGCAGCACCACGAAGCCGCGGCAGAACGGCCGCTCGATGCTGACCGTGGTGGCGTACTGATCGCGGCCGGGACCGGTGATGCCCTGATAGTGGTTGGAACCGCCCCAGGTGTTGTAGGCGGTCCAGGTGCCGGTCGCCGCAATCTGCAGGATGCGGCCGGGTTTCCTGCCAGGCGCGGGCCGGACGATGAAGAGGTGATGGCAGACGATCGGCCGGCCATTCCGCCCCTCGGCAGTCAGGGTAACGCGATAGGCGCCGGAGGCCCAGTTCTCCTCGACCCGGAACTCGAACGACGTCTCCCAGCCGCAACCGATCACGGAGCACTGGTCGGGCGTTTCCTGCCAGCGCGCGGCAATGCCGCCGCGTTCGAACACCGGCGTTTCCGTCGCGCCGTCGCGGATGATCGCAATGTGGAACGACGGAGCCGTCGCACTCACCTGCAACCGGACCGTCGCACCGGGGAGATAGGAATAGGCGTCGGTATAGCACCAGATTTCGCCGCGCTCGCCATCCATGCCGGGATATTCGTAGTAGTGGCCGAGCACCGCCTCGCGGCGCTGTTCCGGCGTCAGGCCGAAATCCGGAAAATCGTTCAAAGGCTTGTTCATGGCATCCATCATGCGGCAAGGTATTTCTTCAGGAATGTACGCGTGCGCTCCTGGGTCGGCGCGCGGAAGATCTCGCTCGGCGGTCCCTGCTCGACCACGACGCCGCCATCCATGAACAGCACGCGATCGGCGACCTCGCCGGCGAACCGCATCTCGTGGGTGACGATCAGCATGGTCATGTGCTCGGCTGCCAGCTGCTTCATCACCGCGTTGACCTCATCGACCAGTTCCGGGTCGAGCGCCGAGGTCGCCTCGTCGAAAAGCATCACCTTCGGCTGCATTGCCAGCGCCCGGGCAATCGCCACGCGCTGCTTCTGGCCACCGGAAAGCCGCGAGGGATAGACGTCGATCTTTTCCGTCAGACCGACCTTCGAGAGCAGTTCGAGCGCCAGTTCGCGCGCCGCGGCCTTGGACATCCCCTTGAGGATGATCGGGCCCATGGTGATGTTTTCGAGCACGGTCAGATGCGGGAACAGATTGAAGTGCTGGAACACCATGCCCATCTGCTGGCGCACCGCATTGATGTGACGCTCGAAGGCCTGGCCGGCGAGCTTCTGGTTGACCTGCACGCCGTCGAGCCAGATTTCACCGCCGTTCAGGGTCTCCAGGTGATTGATCGAACGCAGCAGCGTGCTCTTGCCCGAGCCGCTCGGACCGATGATCGCGACGATCTGCCCGCGCTCCACCGAAAGATCGATGCCCGTCAGGACCTCGAGAGCGCCATACGCCTTGCGGGCGCCCTTGACCTCGACCATGGGTCGCTGGACGGTCATCGCGTTACCTCCACTTGCTTTTCGACCCGGCGCAGACCCGCTTCGAGGACGAGATTGAGAATGTAATAGAGCGCGGCCACGGTGATGTAGAACTCGAACGGCCGGAACGTCTCGCTGATCGCGAGCTGCGAGGAATGCACCAGTTCGGCAATGCCGATCACCGAAACGATCGACGATTCCTTCAAGAGCACGATGAGGTTGTTGCCGATGGCCGGCAGCGTGTTGCGCACCGCCTGCGGCACCACGACATAGCGCAGGGTCTGGAAGCGGCCGAAGCCGAGGCTGCGCGCGCCCTCGGTCTGGCCGACATCGACCGCGACGATGCCGGCGCGCAATACGTCAGCATTGTAGACCGCGAAATGGAGACCGAGGCCGATGATACCGGCAGCGAGCGCCGGAATGTCGATACCGATCTGCGCCAGCCCGAAATAGATCAGAAAGAGCTGCAGCAGCAGCGGCGTTCCCATGAACAGCCACATCACGAAGCGCACGGGATAGGCAACCAGCCTTGGTGCGTAGAGTACGGCAAGGGCAAAGAAAATGCCGAAAACGAAGCTGACCACCGCCGCCGAGGCAGTGAGAACGACGGTCCAGTGCACCCCGCTCCAAAGGAGGTCGGTGTAGGGTGGAACGACGCTGAAATCGAGACCTTGCAACGACGATCCTCCCTCAGTTGATGGCGTAGCGCTTGTCGAGCATGTCGACGGCCCGCGCCACGACATAGACGACGACCATGTAGAGAACGGCGGCGATGCCGAAGATCTCGAACGGCTTGTAGGTCGAACCGATGAAGCGCTGCGCGGTATAGGTGAGTTCCACGACCGAAATCGTCGAGACCAGCGCCGATCCCTTCACCAGCGCCACGGCATTGACGCCGAGCGGGCGGATCATCAGCCGCGCCGCCTGCGGCAGCACCACGAGGCGCATCGTCTGCAGCCGGCTGAAGCCGATGGTGCGCGCCGCCTCTGCCTGGCCGCGATCGACGCCGAGCACCGCTCCGCGAATGGACTCCGCCATGTAGGCGCCGATGTTCAGCCCGAGGCCGATCACCCCGGCGGCGAACGGCTCCAGATTGATACCGACCTGCGGGCCACCGAAATAGAGCACGAAAAGCTGGATCAGGCAGGGCGTGCCGCGAAACAGGCTGACATAGGCCGTGCCGAAGGCCCTGAGCGGCAGCGACCGTGACATCTTGGCCGCCGCGATGAGCGCCGCGACGATCAGGCCGAGAAGCAGGGAAAGTGCTGAAATCTGCACGGTGATCCATGCGGCTTCCACGAAAAACGGGAAGACACGCAGCATCATCGGAAAATCCATCTCGGAGGCTCCAGAATGTCAGACGGACAGTTTCCGGCCGGAGCCGGACGACCCGGCCGGAAACGCAAATGCAGGGGTCAGCGGATGTCGCTGCCAACCCACTCCAAGGCGATCTTCTCGTAGGAACCGTCGGCGAGCATGTCGTCGAGCGCCTTCTGCATTGCCGCCTTGAGCTCGGGATTGTTCTTACGGATGGCGATGCCGATGGCGACGCTGCCGCCTTCGATGTCAGGCGTATCGAGCTTGCGGACCTTCTCGCCGGTTTCCTTGACGGCAACCATGACCGGGATGTTGTCGACCACGATCGCATCGACGCGACCGTTCTTCAGTTCCATCATCAGTTCCGGCAGGCCCTTGTAGGTGCGGATATCCCAGCCGCCCTGCTCGCGTGCCCACTTCTCGTGGGTTTCACCGAGCGTGACGCCCAGCGTCTTCCCCTTGAGCTCATCGAGCTTCTGGACAGTGGAAGCCTCGTTGACGAAGACGGCGCGGCCGGCATGGTAGTAGGGACCGACGAAATCGACGACCTTCTCGCGCTCCGGCGTGATCGTCATCGAGCCGACGATGGTATCGTACTTGTTGGCGAGCAGACCGGCGATGATCCCGTCCCAGGCGGTCGTCACGACCGTGCCCTTGACGCCGATCCGTTCGGCGATCGCCGTGCCGATGGAGGCGTCGAAGCCGACCACTTCGTTCTTCTCGTTGACGAAGTTGAAAGGCGGGTACTGGCCCGACATGGCGATCTTGAGTTCGCCCGCGGATTTTACCGCTTCGAGATCGTCGGCCTGGGCTGAAACGGCAGTAAACGTGGCGGCAACGGCAATGGTTGCTGCGAAAAGACCTGAAATGATGTTTCTCATGGCGTTCCTTCGTTCCTCTGGATGAATGCGCTTCTTTGGCGCTTGGGATCCGCCTGTTAGCGATTTCCGGAACGAATGATTGCCTTTGGCTCATCATTGCGCAAATAGATAATGGGAATGGTCTTTATAGTTTTTGGGAATGCTTGATGCCGCGCGCCGAACGACTGGTCTGGGAACTCGACTGGAACCTGCTGCGGACATTCGTGGTCATCGCGGAGGTCAAGAGCATCACGCGGGCGGCCGAACAGCTCAACCTCAAGCAGCCGAGCGTCAGCAATGCGCTTCGGAGACTGGAGGAGCGTGTCGGCCGCAGGCTGATCGAGCGGGATGCCACGCGCTTCGAATTGACCGACGTCGGGCAACTGCTCTACGAGCAGGGGATCGAGGTATTCGGCACGATCTCGCAACTGCCGCAACTCGTGCGCGGGGTCAGCGACGACGTCACCGGCCATGTGACGATTGCGGTTGCCAGCCACGTGGTCTCGCCGCTCTTCGACCGGGCGCTCGCCGAATTTCACCGCAACAATCCGCGCGCCACGCTCAACATCGTCGTCGGCCCCAGCGGTGACGTTGCCCGCCAGGTGCGCGACAAGCGCGCCTCCTTCGGGCTATGCCTTGTCAGCGCCCGCGATCCGGCGCTCGAATACACCATGATCTATCGCGAGTTCTTCGGCTTCTTCTGCGGGCCGGATCACCGCCTGTTCGGGCGCGACGGACTCAAGCTCGCCGATCTCCGGGGCGAGCCGTCGGTATCATTCCAGACCGACCATATCGCCGATGCGCTGCGGCCGGTGGCACTGCTGCGCAGCGAGGCGAAGCTCGCAGCCAACGTCGTCGGCGTCTCATCGAGCCTCGAGGAAGTGCGGCGCATGATCATCGCCGGGCTCGGGATCGGGCCGCTGCCCCTGCACGTCGCCCGCCGCGACGTCGCCGATCGCCTGCTGTGGCGCCTGCCACCCTATGAGGCCCCGCCGGCAATCGACATCTATCTGCTGACGAATGCGGAAAAGAACCTGAACCGCGCGGAAAAGGCCCTGCTTGCCGGACTGCAGGCGCTGATCGCCGAAACCCCGCTCGAAGAGCGCACCTATGGCGACTGACCCGTCGCTCAGACCTGGGCCTGCAGCGCCTCGGCGCGCGTCCGCATGGCCTCGTCGAGTTCAACGGCGGCACGCGCCGTCAGATCGAAACGCACGCTGACGGTTCTGTTGACGGCGTGGATCACGCCATCGAGCGTGCCCGACATCACCTGTTCGAACGTGATCGAGGTGCGGCCGGTCTTGACGACCCGCGAATGGATTGTGATCAGTTCCCCGGCCTTCGTTTCGTGCTTGTATTCGACCTCGGAGCGGACATCGGCCCAGCCCCTCGAGGTATCCTTGAGCCCCTCGACACCGGCGACATGGCCGAGAAGATGGAAGCTGGCATCATCGAACATCGCCGCATAGTAACGGACGTTCATGTGCCCCATGACATCGCACATCCAGGGATGCGCCACGCCGACATAGGTGACGAGAGAATTACCGGTCATGCCAACACCTCGACATCTGCTGATCTTAAAAACGCGCAACAGAGCAGCCCGTCGCAGCAGCGAGACCTAGCCGAACACCCGTGTCGCGGCAAGACTGCAATGACTTGGGCATTTGCCGCCTTGCACCCGGCCGCGCCGCGGTCCAAGACTGCGCTGAATTGATTCAAGAATGTCAGGCAGGCGGATGGAAAGAAAACGGATCGCGATCATCGGTGGCGGCCCGGCGGGGCTGATGGCGGCGGAGACACTCTCGACGTCCGGGCATCAGGTGACGGTCTATGACAGCATGCCGACATTCGCGCGCAAATTCCTGCTGGCGGGGAAATCCGGCCTCAACATCACCCATTCGGAAGACTACGAGGTTTTTGCAAGCCGTTTCGGCGCTTCGTCGGCCCGCCTGCGCCCGGCGCTCGATGCCTTCACCCCGGCTGCCGTCGTCGGCTGGGCGGCCGGTCTCGGCACCGAGACCTTCGTCGGTACATCCGGGCGCGTCTTTCCCAAGGTCATGAAGGCGTCGCCGCTGCTGCGCGCCTGGCTGCGACGGCTGGAAGAGCGTGGCGTCGACCTGAGGCCCCGCCATCGCTGGACGGGGTTTGCCGGAGACCGGCTGGTATTCGAGACCCCCGAGGGCACCCGGGAGGTCGAGTTCGACGCAACACTGCTGGCGCTCGGCGGGGCGAGCTACCCGAGGCTCGGATCGGATGCCGCCTGGCTTCCCTGGCTTGCGGCCAAAGGCGTGGCGATCAACCCGTTTCGCCCGGCCAATTGCGGCTTCGACGTCGACTGGAGCCAGCCGTTTCGCGGGCGTTTCGCAGGCGCGCCGCTGAAATCGGTAACGGCAACCTCCGACGCCGGCACCGTCCCCGGCGAATTCGTGGTCAGCGAGCATGGCATCGAGGGGAGCCTCGTCTACGCGCATTCCGCGGCGCTTCGCGACCGGCTCGAGCGCGACGGCAGCGCGGTGCTGACGCTCGACCTGATGCCGGGCCGTTCTATGGAACGGCTGACGCGGGATCTGGCGCGGCAAGGCACGAAGGCCAGCTTTTCCAATCGGCTGCGCAAGGGCGCCGGCCTCGATGGCGTCAAGGCGGCGCTGGTGCGGGAAATCGACCCGGATGCCGCGCGGCACGATCCCGCGCACCTCGCCCGGCGGATCAAGCAACTGCCCATTCCGCTCAAGCGCCCGCGCCCCATCGCCGAAGCCATCTCCTCGGCCGGCGGGATCAGTTGGGAGAGCGTCGGTGAGGACTACATGCTCGCCGCCCTCCCCGGGGTATTCGTCGCCGGCGAAATGCTAGACTGGGAAGCTCCGACCGGCGGCTATCTCCTCACGGCCTGCCTTGCGACCGGTCGCGCGGCAGCACAGGGGATCGAGACCTATCTCGGCCGCTAACGCCGCAGCCGGCGCGCCTATAGCGGTCTCAGGCGTGGAAACGCGGGTGCTGGTGGTAATCCCAGGCGGTCCATGCCGATACCACGGCAATGATGACGCCGAGCACCACATGGCTGAACATTGCCGGGCCATTGGCAGCAAAGCCGAGTACCCACGGCGAGATGATCAACCAAAGGCCCAGGATCGCACCTGCCCACTCTTCCCATTCCGCAAAGACGGAGAGCGCGGCAAAGGCCAGCGCCCCGAGCGCTACGGCGACGATCCAGGCGTTCCAGGCCGGAGTGGTCACGCGGGCGAAGCCCATCACCCACGGAGACAGGAACAGGCAGATCGCCAGGACGACCCTGACCCAATCCCAGCCTTTTCGCCCTTCCATCATATTCTTGACCATGACAACCTCCATGAACGAGGCTTGACAAAAAGCGTCACGGCGCATGCGCGCCGCATACTGACGAAGGAGATAATCCAGCCGAAATCGCCTTCAAGGGTCCGCCACGCCCGCAGGCCGCCGGGTGGATAAATTTGATCGACAAACAGAAATCGGTGAAAATTGCGGGCAGGTCGCGATCTGCGCTGCAATGCAAATCGCGACCCGCAAAAGCCTTGGGAGGGCTTGTGATCAGATGATGCCGCCACCACCGGCGACGGAGGCCGGGCGCTCAGCCGCAACCTGCTTGCGGTAGCCGCTAGCGCGATAGGTCGCCACCGGATCGATGGCCCCGCCGGAGCGCCGGCGCGCTTCAGCCAGGATCGGCTCGACATCGGTGCGGTAGCCCCGTTTCAGCGTCTCGCTCGCCATCAGCGCGTCGTTATCGTCCTGATAGCCCGCAAGTGCAGTGCGATCGACGAGCAGCGCCTGTGCATAGGCGCGGCGGATCTCGTTGGCACTGTTGATCAGGCTTTCGATCGGATCGGTGACGTTGTGCGACTGGTCGATCATATGCGCCGGACTGAAAGTGCCGACCCCGCGCTCTTCGGCATCGACCAGTTCGTTGAAGACGAGGAACAGCCGGTAGGGATCGATCGCACCGGCATCGAGGTCGTCGTCGCCATACTTCGAGTCGTTGAAGTGGAAGCCGCCGAGCTTGCCGAACTGGATGAGGCGCGCAACGATCATCTCGATATTGGTGTTGGCGGCATGGTGGCCGAGGTCGACCAGGCACTGCGCCTTTGGTCCAAGCGTGCTCGCAATCAGGTAGTTGGTGCCCCAGTCCTGCACGACGGTCGAGTAGAAGGCCGGCTCGTACATCTTGTGTTCGGAAAACAGCTTCCAGTCGTGGGGCAGCGCTTCGTAGATCTCCGCCATCGAGCCGAGATAACGCTCGAACGCCTTGGTAAAATTGCTCTGTCCGGGGAAATTCGAGCCGTCGCCGACCCACACCGTTAGCGCCCTGGAGCCGATTGCCTTGCCAATCTCGATGCATTCGATGTTGTGCTCGACCGCCTGTGCGCGGGTAGCGGCATCGGTATGGCTCAGCGACCCGTATTTGTAGGAATGCTGCTGGCCGGGCGCATCGGAAAAGGTATTGGAGTTCATCGCGTCGAAACCGAGCCCGAGGGCATCGCCCTTCGCCTTCAGCTCTTCCGGGTCCGCCTTGTCCCACGGGATGTGCAGCGACACATTGGGCGTGGCGCGGGTCAGTTGATTGATGACCGAGCAGTCATCGAGCTTGTCGAAGATGTCGCGCGGCTCGCCGACACCAGGAAAGCGGGCGAAGCGGGTGCCGCCGGTGCCGACACCCCAGGAAGGCACGGCGACGAAAAATTCCGACACCTTTCTGGTCACCGCGTCGATGTCAAACCCGCGCCGCGCGAGCCTGGCGCCAAGCGCCTCGTAGTCGGATTTGTGCGCATCCGCGCGCTTATCGTTTTCCTGCGCAATCACCGCCTGCGCTATCTTCAACTCGGCCATGATCTCCTCCCCGAGACTCTGTCATGGTACGCGGCGGACCCTGCGCCCGCCGCGGCAGTCTTTCGCTCAGCGCGGAAAACTCTGCGCGTTTCCGGCATCGACATTGATGATGTTGCCGGTCGACTTCGCCGACAGATCCGATGCCAGGAAGTAGATTGCCTCGGCAATATCCTCCGGGAAAACATTGAGCTTCAGCATCGAGCGCTTGCGGTAGTGCTCCTCGAGGTCGCCGACCTCGATCCTGGAGGAGGCCGCGCGCTGCTCGCGCCACTCGCCATTCCAGATCTTCGAGCCGCGCAGCACCGCATCCGGATTGACGGTATTGACCCGGATGCCGGCGTCCGCCCCCTCGAGCGCCAGGCAGCGGGCGAGATGGATTTCCGCCGCCTTGGCGGCGCAGTAGGCGGCCGCATTCGGCGAGGAGGCAAGCCCGTTCTTGGAAGCGACGAAGACGACATTGCCGCCGAGATCCTGCCTGCGGAACAGCCGGAATGCTTCGCGCGACACAAGGAAGTAGCCGGTCGCGAGAATGTCCATGTTCCTGTTCCACATCGAAAGCTCAGTACTTTCGATTGGTGCCGAGGAAGCAATGCCGGCGTTCGATACAAGAATGTCGACGCCGCCGAATTCGACGCAGGCCTCAGCGAAGGAGGCGATGACCGCGTCTTCCTTCGTCACGTCCAGCCTCACGCCGCGCACCGCATCGCCGCCGAATTGCTTGCCAAAATCCGCGACAGCGCTATCCAGCGCGTCCTGGTCGATATCCGCCAGCACCACGCAGGCTCCTTCGCCGATCAGGCGCGCCGCCGTCGCGCGACCAATCCCACCAGCGCCGCCGGTGACGAAGGCGACCCGTCCCGCAAGGCTTTTCGGCTTCGGCATCCGCTGCAGCTTGGCTTCCTCGAGCAGCCAGTATTCGATATCGAAAGCCTCCTGCTCTGGCAGCCCCTGATATTCAGAGACCGTCGAGGCACCGCGCATGACATTGATGGCGTTGACGTAGAACTCGCTGGCAATCCTCGCCGTCGCCTTGTCACGGGCGAACGAGAACATTCCGACACCCGGCACCAGGAAGATCACCGGATTGGCGTCACGCATGGCGGGCGAATTGTCATGCTTGCAGTCGTTGTAGTAGCGGGCATAGTCGAGGCGGTAATCTTCCAGCGCCTTGTCGAGACCGGCAACGACCGCATCGACATCGGCCTTGGCCGGATCGAAATCGATGATCAGCGGCCGGATCTTGGTGCGCAGGAAATGGTCCGGGCAGCTGGTGCCGAGGGCACCAAGAGGGCGCAGTTCCTTCGAGTTGACGAATTCGAGCACCGCATCCTGATCGTCGAAATGGCCGAGCTTGCGCTCCGCCTTGCCGATGCGGCCGCGTATCTCGGGCATCAGGCGGGCAGCGATCGCGCGGCGCTCCTCCGCCGGCAGGCTTTCGACGGCCGCACCGCCGAAAATCGTCCGGCCTTCGGTCTGCTCGGCAAACCACTGGATCGCCCTGTTGATGACGCCGAGCGTCAGTTCATAGCAGTCTTTCGCATCATCGGCCCAGGTGAACAGGCCATGGCTCTCGAGCACGACGCCCTTCGCCTTCGGGTTTGCCCTGACGAAAGCTTCGAGATCGAGACCGAGCTGGAAGCCCGGGCGGCGCCACGGCAGCCAGCCGATCTCGTCACCGAAGATCTGCTTCGTCAGTTCCCTGGAATTCCTGGCGGCGGCGATCGCGATGATCGCGTCGGGATGCATGTGATCGACATGGGCATACGTCACAAAGCCATGCAGAGGCGTGTCGATCGAAGCAGCGCGGCCGTTGAGGTTGAAGGTGCAATGCGGCAGGAAGCCGACCATGCGATCTTCATCCTCGACGCCCCGGTAAATGGACTTCAGCGATTCGAGCTTGTCCTGGTAGAGAGTGGCGAAACCGTCGAGCTTGATGGTGCCGACGTCGCCGCCCGACCCCTTGACCCAGAGGACCCTGACCTTCTCGCCGGTCAGCGGATCGGTCTCCATGACCTTGGCCGAGGTGTTGCCGCCACCATAGTTGGTGATGCGCTTGTCGGCGCCGAGCAGGTTCGAGCGATAGAGCAGCTTGCCGGGCTCATCGAGATCCGCCGCATGCGAATCCTGCCAACGGTTATCAAGCAGCCGGACAGTTGCCGCCATGTCATCCTCCCATGTAGTAACGCCCGGAGGCGCAAACGGCCTCCGCTCCCGTCTGAACGATATCGCTCATCAAAGCTGACAATGTCAATCGCAAACAATCATTTTCGATAATTGTGCGGCGCAATATGAATGCTATTGATCGTTTTTGATTGACACATGGTCATAACTGCGAAATAAGCAAACTAGGAGGAACCCCATGCACGAACGCGAACGCCATCGCATCATATTGAGCGCCGTTCAGGAGAAGTCGGTCGTCACGATTCAGGATATTTCCGAATTGACCGAGGCCTCCGAGGCGACGATCCGGCGTGACATCGCGGCTCTCCATGTGCAGGGAAAGATCCGGCGCGTCCGCGGCGGCGCCGAAGCGGTCCACCCGCCGCAGCTCGGCAATCTCGCCGGCCGTCCGTTCCGGGTTTCAGAATCGGTCAATATCGATAAGAAGCGCGCAATCGCACGCGCCGCTGTCGACATGTGCGATCCCGGCGACGCCATCATCATCAATGGCGGCACCACCACATTCCAGATGGTGCACTTCATGGCGGCACACCGCATGCAGGTGATGACCAACTCATTCGCGATCGCCGAGCATCTGGTCAAGCACTCTAAGAACACGGTCACCGTTCCCGGCGGCGTGATCTATCGCGAGCAGAGCCTGATCCTCTCGCCTTTCGACAACGACGCGATCCGCAATTTCTACGCCCGCCGCTTCTTCATCGGCGCGCAGGGCGTCGGCCCGCTCGGGATCATGGAAGCGGATGCCCAGATCATCCAGAGCGAGCAGAAGCTGATGCATCAGGCCGACGAACTGGTCGTCATGGTCGATTCCAGCAAGTTTCATCGCCGCTCGAGCCTCATTCTGTGCCCGCTCGAGCGAGTGGCGGCGATCATCACCGATGACGGAATTGGCGAGGAATCCGTGCGGATGATCGAAGATGCCGGGATCCGGCTCATCATCGCGAGTACGGTCGCGCAAGCAAGGGAGGATTCCTCGTCGGTCGCATAGGAGTGCACCGGCGGGATGTGGAAAGCTTATCAACCTGGGAGGACGTAAGCATGAAACTCGCAAAGACACTCGCGCTCGGCGTGGCATTTGCCGTCGCCATGATGGCCGGCACGGCCAGCGCGAACGACATCAAGATCGGCCTGGTCGTCAAGTCTCTCGGCAACGGCTTCTTCGAAGCCGCCAACAAGGGCGCACAGGAAGCAGCCAAGGAACTCGGCGGCGTCGAAGTGATCTACACCGGTCCGACCTCGACCACGGCCGAGGGCCAGATCGAAGTCATCAACTCGCTGATCGCACAGGGCGTAGACGCCATCGCCATTTCCGCCAACGACCCGGATGCGGTCGTTCCGGCCCTGAAGAAGGCCGCGCAGCGCGGTATCAAGGTTATTTCGTGGGATTCCGGCGTCAACAAGGACGGCCGTATCCTGCAGCTGAACCCGTCGTCGAACGAGCTGATCGGCAAGATGTGCCTGACGCTCGCCAAGAACCACCTCGAAGGCGGCAAGGGCGACTTCGCGATCCTGTCGGCAACGACGACCTCGACCAACCAGAACATCTGGATCGACCAGATGAAGAACCAGCTCGGCGACTTCCCGGGCCTGAACCTCGTCACCACCGTCTATGGCGACGATCTCTCCGACAAGTCCTATCGTGAAGCCGAAGGCCTGCTGAAGTCGAACCCGGACGTCAAGGTCATCGTCGCCCCGACGACCGTCGGTGTTCTTGCTGCCTCCAAGGTCGTTGAAGACAAGGGGCTGGTCGGCAAGGTCTACGTCACCGGCCTCGGCCTGCCTTCGGAAATGGCTGGCGCGATCAAGTCTGGGGCGACGAAGGAATTCGCCATCTGGAACCCGATCGACCTCGGCTATTCGGCAACACAGATCGCCTATCGCCTCGCCAAGGGTGAAGCGACCGGCGAGCCCGGCTCCGAGATCGAAGCCGGCCGCATGGGCAAGATAAAAATCGATGAAAGCGGCGAAGCCGCGATGGCCGATCCCTTCATTTACGACGCGTCGAACATCGACCAGTTCTCGAAGGTCTTCTAAGCCGCGCTTGTCCAAGCAGAACCGGCGGCCCTGCCGCCGGTATTTCCCAATCGACTTCGGTAAGCGCTCATGAACACTGCCCTTCAACAACCCGTCGTCGGCATTGAGGCCGGGGAAGCGCCCGCCATTCTGGAAATGCGCGGCATTTCCCAGGTCTTTCCCGGCGTCAAGGCGCTCGAGGGTGTCAGCATTGCGCTCTACCCCGGCACGGTGACGGCGCTGATCGGCGAAAACGGCGCCGGCAAATCGACGCTGGTGAAGATCCTGACCGGAATCTACCGCCCCAACGAGGGCGAGATTCTCGTCGACGGCCAGGTGACGGCATTCGCCAACCCGCAGGCGGCAATCGATGCCGGCGTCACCGCCATTCACCAGGAGACCGTGCTGTTCGACGAACTGACGGTCGCGGAAAACATCTTCCTCGGCCATGCGCCGCGAACCCGCTTTCGCACCATCGACTGGAAGCGGATGAACAGCCGCTCGCAGGAACTGCTGCATTCGCTCGAAAGCAACATCGATCCGACGATCCCGCTGAAGGATCTCTCGATTGCCCAGCGCCACCTCGTCGCCATCGCCCGGGCGCTGTCGATCGAGGCCCGCATCGTCATCATGGACGAGCCGACCGCCGCCCTGTCGCGCAAGGAGATCGATGATCTCTTTCGGATCGTCGAGGGCCTGAAGGCACAAGGCAAGGCAATCCTGTTCATCAGCCACAAGTTCGACGAACTCTATGAAATCGCAGACAACTTCGTGGTCTTCCGCGACGGCCAGGCCGTTGGCGAGGGCAAGCTGAAGGAGACACCGCAGGACGATATCGTCCGGCTGATGGTGGGCCGCAATGTCGAAAACGCCTTCCCCAAGCTCGAGGTCGTGATCGGCGCGCCGGTGCTCGAGGTCGAGGGCTACAGCCACAAGACCGAATTTCGCGATATCTCGTTCACCCTGCGCAAGGGCGAGATCCTTGGCGTCTATGGCCTCATCGGCGCCGGTCGGTCGGAGCTATGCCAGGCGCTGTTCGGCATCACCCGGCGGCTCTCCGGCTCGTTGCGACTGGAAGGCAAGGAGATCACGATCAACGCGCCGCAGGACGCGATCCGCGCCGGCATCGTCTATGTGCCGGAGGAACGTGGCCGCCATGGCCTGGCGCTGCCGATGCCCATCTACCAGAACATGACACTGCCGTCGCTCGGTCGCACGTCGCGCAAGGGTTTTCTGAAGGCCGCCAATGAATTCGCCCTCGCCCGCCAATATGCCGAGCGCCTCGATCTGCGCGCCGCCGCACTGTCGGTGCCGGTGGGCACGCTTTCGGGCGGCAACCAGCAAAAGGTCGTCATCGGCAAGTGGCTGGCGACACTGCCGAAGGTCATCATCCTCGACGAGCCGACCAAGGGCATCGACATCGGCTCGAAGGCCGCGGTGCACGGCTTCATCAGCGAGCTTGCCGCCGAGGGCCTGTCGATCATCATGATATCGTCGGAACTGCCGGAAATCGTCGGCATGTCCGACCGGGTTCTCGTCATGAAGGAAGGGCTGGCGGCCGGCCTCTTCGAGCGCAGCGACCTGACGCCCGAGACGCTCGTGCGCGCAGCCACCGGCAACGCCTGAGGGAGCCCCATGGCCAGACTGCTGAAAAAACGCGAAACGCTGCTCTTCCTCATCATCCTGGTGATGATCGCCGTATTCTCGACGCGCGCCAATGACTTCGCCACGCCGGGCAACCTCGCCTCGATCTTCAACGACACCTCGATCCTGATCATTCTGGCGCTGGCACAGATGACCGTCATCCTGACGAAGTCGATCGATCTTTCCGTCGCCGCCAATCTTGCCTTCACCGGCATGGCGATCGCGATGATGAATGCGGCCTATCCCGACCTGCCCCTCATCGTCCTCATCCTCGCCGCCGTCCTGATCGGCGCCTTTCTCGGCTCGATCAACGGGTTTCTTGTCTGGGCCTTGGAAATGCCGCCGATCGTCGTCACGCTCGGCACGCTGACGATCTATCGCGGCATGGCCTTCGTGCTCTCGGGCGGCGAATGGGTCAATGCGCACCAGATGACCGCAACCTTTCTCGACGTGCCGCGAATGGTCGTGCTCGGCATGCCGATCCTCAGCTGGGCCGCCATCGTCGTTGTCGCCATCGTCTACATGCTGCTGAAACACACCCATTTCGGACGATCGGCCTATGCCGCCGGCGGCAATCCGACAGCGGCCGTCTACGCCGGGATCGATGTCGGCTGGACCAGGTTCTGCGCCTTCGTGCTGTCGGGCGCGCTGTCCGGCCTTGCGAGCTATCTCTGGGTCTCGCGCTATGCGGTCGCCTATGTCGACATCGCCACCGGTTTCGAGCTCGACAGCGTCGCGGCCTGCGTCATCGGTGGCGTCTCGATTGCCGGCGGCGTCGGCACCGTCGTCGGCACCGTGCTCGGCGCGCTGTTCCTCGGCGTCATCAAGAACGCGCTCCCGGTCATCGGCATCTCGCCCTTCACCCAGATGGCCATCTCGGGAACCGTGATCATTCTCGCCGTCGCCTTCAACGCCCGGCGCGAGCGCAACCGTGGCCGCATCATCCTGCGCGACAAGGCCGCATCGGAACACCCCGCGGAGGTGGCAGCATGAGCGACGCAGTTCCGACCCCGAACACCCGCCGCGTCATTCCCGACCGGCTCGGCACGCCGTTCAAGCGCATCATATCGAGTTGGGAAGTGCTGCTTCTCGGCGTGGCGGTTGCCATCTTCACCTTCAATTCGCTGGCATCGCCCTATTTCCTCGATGCCTGGAACCTGTCCGACGCGACCTTCAACTTCACCGAAAAGGCGATGATCGCCTTTGCCATGGCACTGCTGGTGATCGCCGGGGAGATCGACCTCTCGGTCGCCGCCATCATCGCGCTCGCCTCGACGGCCATGGGCGCCGCCGCCCAGGTCGGCATCGGCGCACCCGGCCTTGTCGCCATCGGCATCAGCGTCGGCCTTGCCTGCGGCATGTTCAACGGTTTCCTCGTTTCCGGACTGAAACTGCCCTCGATCGTCGTCACCATCGGCACGATGAGCCTGTTTCGCGGGATCTCCTACATCGTGCTTGGCGACCAGGCCTATGGCAAGTATCCGGCGGACTTCGCCTTCTTCGGCCAGGACTATGTGTTCTGGGTCTTCTCCTTCGAGTTCGTGCTTTTCATCGTCGTGGCGATCGCTTTTGCCATCCTGCTGCACGCCACGAATTTCGGCCGGCAGGTATACACCATCGGCAACAACGAATTCGCCGCTCGCTTCTCGGGCATCCCGGTGGAACGCGTGAAGTTCATCCTGTTCATGCTGACCGGGGCGATGAGCGGCGTTGCCGCCGTCTGCCTGACCTCGCGCCTCGGCTCCACCCGGCCGTCGATCGCGCTCGGATGGGAGCTTGAAGTCGTGACCATGGTGGTGCTCGGCGGCGTCTCCATCCTAGGCGGCTCGGGCACGATCGGCGGCGTCGTCATCGCCGCCTTCGTCATGGGGCTCGTCACCTTCGGCCTCGGTCTCCTGAACGTCCCCGGCATCGTCATGTCGATCTTCATCGGCCTGCTGCTGATCATCACCATCGCCATCCCGATCCTTGCCCGCCGCATCAAAGCCATGAGCGCCAAATGACGCTGGAAAAACACGCCTTCAAGATGACGCTCAATCCGGGCATGGAAGCCGAATACAGGAAGCGGCATGACGAGATCTGGCCGGAACTGGTCGACTTGCTGCATCAGTCCGGCGCTCGTGATTATTCGATCCATCTCGACCGCGAGACCAACACGCTTTTCGGCGTGCTCACCCGCCCTGCCGGCCACACCATGGCCAGCCTGCCCGACCACCCTGTCATGAAGAAGTGGTGGGCGCATATGGCCGACATCATGGCGACCAACCCGGACAATTCGCCTGTCCAGAATGACCTCGTCACCGTCTTCCATATGCCATGACCCCGACAGCGCCCCACAGCCGCATAGCCGTCCTCGACATCGGCAAGACCAATGCCAAGGTCGTCGTTCTCGATGCCGCGACCGGCTCCGAAATAGCGGTGGCGAAGACGCCGAACACGGTCATCAGGGACGGCATCTATCCTCGCTACGATGTCGAACGGCTTTGGGCTTTCACGCTCGATGCCCTGCGATCCTTCGCCCAACGACCGGGGTTCGATGCCATCTCGATCACCACGCACGGCGCCTCGGCCGCCCTGCTCGACAGCGAAGGACAACTGGCCCTGCCGGTGCTGGATTACGAGCACGAGTATCCGCCGGCGATTATCGAGGCCTACGCCCGGCTTCGTCCGGCATTCGCCGAAACCTGCTCGCCGCATCAGGCGATGGGCCTCAATGTCGGCGCGCAACTGCACTACCAGAAAACGGCGTTTCCCTCTGCCTTTGCCACGGTCGCGACGATCCTCACCTATCCGCAGTACTGGGCGGCTCGGCTGACCGGCGTTTGCGCCAACGAGGTCACCTCACTCGGCTGCCATACCGATCTGTGGAACCCGCGCGAAGGCTGCTATTCCTCGCTGGTCGATACGCTCGGCATTCGCGGCCTGATGGCACCGATCCGTTCGGCCTTCGATGCCCTCGGACCGGTGCTGCCGGAAATCGCGCGCGTCATCGGCCTGCGGAGCGCAATCCCCGTCTATTGCGGCATCCACGATTCGAACGCCTCGCTGCTGCCGCATCTGGTTGGCCGCGCCGCCCCTTTCGCGGTGGTGTCGACCGGGACCTGGGTCATCAATTTCGGGGTCGGTGGCGATCTCGACCAGTTGGACCCCGCCCGCGATACGCTGGCCAATGTCGATGCCTATGGTCGCGCGGTTCCCTCCTCGCGCTTCATGGGCGGGCGCGAATTCGAGCTTCTGTCCGCACAAATCGGACCTGTCGCACCGGAGCAAATCCCGCCGGCACTCACCCATGCGATCGCCAAGGGCCCGATGCTGTTGCCGAATATTGCTCCGGGCTCGAGCGGCCCGTTTCCCGGCAAGACTGCGCGTTGGCTGAATGACGAGGGCGCGAGCCCGGCGGACCGACATGCAGCGATCTGCCTCTATCTCGCGCTGATGAACGAAGCCTGCCTCGACCTGATCGGCGCGCAAGGGGAAATCGTCGTCGAAGGCCCGTTCGCCCTCAACGAAACCTATCTCGCCCTGCTTGCCGCGCTCACCGGCCGCCCAGTGGTGGCGTTACCCGGGTCGACCGGCACCAGCCAGGGGGCGGCGCTGCTGGCCGGCATACGCCCGCCCGCTGGCCGCCAGCAGACGATGGCGCCGGGCGACATCCCCGGACTTCGCGACTACCGCCGGAACTGGTATGCCGCTATGGCGCTGACGCCATAGCGCTTCGAGAAACGAGACAACGTCCGCACAAGCGGTTGCTGCCGCGAGAGCCTCAACCCGCGGCCGGCTCTTCGACCTGACCGACCTTCTGACTGAAGGTGGAGAAGAACTCCGCGGCGAGCTTCTTCGACGTGGAATCGATCAGCCGGGCGCCGAGCTGGGCGATCTTGCCGCCGACCTCGGCCTTGACGACGTAGGTCAGCACCGTCGCATCCGGACCGTCTTCCGCCAACGAGACCTCGGCACCGCCCTTGGCAAAGCCGACGACGCCACCCTTGCCCTCGCCACGAATCGTGTAGGAATGCGGGGGATTGAGATCGGACAGCTCGACCGCCCCCTGGAAGCGGGCCTTGACCGGACCGATCTTCAGCGCCACGGTTGCGGTCATCTCGGTGTCGGAGAGCTTTTCGAGTTCTTCGCATCCCGGAATGCACTGGCGAAGTATCTCCGCATCGTTCAGTGCCCGCCAGACCGTTTCCACCGGCGCGGTAATCCGCTCGCTGCCGCTCATGTCCATATTGTAAGCTCCTTCCTATGCTTGCTGTTTTGTGCGCTGGTCGCGCCGCCTTGACTGAAGAATTTCCGCGAGAATGGAGAGGGCGATCTCCTCCGGCGTGATGGCACCGATATCGAGGCCGGCAGGCCCCTTCACCCGTTCAAGCCGCTCGCCATGCGGCGTCTCTTCCGCAAGATCCGCCTTGAGCGCAGCCATTTTCCTCCGGCTGCCGACAAAGCCGTAATATTCGGCATCGAGCGCAAGCGCGGCCTCGAGCGCCGGATGGTCGCCATTTCCCTGCGTCGCAACGACGACGAAGCTTCGCCCGGCCGGCGGCTCGGTGATCGCAAAGCCGTCTACCAGAGCGTCGGCCATCGGCGGGTCGACGAAATCCCGCGCGGGTGCGGCAAGCGTGACGTGATAGCCGAGCGGGCGCGCCTGCTCGGCTATCGCCAGGGCGACCGGGCTGGCGCCAAACACGATCAGGGAGGGCCGCGGCAGCACCGGCTCGATAAATATGTCCATGGTTCCCTTGCTCGGGCACATGTTGGCGGAAAACTGGATGCCCTCGCGCGCCTCGCCAGCCTTGACGCCGTGTTCGGCAAGGATGTCCTTCGGCTGTACCGAGATCAGCCGCGGCTTGCCGTCCGCCAGCGCCTGGCGCGCCGCCTTCAGCACCGCTCCGCGAGCGCAGCCACCGCCGATCCAGCCCGCAACGATGGTACCGTCCGAACGGATCACCGCCTTGGCTCCGGCTTTTGCAGCGGTCACCGATACGGTACGAACCACGGTCGCCAGCACGAAGGCTTCCTCGGCGGATCTCAATCGCGCCGCCAGTTCCATGACATCGACATGCTCGTTCATGGCAACCTCCTCACAGTTTCGCGAGATAAGGTTCAAGCGCCGCAAGGCTCGCCAGCGTGTTGGCGGGCGCATGCAGGTCTATATAGGGCAAGGCGGCGCGAATCCCGCCCGCCTCCGGCTCGTAGCCGTCCCATCCCATCATCGGATTGAGCCACACGATGCGTCGGCAACGCCGGCGCAGTGCGGCCATTTCATTGGCCAGTCGCGTGACGTCGCCGGTCTCGTAGCCATCCGAGACGATCATCACGCAGGTGCGCGAATGAATGACCCGCGCGGCATGCCAGCGATTGAACGTAGCAAGGCATTCGCCAATCCGCGTTCCGCCGCCGACCCCTTGCGCCATCATCGAAAGCCGGTCGAGCGCACGCGCCGGATCCCGCTCCTTCATCGCCTCGGAAACATGGGCGAGCCGGGTATGAAAGAGGAAGGCATCGGCTTCGCGAAACTCGTCCAGGACCCCGTGCATGAAACGCAGGAACAGGCCCGTGTACATGCTCATGGAGCCGGATGCGTCGAGCAGCATTACAAGGCGCAGCGGCCTTTCCCGACGCGTCCGCATCACCCGCTCCAGCGGCACCCCGCCATGGCCGATATTGCGATGAATGGTACGACGCAGGTCGAGGCGGTAGCCGCTGCGACGTGCCATATCCCGACGCGTCAGGCGCGTGCGCATCGCCTTTGCCAGATCGGCGGCGATCTCGTGTGCGCGCTCGATCTCGTCGGGGCGCGAAAGCTTGCGGAAATCGGTATTGGCGATGACTTCGGTTCGAGATGCGCCTTCCATGCGGCCTTCTTCGCCGCCCGCCGCGCCTTCGTCCTCATCGCCGGTCGAAGGCAACTGGTCGACCTGGCCACCACCGCCGGCCGCCGTGTCCCGCAACGACTTCAGCGAAGGGCTGTCCGCCGGCTTCTCGGAGCCGGCGACCGCCGAGCGGGAGCGCACGCGCTTGCCGAGCCAGAAAGCGTCGAACAGGCCGTCGAACTTGTTCCAGTCGGCTTTCCGGGCCGAAAACAGATGCTTGAAGGCGGAGCGCAGCAGGCTCGGCTTTTGTCCATAGCCGGTCGCGAGCATCAACGCCGCGTCCTCGCCCTCGCGGAGCCCGACCGAGAAATCGCTGTCGCGCAAGGTCTTGAGAAAGGCGGCAAGCCTGTCCGCGACAAGGCGCGAAACCGCATCGGCATCCTCAGGTGTCAGGGATGGTCCGCAACAACTCATGCAACCCTCCCCAGCAGCCGGGCGCTGACCTCGGGGGTGAAGCGCGCCTTGTCCTCGTGGGTCTTCAGCAGGCAGATCAGCGTCTCGTGCACGACCTCGGGATGATCCTTGAGATCGCGAACATCGAGACCGACAAGGGCAGCCGCCCAGTCCAGCGTCTCGGCAACACCCGGAACCTTGCGCAGTTCCTCCTTGCGAATGCCCTGGACCATCTCGGCAATCTGGCCGGCAAGCGAGGCGCCGGCGCCCTCGACCCGCGCGAGGATGATCCGCGCTTCGCGATCGGGGTCGGGATAGTCGATATAGTGATACAGGCACCGCCGCCGCAGCGCGTCGGAAAGCTCGCGCGTACCATTCGAGGTCAGCACGACGCGCGGGATCGAACGCGCCGCGATCGTGCCGAGTTCGGGGATCGAAACCTGGAAGTCCGAGAGCAGTTCGAGCAGATAGGCCTCGAACTCCTCGTCGGCACGGTCGATCTCGTCGATCAGCAGCACCGGCGATGTTTCGCGCCGGATGGCGGCGAGCAGCGGCCGTTCCAGGAGATATTTTTCCGAGAAGATATGGTCCTCGATCGCATCGGCATCGGTACCTTGATGCGCCTGGATCGACAGTAGCTGGCGCTGGTAGTTCCATTCATAGAGGGCCGCCGACTGGTCGAGCCCCTCATAACATTGCAGGCGGATCAGTTCGGTTTCGTAGATGTCGGCCAACGCCTTCGCGACAGCCGTCTTGCCTACACCGGCCTCGCCCTCCAGGAGCAGCGGCCGGCGCAGCAATTGCATCAGCTCGATGGCGGTCATGAGTTCACGGTCGGCGATGTAGCCGGCGGCGGCGAGCCGCTCGCCGATTTCGGTCCGCGAGAAAGCGGAGGCTCCCCTTCCTCCCCCCCCAGCGGGAAAAGGAGCCCCCTTTGCAGGGCCGGATCCGTCGCGCGACATCGGCCCCGACCCTTTCAACCCAATGCGCCCAGGTTCTTGGCAGCCTGCCAGTTGCGCCAGAAATCGTGGGGCATCTGGATATGCGTCGAACCAAGGAACGAGAAGGCGTCATTGACGGCATTGGAGAAGGCCGGCACGCCGCCGACATTCGGGCTTTCGCCGACACCCTTGGCGCCGATCGGGTGATGCGGCGACGGCGTGACGGTGAAGTCGGTTTCCCAATGCGGGGTCTCGACTGCGGTCGGCATGAAGAAGTCCATAAAGGATCCCGTCACGACGTTTCCGTTTTCGTCGTAGCGGATTTCCTGGCCCATCGCGATCGCGAAGGCTTCGGTGAGGCCGCCATGCACCTGGCCCTCGATGATCATCGGATTGATGCGCGTGCCGCAATCGTCGAGCGCATAGAAGCGGCGCACCTTGTAAACGCCGGTATCGACGTCGATATCCATGACGCAGAGATAGGCGCCGAAGGGGTAGGTCATGTTCGGCGGATCGTAGTAGCTCACCGCCTCGAGACCCGGTTCCATCCCCGGCGGCGGCGAGTTGTAGGCCACCCAGCAGATGTCCTTCATCGACAGGGTCTTCTCCGGCAAACCCTTCACCCGGAAGCCGTCGATGTCCCATTCGAGGTCGTCTTCGTGGACCTCGAGCTTGTAGGCGGCGATCATCTGCGCCTTGGCCTTGATCTTGCGCGCGGCCATGGCGATCGCCGCGCCCGCGACAGGCGTCGAGCGCGAGCCATAGGTGCCGAGGCCATAGGGGGCGGTGTCGGTATTGCCCTCCTCGATCATGATGTCGTCGGCGGGGATGCCGATTTCCGAGGCGATGATCTGGGCCCAGGTGGTTTCATGACCCTGGCCCTGGCTCTTCGACCCCACGCGAGCGATACCGGCACCGGTCGGATGCAGGCGGATCTCGCAGCTGTCGAACATGGCGATGCCGAGGATGTCGCAGTTCTTCGACGGTCCGGCACCAACGATTTCGGTGAAGAAGGAAATGCCGAGGCCCATGATCTCGCGCGTTTCGCCGCGCTTGAAGGCTTCGCGCTTTTCCGCCTGCTCGCGACGCAGGCCGGCATAATCCACCGTGTCCATCATCTTCTGCATGGCGGTGTGATAATCGCCGGAATCATATTCCCAGCCGAGAGCCGAGTGATAGGGGAACTGTTCTGGCCGGACGAAGTTCTTCAGCCTGAGTTCCGCCGGGTCCATGCGGAGCTTCTGCGCCAGGATGTCCATGGCCCGCTCGATGCAGTAGGCGGCTTCCGTCACGCGGAAAGAGCAACGGTAGGCGACCCCGCCCGGCGCCTTGTTGGTGTAGACGCCGTCAACCGCAAGATAGGCGGTCGGGAAGTCGTAGGAACCGGTGACGATGTTGAAGAAGCCGGCCGGCCATTTCGACGGGTCGGCGCAGGCATCGAAGGCGCCATGGTCGGCGAGCACATGCACGCGCAGGCCCGTGACCTTTCCTTCCTTGGTCGCCGCGATCTCCGTCGTCATGTGATAGTCGCGGGCAAAGGACGTGCTGGTCAGGTTCTCGATCCGGTCTTCCACCCACTTCACCGGCTTGCCGGTGACGATGGTGGCGACGGCCGCGCAGATATAGCCCGGATAGGCACCGACCTTGTTGCCGAAACCGCCGCCGATATCGGGTGCGATCACGTGGATCTTGTGCTCGGGGATCTTGGCGATCAGCGCAACGACCGTGCGGATGACGTGCGGCGCCTGGAACGTGCCGTAGATCGTCAGCTCGCCCTTGATCTTGTCGAAGGAACAGACGCACTGGCAGGTTTCGAGCGGCGACGGATGGGTGCGGTGATAGGAGATCATCTCCTTGATCGTCACGTCGGCCTTGCGGAAGGCAGCGTCCGTCAGATCGCTGTCGCCGACGGTCCATTCGAAGATGTGGTTGTGGTGCTTGCGGGGTCCGTGCGCGCCTTCGGTCTTGCCGGCAAGGTCCTCGCGCAGCACCGGGGCGTCGGCATCCATCGAATGGAAGGGATCGACGAGGACCGGCAGCGCCTCGTAATCCACCTCGACGGCGGCGATGCCGTCATCGGCGGCATAGCGGTCGGTGGCGACGACGAAGGCCACCTCCTGGTTCTGGAACAGCACCTTGCCGTCGGCCAGCACCATCTGCACGTCGCCGGCAAGGGTCGGCATCCAGGCGAGGTTGACGGTCTTCAGCGTTTCGGCGGTGATCACCGCCAGCACGCCCGGCACCTGCAGCGCCTTCTCGGTGTTGATCGACTTGATCCGCGCATGCGGATGGGGCGAACGCACGA
>JAEWPB010000184.1 GCA_023399465.1 Pseudomonadota bacterium
CCACGCCCATGACGTTGTAGTGCGGCATCACCTTTTCGGCGCCGTAGTAGGTGAGGGTGAGGATCGAGCCGCCGTCGTTCATGATCCGCTCGGCGCGATTGGCAACCGCAGTCAGCGAGAAGACCGAGATGTCCATCGTCCGGTTGAAATTCTCGCGCGTGGTGTCGACGTAGCGGCCGGTCAGTTCGTCCTTGTCGGAGAAAGCGATGGCGTGGACGACGAAATCGATCTTGCCCCACTTCTGTTCGAGCGCATCGAACACCGCATCGATCGATTCCAGATCGGTCACGTCACAGTGGCCGGCCATGAAGGCACCCAGTTCATCGGCCAGCGGCTCGACGCGCTTCTTCAGTGCGTCACCCTGCCAGGTCAGCGCAAGTTCTGCACCTGCATCGGCACAGGCCTTGGCAATTCCCCACGCGATGGAGCGGTTGTTTGCCACGCCCATGATGACGCCGCGTTTGCCTTTCATCAGGCCGGTTGCTTGTGTCATGCTATATTCCTCAGACTTTTCATTAAAATTGCCTATGGCATAGCCGGACCAACGGTTCAAGCTGGTGGCGGATCATGAACTGTTAGGGCTCGTAACAAACGGTGCGCGACACTGGATAATGTCACGAATTGGTCACAAGAACAGGCCTTCTCGCATGCTGCGCATCAAATCCGTGACTTTATCGTCCGGTTTTTCCCACAACATCAGCCGGAGCTCGACGACGAGGTCGCCTTTGCCCCCCTTGCCGTCGGCGAGACCGAGGCCGGAAACCCGGATCACCTGATCGGAACCGGACCACGGCTGAACCTCGACCTCGACCAGCCCGGCCGGCGATTCCGCCATCGCCGAGCAGCCGAGAACGGCATTCTCGAGCGAGACCGGCAGTTCGGTGTGGATGTCGAACCCGTTGATCTTGAACGGGCTTTCAGTACGTACGCGCAGATTGATCACGGCATCGCCGCGCTGGACGCCCTGCATCCTGAACCCCTGGCCCTTCAGGCGCACGGAGTGTCCGTCGGTCATGCCGGGACCGAGCGGAAAGCGGATCTCGCGGCCGTCGGAAAGGCGCACGCTCGTCCACATTTCCTTGATGAGATCGTCCAGCGAAACCGTAACCTCGCCGATCAGATCGGGCGCCTTGTCCGGCGGAGCCGGCACACCGCGAATGCGCCGGACCAGCGCGGTGAACAGATCCACTGCCTGGAGGGGCAACGAACTTGCGGCCGGCTTTTCGTCCGGGACAGAGACCGCCTGCTCTTCGGCTCGCGCGGTCGAGGTCCCGGCGGCGGGCTCCGCCTCGGCGTTCTCCTTCGGCGGCTGCGTGCCGAAAATCCTGTTGATGACTTCCTCGGCGGTCTCTCCGCCTGGTGGTGGCGTGGTCGTGCCGCCGGCCTTGGCGCGCGCGGCGCTGGCGCGCATCAGTTCTTCCATGACCTGCTGGGCGTTGGCCTGGGCGGCCTTCGCCCGGGCCGCTGCCTGACGTGCAGCCTCGCGCTGCTGCTGGATGGTCTGCTCCGGGTTTTTCCCTTCGGCCATCCGACGCGCCTGGTCGTAGCGGTTACGCCTATCCGGATCCTTCAGGACCTCGTAGGCCTCGCCGGCTTCGGAGAAACGCGCGGACGCGTTCGGGTCCGCCGGGTTATGATCGGGATGCGAAGCCTTGGCGACGGAGCGCCAGGCTGATTTGATCTCGTCGACTCCGGCATCGCGCTTGACGCCGAGCACTGCATAGGGATCGCGCATTTCTACCACCGGTCAAATCTGGGACGGGGTGGCTGTCCGATGGCTTGCACCCCGTAACGCAATACAAACAACACGTGCAATGCCGCGATTTGCACGCGCCAAGACACACTTGTCGCGAACTATGCGGGAAACTTGCTAATCAGAAGTTACGCAAATGGGGGCGCCCCAAGGAAAAATGTGGGTCCGCCCGCGCCGGGTCAGCTCTGCGGCTGGAAGCTGAGAAGCTGCCAGTTGCCGTCGCCGGCCATGCAGGTCTTGCCGGCAAATTTCGCGATGCCGCGATAGGAGTGCCGGCTGGTCACGAAGCTGCGGCAGACGTGGCCCTGTTCGTTTGCCTCGGTGATCGAGGACACCACGCCGGCGCTGCCGGTTGCGGTATTGGCCCAGGGGAGGGGGGAGCCCTCGATCTTGCTGAGATCGGCAGAGGTCACGGCATTGCGCACGGTCACTTCGTCGGAAAAGCTGTCGGTGCTGGCCCCGGCCGCGACCGTGCTCGTCGAAACCGACTTGTCCACGCCCGAGCCAAGCAGGTCCAGACTCGAACCGACGCATCCGGGCAGAATCATCAAGGCCAGAAGAAGCGATGCCCCGGAGGCCAGACGCTGCGACAAATCCTTGGTATGGGCCGTGTACTTTGCTATGACTTTCACCTTGCGTCCGGTCACTGAGCCTCTGCTCGATGACGCCTGGAAACAATAACTAACAGATGGTGGGCTTTCGATTCAATATGTCAGAGAACGAGTTAACAAGCGGTGACTTCACCGAGGAGAACGAACCCTTTGCACTGTTCGGCCACTGGCTGAAGGAGGCAGAGGCGTCCGAGATCAATGATCCCAACGCGGTCGCGCTGGCGACTGTGGATGAAGGAGGGCTTCCGGATGTCCGCATGGTGCTGTTGAAGGATTTCGACGAGCGCGGTTTCGTGTTCTACACCAACTTCGAAAGCCAGAAGGGGCAGGAGATCCTTGCCCAGAGGAAGGCGGCGATGTGCTTCCACTGGAAATCGCTGCGCCGTCAGGTGCGCGTCCGCGGACCGGTCGAGATCGTCACCGACGAGGAAGCGGATGCCTATTTCCAGTCGCGGCCGCGCGGCAGCCGTATCGGCGCATGGGCCTCGAAGCAGTCGCGGCCGCTGGAAAGCCGCTTCGCGCTCGAAAAGGCGGTCGCCGAATATACCGCGCGCTATGCGATCGGCGAGATTCCGCGTCCACCCTACTGGTCGGGCTTCCGGATCCGTCCGGTGTCGATCGAGTTCTGGCATGACCGCAAGTTCCGGCTGCATGACCGGATCGAGTTCTGCCGCGACACGCCCGACGGGCCGTGGAGCAAGGTGCGGATGTATCCGTAATCGCGGTCAGTCCGCCTTGCCCATGAGGCGGAAAGGAATGCCGGAGGCCAGCGCCGCGACGTGGCGCTGCTTCTGGTAGAAGCCGTTCAGCGAAATGCGGGGCAGCGACGTCAGCCTGCCGAGATGGTCCGGCGTCAGCGTGCCCGGACGGGTGGTGACGGCAGTGGCAAAGCCCGCCTCGGCAACACGGTCTTGAACCTGCGGCGTGACCGATCGGGTGTCGCCATAGGGGTAGGCGAAGGCCGATGGCCGCCGTCCGGTGATCGCCTCGACGTAGTCGGCCGATTGCCGCATCTCCTCGAGCGCATCCTGTCGCCCGAGAAAAGCCAGCGCCCGGTGCGACACGGTATGGGCGCCGAGCGTGGCAAGCGGATGGCTTGCCAGCGTCGCCAGTTCCTGTCCTGACATGGTCAGCCGCTCGGTGATGGCGCTTGCTTCAATGCCGTGCCGGCGCGCGGTCGCGTCAAGCCGGGCGATCATGGCGGCTTCGTCGCTGCCGAGGATGCATCGGGCGATGCGAACCAAAGCCACTACCTTTTCCGTCGGTGAATTGAGCCTGAAGCGTTCGGGGCCGTCTCCGGCATCGAAGCTGATTTCCTCGTTGACCGACAGCAGTTCGGCAAGCGTTTCCCACCAGATCGTATGGGTGCGTTCGGCAAAGCCGCGGGTGACGAAGACGGTGAACGGCACTCCGTAGCGGGCAAACACCGGCAGGGCGTACTCGGCATTGTTGCGGTAGCCGTCATCGAGGGTGAAGGCCGCGAACCGGCGACGATCGTCGCGATCGGCAAGACGCGCGGGGATCTCGTCGAGCGGTACGAAGACGTATCCGTCATCGCGCAACTGCTCGATGGCAAGCGCGAGGAATTCCGGCGTGATCTCGAGATGGGCACTCGGTGCAAAGGCACGCCGCTCGGACGGGCGCACGTGATGCAGGGTGAAGATTGCGCCGCGACCGCGCGCATCGCCGCTTACGCCGAGGCGCGTCATCATCCACGCCGCCTCGAGCCCGCCGGCAATGGCCGCGTGCCTTGCGGCCTGCCGCAGCCGGTATCTCAAAGCCTGAACCATGGGTCCCTTCAAAGCGACGGTTGCGCCTGCCGCGAAATCTAAGCGGACGAGTGTTAAGCCTTGTTGAAGCGCGGCGCCAATCTTCAGCGCAGTCCTCCGATGTGGAATTTCGTGAACCGACACCGGGGGGGGCAGGGGCACACTGATAGGGCGGAAGCGCGCTCCCGCCTTTAGGTGTCGCTCAGGCCTTGGTGCCGCCGACGGTGATCTGGTCCATGCGTAGATGCGGCTGGCCGACGCCGACCGGCACCCATTGCCCGGCCTTGCCGCAATTGCCGATGCCGGTGTCGAGCTTGGAATCGTTGCCGACCATGGTGACGCGCTTCATCGCGTCGGGGCCGTTGCCGATCAGCATCGCGCCCTTGATCGGGGCGCCGAGCTTGCCGTTCTCGATGAGGTAGGCTTCGGTGCAGCCGAAGACGAACTTGCCGGAGGTGATGTCGACCTGCCCGCCGCCGAAGGACACCGCATAGATCCCCTTCTTCACGGAGGCGATGATCTCGTCGGGGGTCTTGTCGCCGGAAAGCATGTAGGTGTTGGTCATGCGCGGCATCGGCGTATGGGCATAGCCCTGGCGGCGACCGTTGCCCGTCGCCTTCATGCCCATCAGCCGGGCGTTCTGGCGATCCTGCATGTAGCCGACCAGCCGACCGTTCTCGATCAGCACGTTGTAGCCCGAGGGCGTGCCTTCGTCGTCGACGGTGATCGATCCGCGGCGGCTGCCGATCGTCCCGTCGTCGACCACGGTCACGCCGGGGGCGGCGACCATCTCGCCCATCAGCCCGGCGAAGGCGGAGGTCTTCTTGCGGTTGAAGTCGCCTTCGAGGCCATGGCCGACCGCTTCATGCAGCATCACGCCCGGCCAGCCGTTGCCGAGCACCACGTCCATGGTGCCTGCGGGTGCGTCGATCGCCTCGAGATTGATCAGCGCCTGGCGCAGGGCATCGTCGGCGCCTGCCTGCCAGCTCTCGGTCGTCAGGAAGTCGTTGAAGCCCATGCGGCCGCCCCGGCCGAACGAGCCGGACTCCTGGCGGTCGCCTTCGCCGGTCACGACCGAGATGTTGAGGCGTGTCATCGGGCGGATGTCGCGGACGCGATGACCGTCGGCCCGCAGGATCTCGACGACCTGCCAGCTGGCGGCGATGGTGGCGGTCACCTGCCTGACCTTCGGGTCCTTGTCGCGCAGATAGGCATCGATGTTCTGCAGCAGCGCCACCTTCTCCTCGAAGGTCGGCGAGCCGATGGGATTGCCTTCGCCATAGAGCTTCTGGTTGGTGCGCTGCGGCGCCGCGGCATAGGTGCCGGAATAGCCGCGCGTCACCGCGCCGACAGCTTCGGATGCACGGTTGAGTGCTGCCAGCGACAGATCCCCGGCATGGGCATAGCCGACGGATTCGCCGGCGACGGCGCGAAGCCCGAAGCCCTGGTCGGTGTTGAAGCTTCCGCCCTTCAGGCGGCCGTTGTCGAAAGTCAGCGTTTCCGCCTGGGCATGTTCGACGAACAGTTCCCCGTCATCGGCATCCTTCAGCGTCTTCGCGACGACGGAACGCAGGGTTGCCTCGTCGGTGTCGAAAAGGTTCAGAAGATCGGTGGTCATGGGAAAAGCTCCGTCGGGCGGTGAGGGGCGGCGTCATAAATGCGCCGCGCCCCGACGATGTAGGTTCTTAAGGGTGGCCGGACAAGACCCGGGTTCAGGGCAGGGCGTCGTAGCCGGCGGCGAAGCCCTTGAGTTCGACCGGGATGCCGATGCCTTCCTCGGGCGTCTGGAAGACGATGAAGGTTGCCATCGCACCGGCGCGCAGTGCCTTCAGCAGTTCGTCCTCGAGCACCACCTCGGCATAGCAGCCGTCGGTAAAGCAGCGCACGAAATAGGCGCGGCCGATGTCCTTGCCGTCGATATTCAGTCCCAGCCCGTTCGGCAGCAGCACCCCGAGCGGCGCCAGCACACGCAGGATCTTGGCCTTGCGGTCGGCGGTCTTCAGCACGACGACGGAAAGGCCGACTTCCGGACGATCCTCGGCGATGACGTTCTGCATCAGCGCGCACTG
>JAEWPB010000038.1 GCA_023399465.1 Pseudomonadota bacterium
TGAAAACCGGTCTCCCGGTTTCCGCGAGCGCCGCCGCCCACGTTTCTCTTTCTTCATCTCTATTCGATTGTCAAAAAACCGACGAACCGAAGTTCGTCATCATTTCCATCGACCGGATCCCGGTCGAACGACCAACCTTGCGGCCGGTCCAGAAACTCTGTCACGAGTCCGTCGTTCGCTTGCAGCGCCGCCGCCCTCGTTGGTGAAGCGGGTTCTAGATCCCCCGCCCCGTGAAGTCAACAACCAATCGTCAAAAATCTGCAATATTCGACAACGCACTGAATTCGCTCACCTTTCTTTCTCCACAGCCAACCGGCCCCTCCCCGGCGGATCGGCTTTCGCGCGCCGCCGCACCAAACACGTGCCGCGCTGATTTAATCGAATGATACAGGGTTGTGGTCGGGGTGAAGTGGCCTCCGTGGGAACGGGTATGGGGCGGCAGGGGAACTCGTCCAGTATATGAGGGCGGCGCTATGAAGCGCGTGGCGAGCGCTCTTCCTTCAGGGACAGGAAGTTCAGATCATGCGCACTGAGCACTATAGAGGCCTATCTTGCCCGGTGCTAAGAGGGCCGGGTGCGCCCTGCCGGCCCCCACTGTGAAGGCGGGGCCGGGCGGTGAGCCTTGTCACCTCATCGGAATCGGCGTTTCACGTGAATCGGACCCGGACAGCACGGCGATTGCCACGACGCCTGTCCCCGGCATAAAAGACCGACAAGCGCCCCGGCTTCCGCCACGACGCCCTCGCGTCGGGAGTGTGGCGCAACGACCGTTCGGCAAAATACGGATTTCGATGGTGCCCGTCCTTCCCCAGCTTCCCGTTTCCCACGTCCTGCCCGACATCGGCGCAGCGCTTTGCAGCCAACGCCGCGCCGTCCTCTCTGCGCCGCCCGGCGCCGGCAAGACCACGCTGGTACCGCTGCACCTCCTGGCCGAGCCCTGGCGGGGAGACGGCAAGATCATCCTGCTTGAACCGCGGCGGCTTGCCGCCCGCGCCGCAGCGCAGCGCATGGCATCGCTTCTAGGCGAGGAAGTCGGCGGGACGGTCGGCTACCGCATGCGGCTCGACAACCGGATCTCGGCGAGAACCCGGATCGAAGTGGTGACGGAAGGCGTGTTCACCCGGATGATCCTCGACGATCCCGAGCTTGCTGGTATTTCCACGGTGATCTTCGACGAGTTCCACGAACGTTCGCTCGATGCCGATTTCGGGCTTGCCCTGGCGCTCGACGTGCAGTCGGCGCTGCGCGAGGACCTGCGCATCCTGGTGATGTCGGCAACACTCGACGTCGAACGGGTCGCGGCCCTGCTCGGCAATCCCCCGGTGATCGAAAGCATGGGCCGCAGCTACCCGATCGACATCCGCTTTCGTGACCGGCCGAACGGCGAGCGGATCGAAGACAGCATGGCGCGGGCGATCATCGACGCCCATGACACGGAGGCCGGCTCGATCCTTGCCTTCCTGCCCGGACAGGCGGAAATCGCCCGGACGGCGGAACGGCTCGAGGGGCGACTGGCCGCCGACACCATCATCATGCCGCTCTATGGCAACCTGACGCAGAAGGAACAGGACGCGGCGATCAGGCCCACCGCCGCCGGCACGCGCAAGATCGTGCTTGCCACCTCGATCGCGGAAACCTCGATCACCATCGACGGCGTCAGGATCGTCATCGACAGCGGCCTTCAGCGGCTGCCGGTGTTCGAGGCCGCGACCGGCATCACCCGCCTCGAGACCGTCCGGGTCTCGCGGGCATCGGCCGAGCAGCGCGCGGGTCGTGCCGGACGCACCGAACCCGGCATTGCCATTCGGCTCTGGCACCAGGGACAGATGGCGGCGCTCCCCGCCTTCACTCCTCCGCAGATCCTCTCCAGCGACCTGGCGGGGCTTGTCCTCGATCTCGCCCATTGGGGCGTTCATGATCCCGCGACACTTTCCTTTCCCGACCAGCCGCCGGCAACGACGATTGCCGAGGCGCGCGCGCTTCTGGTCCTGCTCGGTGCGCTCGACCGCGACGGCCTGCTGACGACGCGCGGGCGGCTGATGCGCGAACTTGCGCTGCCGCCGCGGCTGGCGGCGATGGCGGTTTCCGCGGCCGAAGAGGGTTTTGGCCGCGAGGGCTGCGAGATCGCGGTACTTCTGACGGAACAGGGGCTCGGCGGTACGAGCGTCGACATCGAGGATCGCTGGCGGCGGTTCCGCACCGAGCGCGGAGACCGGGCCGAGGGTGCGCGCAAGCTGGCATCGCGCCTTGCCGCAGGGCTACCGGGCGGCCGCAAGCAGCCCCCCTCCCCCGTTCTACCGGGACAACTCCTGCTTCACGCCTTCCCCGACCGGATCGCGCTGCAAAGGGGGGGCCGCGGTCGCTTCGTGATGGCCAATGGCCGCGGCGCCGAACTGCCCGAAACCGAGCGGCTTGCCGCAAGCGAGATGCTCGTCATTGCCGACCTGACCGGTCGCGCCGCCCAGGGCCGGATCCTGGCGGCGGCAGAGGTTTCGCGTGGTGATGTCGAGACGCATCTGCCCGACGCGATCGTGCGCGACGATCAATGCGTCTTCGATCGTGCAAGCCGGCAGGTGCGGGCCCGCCGGGTGACGCGGCTCGGCGCGATCATCCTCGACGAGACGCCGCTGCCCCGCCCGACCGGCACGGCAGCGGCCGAGGCACTTGCGGAAGGCGTGCGCGAGCTCGGGCTGGCGGTGCTGCCGATCTCGAAGGAAACCGCGCAGCTTCGCGACCGCATAGGCTTCCTCAATCGCAGCATCGGCGCGCCCTGGCCCGATGTCAGCGACGACGCCCTGCTGGAGAGGCTCGACGAGTGGTTCGTGCCGTTCCAGGGCAATGCCCGCGGGCTGAGCGAGATCTCATCCGCAAGCATCGCCGATGGCCTGATGTCGCTCGTTCCCCATGAGGTGCAGCGCGATATCGGCCGGCTTGCGCCCACGCATTTCGAGGCCCCCACCGGACAGCGCCACCCCATCCGCTATGACGGCGAGGAGCCGGTCCTCGTCATCCGGGTGCAGGAACTGTTCGGGCTCAGGAACCATCCGACCATTGGCGGTGGACGGCTGCCGCTGTTGCTCGAACTGACCTCCCCGGCCCATCGGCCGATCCAGACGACCCGCGACCTGCCGGGTTTCTGGGCCGGCTCGTGGAAGGATGTGCGCGCCGACATGCGCGGGCGCTATCCCCGCCATCCCTGGCCGGAGGACCCGGCGGCGGCGATGCCGACGACACGGGCGAAGCCGCGTGGTACATAAACAGGATTGAAGCAAGGTTAGGCAGACAGCATGATCGACCACCCGCACTGGAACTGGCCCCGGGATCACAGCAGCCGTCGACTGAGGATGCAGACGCTGGTACGGCTGCGCTGGCTTGCCGTCTGCGGGCAGTTGCTGACGGTGCTGATCGTTGCCTTATGGCTGAAATTCCCGCTGCCGCTCTGGCCGTGCCTGGCCCTGATCGGGGTGCTGGCCTTTGCCAACCTCGGCATGGCGCTTCGCTATCCCCCCACGTACCGGCTGTCGACGCGCGCTGCCTTCGCCCTGTTGTGCCTCGACCTCTTGCAGCTTTCCGCGTTGCTGTTCATCACCGGCGGCCTCGCCAATCCGTTCTCGGTGCTTGTTTCGGTCCCAGTCATCATCTCCTTCGCCTCGCAGCCCATTCGCTACAGCCTGGCGCTCATCGGGCTGGCGATGGCCTGCATCTCCGCGCTCGCCTTTTCGCCCTACGCCCTGCCCTGGTATCCCGGCACCGACCTGTCGGTTCACAACGTGATGCTCTTCGGCACCTGGTGCGCGATCGCCTCGACCATGGCTTTCGCCGCCTTCTATGCCTATCGCGTCTCGTCAGAAGCGAGCCAGCTCGCCGACGCGCTGGCTGCGACCGAACTGGTGATGCAGCGCGAACAGCATCTGACGCAGCTCGACGGACTTGCGGCGGCGGCAGCCCACGAACTCGGCACGCCGCTTGCCACCATCAGCGTCGTGGCCAAGGAAATGGAACGCGAACTGGTCCATGACGACCGCTTCCATGAGGACGTGCTGTTGCTGCGCAGCCAGAGCGAGCGCTGTCGCGATATCCTGCGGCGGCTGACGACGCTTTCCTCCAAGGACGAGGTACATATGCGGCAGTTGCCGCTTTCCTCGCTGATCGAGGAGGTTATGGCGCCGCATCGGGAATTCGGCATCAAGCTGGAACTGATCGAGAAAAGCGGCCGCGAGGGAGAGCCGGTCGGCAACCGCAATCCCGGGATCCTCTACGGCCTCGGCAATCTCATCGAGAACGCGGTCGACTACGCCCGCGAGAGGGTGACAGTGACGGTGGAGCACACCGCTGAAACCGTCACGATCGTGATCGAGGACGATGGACCGGGCTACGCTCCGGACATTCTGTCGCGCATCGGCGAGCCCTATGTGACGAAACGGCAGAATACCGAAAGCGCCGGGGGATTGGGCCTTGGACTCTTCATTGCCAAGACGCTGCTCGAACGCTCAGGCGCGCGACTGACCTTCGGCAATCGGCCGGGTGCTGAGCCGGGCGCACGTGTTACCGTCGAATGGCCACGGCCGGTCATGGAGACAAATGCGCCGAAATGACTTTACCGCATGCGGCTTAAACGCCATAAGCATTGTGATTGAAATGCAGGCCGTACCCTGCAGGGATGTATGAAATGACCGACAAGCACCCCGAAAGCGTCAACGATCCGCACAAATCCTCGGCCGAACTGATCGGCCCCGATGCCTCGCTGCTGATTGTCGATGACGATGGCCCGTTCCTGCGCCGGATCGCACGCGCCATGGAGGCGCGCGGCTTCACCGTCGAGGCCGCGGAATCGGTGGCTGAGGGCATCGCCAAATCGAAGGCCAATCCGCCGAAGTTCGCCGTCGTCGACCTTCGCCTCGGCGACGGCAATGGCCTCGACGTCATCCAGGCCATTCGCCAGCGGCGTGACGACACCCGCATCATCGTGCTGACCGGCTATGGCAACATCGCGACTGCGGTGACTGCGGTGAAACTGGGGGCTCTCGACTATCTCGCAAAGCCCGCCGATGCCGACGACATTTTCGCCGCGCTGACGCAGCGGCCTGGCGAGAAGGCCGACGTGCCCGAGAACCCCATGTCGGCCGACCGCGTTCGCTGGGAGCACATCCAGCGCGTTTACGAAATGTGCGAGCGCAACGTTTCGGAAACGGCAAGGCGGCTCAACATGCACCGCCGCACGCTGCAACGCATTCTCGCCAAGCGCGCTCCGAAGTAGCCGTTCAGCGTAGCGGCACACTGGCCGCCGCCCATTCCGCCGCCAGAAGCCGGTCGGCAGCCGTGCGGGAAAAGCTGAGGGTCACGGATTTGCGCCTGGCCGAGGCCATCCGGTGTTCCGGGGCCTCGCGGATCAGGTGGGCGCCATAGCCATCCGAAAGAAACAGGCCGCAATCCTCGGGAAAGATATCGAGCGGCACGTCCCTGTGCGTGGCAAAGAACAGGCGGTCGCAGTAGTCACGGTAGTCCGGCCACTTCCGGTCGACCCGGAAATCCTCGATCGACGACTTGATCTCGATGATCCAGATCTCCCCCTTCTCCGAGAGGCTGATCAGGTCGGCTCGCCGGCCGCTGGCGAGCGAGAGTTCGGGCAGCACCGCATGGCGCATGTCGCGCAGAAGCATCTGCACGCCGCGACGCACCAGCAGCGCATTTTCCGACTGCCGCCCGTCAATTAACGGATTGTTATTGTAAACAGACAAGATGGTCATGGATTTTCTTCGTTCTGACGCCGGCTATTGTTGCAAAAAAGCAATGATCTTCTAATTTGCGCGGCGTGTCTGGTTTGATGCTTCGCATCAGCTTGCCAAGCCCAAATTAATCGAAAATAAACCATAATCAAAGATGGTCGCGGGCGACCATCTGTCTCACCGCACTCCCAAGAGATCTCCAATGCGCTTCCGCAATGCACTGACTGTATTCGGCCTCCTAGCGACGCTTGCCGCCACCGGCTGTTCAACCACCACGTCCGACGTCGCCACCGATCAGAAGGTTGAAACGACCAAGATCTTTTCCGACTCCTACGGTGCAGTATCAGACGCCGGCTATGCTTTGCCGGCTATCCCGATCAGCAAGGTCAACGCCCGTTTCCACCGCCAGATCGTCAACTACGACACCCCTGAGAAGGCTGGCACGATCGTCGTCAACACCCGCGAGCGCTTCCTCTACTACGTGCTGCCGAACGGCAAGGCCGTCCGCTACGGTATCAGCGTCGGCAAGCAGGGCTTTTCATGGTCGGGTGAAGCCTACATCGCCTGGAAGCAGTCATGGCCGACCTGGCACCCGCCGAAGGAAATGGCCGAGCGTAAGCCGGATGTGGCAAAATACGTCGAAGCGGGCATGGGCCCCGGCCTCCGCAACCCGCTTGGCGCGCGCGCGCTCTACCTCTTCAACGACAAGGGCCACGATACGCTCTTCCGCCTCCACGGGACGCCGGAATGGGCCTCGATCGGCACGGCAGCATCATCGGGCTGCATTCGCCTGATGAACCAGGACATTATCGACCTTTACGATCGCGTTCGCCCCGGCAAGGGCGCGCGGGTCGTGGTGATCCAGTAATCACCGTTCCCATCTAAAGCCGCCGGGCCATTTCCGGCGGCTTTTTTTATTGTCCGTGCCTATCCGCAAGTCGGATGCGGTCCGTTTACCTGATGAGGCGAGGTCTTGAGATAGACCTCGAATTCGTCCCAGTTGTCGAATCCGTCCTCGTCGCTGCCGGGATTCTGCTTGGTCAACTCGGTCGCCGTGTCGGAAAATCTCGCCGAAGACCCGAGAAACTGCAGCAATTCGTCAATCGCCGAGTCGTCGTTGATCTGGCGGTAGTCGATCACGAAGGTGTTGGGAAGCTTTGACAGGTTCACGCACTTCTTGGCGAAACTCGCATAGCCGCTGATGAAGCTCTCATAGGATTCCGGCGTGAAATGCGCCTTGACCGTAGCGCCGCCATTGGCCTTGGCCTTCGCTTCCTTCAGCACCCATTGGCCGGAACTCTTGGCCCGCAGCAGCGATCCGTAGACGGCGACCGGGTCGCGATAGAGGATGACGCGCTTCGTTTCCGGCGCCCTGAGATAGGGACCGATATTGGCCCAGTTCTGGTGCTGGCCGAAAAACTTGAAGCCGAAGATCTTGTCGGGGTCCATCCGCCGAAGGTCGCGAATGAATTCGATCGGCTCGGCATTGCGCTCTTCCAGCGTGGTGAACCGCAATTGCTTTTTTCGCTCCGGCTCGACCTCGATCACCTTCCGCTTGAAGATCTCGCCGTGGCACACGATATCCGCAACCGAATTCAGACGACTGACGAGGCTGTAGGACCCTGTCCTGGCAGTGCAAAAGATCACAAATTCGTTTGGCACACATTTCTCCTTGCAAAGTCGATGCTGTTTGCCGCCACGATGCCTTCATGGCATCGGCCGAAACCACTTGCAGAATCGATCGCGTCTCGGCAATGGATAGTCAAGCTCGCCCAATAATTGGGTGGAAATTTGCAAGATCGTCACACTGCCGGCGCAATATTCCCGAAAGTGGCCGCACAAATAGCAGAAATCGGATTGCTCCGGTATGGCGTTTTGCATTACCAGCGACTTGGGGATCTAATTGGTTGAGATGACGGCTTAATGGCAGTTGTTGCTTACATACTATTGGCCCACGAGAGTGCCGCCCAGGTCGGCGGAGTTGCGGATGTGCTTGCTGGAGCCGATCCCACATGTCACGTGGTCGTTCACTACGATGCGAACGCGCCGGCAACGGAATGGGACAAGCTGCAGCGGCGCTATTCCGACAGCCAGCGCATTCATCTAGTCAAGGACCGGGTGCGCTGCGGCTGGGGCGAGTTCGGCCTCGTCGATGGCGTGGTCCGGGCCTTGCGGCTGATCCGCGAAAAAGGCATCGACCACAGCCACGCCTATCTGATCAGCGGCTCCTGCATGCCTGTGCGGCCGCTGGCGCAACTGAATAGCTTTCTCGACGGCAATCCCGATACCGACTTCATCCAGTCGCACGACAAGAGTTGGATCCTCGACGGCTTGCGCGAGGAGCGCTACGAATACCGTTTCTGGTTCAACTTCCAGAGCCAGAAATGGCTGTTTCGCCGCGCGCTCGACGTGCAGCGGCTATTGAAGATAAAGCGCAAATTTCCGAAGGGACTTGAGCCGCGTTTCGGTTCGCAGTGGTGGTGCCTGACACGCGAGACCTGCGCAAAGGTCCTCGAATGGATCGACGGCAACCCGAAGGCTTATGCCTTCTTCCGCGACATGTGGATCCCCGACGAGTGCTTTTTCCAGACGGTCGTCTACCACGTTGCCGATCACGCGCGGATTCGCGACCGGTTGCTGAGCTATTATCAGTTCAATCTCCATGGCAAACCGCTGGTGTTCCATGACGGCCATGAAGAACACTTGCAGCGGATGTCCTATTTCTTCGCCCGCAAGATCAGCCCGCGGGCGCATAAGCTGAGGCAGGCGCTTGCCGAAACCGCAGCGCGACCGGTCGATGCAAACGATACCGCCTTCGCCGGACCGCCGGTTGGTTTCCCCTTCTCGCGTCTCGTTGCGCAGCAGAACGCCTTCGCGAGGCCCGGCCAGATCTATTGCGAAGAGCAGATCAATGGCGGTTTGCCAGCCATTCTCGGGGCGGTATCGACCGGCTTTGCCGTTCTCTATGGTCCGCCGGCACTTACGCGTCCGGTCGCCGAGGCGCTGAGAAAAAGGCCCGGCATCACCGTATTCGGACGGCTTTTCCATCCTGCAGAGGTGGATTTCGGCCCCGGTGCCGATGAATTCCACGGACTGAAGCGGACGGATGCCGGCATTCGCGACTTCGGTCCCGCACTCTACCTCGCCCGCATTCTCGAGCGATGCCCCGATTTTGCAGTATTCGAGCTTTGCCCCGGCGAAAATCCTGAACTGGAAGCTTACCTGGCCCAAACCGATGGCACGGTATTCCTGCCGCTACTGCCGGCAAGGCCCGGCGCCGTCACCGCCAAGCTGCTGCAATTGCTCGGCGTTCCCGAGCAGACCAGGAAAGACTGCGTCGAACTCGCCATCGCATCCGGCCGGCAACCACCAGTCAGCCGCGTTCTCGACGAACTCCTGGAAACGGCCTTCGGCATCGGCCATGCGGCGCTCATGCGTAAGGCACTGTTTGGCAAGCCGCTTCCCGGCACCCATTACTGGGGCGCTGAAAAGCCGCCTGAATACGATGCTGCATGGACGACCGATATCGCGCTTTGCCACGGCGCAGCGGGCAAAGCCTTCGTTGATGCCCTGCCTTGCATACAGGAGGTGCTGGCGGCCACTGGAACGCAATCCGTCTTCGAACCGCTGGAGCCGTACTGGGAATGTCTTTTCACGGGACAATCCGCATGCGTGCACTAGGGCGCTCGTGCCGAATTCCCCGGAGTGACTGAACATGGTTCCGATCCTGTCACCAATCGCCAAGCGGTGGTCCCACCAGCAGCTGATGACGCGCATGAAGCGTCAGCTGACCTGTGTCCAGAACCGGACCAAAAGCATACGGCCAAGCGACGTGCTGCTCGTCTCCTGCCTGCGCAACGAAAAGGCCCGCATGGCATTTTTCTGCGACTACTACCGCAGGCTTGGCGTCAACCACTTCCTGTTCATCGACAATGATTCCTCCGACGGATTTCGCGACTGGGCCAAGGACGAAACCGACGTTTCCGTCTGGCACACCACCGCAAGCTACAAGAGTTCGCGCTTCGGCATGAACTGGTGCAACTTCCTGCTCAACACCTACGGCGTCGGGCATCTTTGCGTGACGGTCGATCCCGACGAGTTTCTGGTCTATCCGCACGCGGAAAGCCGCAACCTTCACGATCTCGGCCAGCACCTCAAGGACTTCAAGCGCGAGAGCATGAGCGTGGTCATGCTCGATGCCTACAGCGACCGGCCGTTGAGCGATACCATTCTGCATGAGGGCGAGGCTCCGTTCGACGTCTGCCCCTTTTTCGACGGAGATGGCTACATCCAGGCCCGCCACCCGATGAACGGGATCTTCATTCGCGGCGGCCCACGCATGCGGTTCTACAACGCCGACAAACCCGCGCTTTCACCGGCGCTGAACAAGATTTCGCTGGTCTGGTGGCAGCCCCGCTATCGCTACGTCAGTTCGATGCACGACATGCGTCCCTGGCACCTGAACCAGCCGAACAGCGAGGATAGGATATCGGTCAGCGGTTGCCTGTTCCACTTCAAGTTCGTCTCCAGCCTGAAGGACAAGGCCGAAGAGGAGCACACCCGCCGACAGCACTACGCGCAGGGCCGCGAATACGAACAATATCGCAGGGAACGCAATCCGGTCTTCTACGAGGAAGGACTGAGCGTCCGCTATCAATCGCCCCGCCAGCTCGTCGATCTCGGGCTGATGAACATCGGTGACTGGGTCTAGCGACGATACCCACGGCAAGCCCAGGGTTCGTCAGCAACTGGCGCCTGCCGTAGAGGTGCATTAATCACCCGCTTATGGCATTGACAGCCCTACAGTTGCGCAGTTAAGCCGAAGCATCCAAGGAGAGTATAAAATGAACCTTCCAGATTTTTTGTGCATCGGCGCGCAAAAGGCGGGAACGACGTGGCTCCACAAGATGCTTCAGGGGCATCGCGACGTATTTCTCGGCCCATTCAAGGAATATCAGTTCTTCAATTCCTTGTTTGTACCGCGCCATCGCAGGTGGACCGGCTGGCACGTCAAGATGTCACTCGAAAAGTCCATCCGCAATCATCTGGATCAGAAGGGGCCGACCCATTTCCAGTTTCTAAAGCGTCTCGTTACTCTCGGTGAGGACGAGTTCATGTTTTCCGAGGACTGGTACCGGTTGATCTATACGACGCCGGGCGCTATCGGAAAGATCAAGGGTGACATTACTCCGGAATACTGCACCATTCCCGAGCACGGCATCGAATACGTGCAGAAGCTGCTTGGTCCCGTACCCGTGGTCTACATCATTCGCGACCCGCTATCGCGCGCGCTTTCGCAACTGCGGATGAACATCAACCGCAAGAAGACCGACCAGAAGCCGACGAAAGACGAGTGGCTGCAACTGGTCGATGACTGGGATATCGCCAATCGCGGCGACTACCAGACCAACATCACCCGCTGGCTGGCGAAGTATCCCAACGACAAGCTGCTGTTCATTCCCTATCGCGACATCAGCACCGACCCGATTTCGGTCTTGCGCCGCGTCGAGGCTCATATCGGACTACCAGCAGGCGAGTATCCTGATGCCGGCGAGCGCATCCACGAAGGCGCGAAGATCGTGGTGCCGGACAACGCCACGGCCAAGATGCGCGAACTGGTTGAACCGCAATACGCCTTCCTCAACAAGCAGTTCGGATCGGATTTCTGCAGCCGGCTCTAGTTTGGCCGCCCCGCATTCGCGTGATGCGTCGAAAGAACAACAAAAGGCCGCCGGAGACGATCCGGCGGCCTTTTTCGTGATTGCTGCTCACCTCAGCCGGCCAGGCTAGCCTTGAGTTCGCGACGGCGGCGGTGCAGGACCGGCTCGGTATAGCCGTTCGGCTGCTCCCTGCCCTTCAGCACCAGTTCAAGTGCAGCCTGAAACGCGATCGAACCGTCGAAGTTGCCGGCCATCGGCATGTAGAGCGGATCATCGGCATTCTGGCCGTCGACCACGGCCGCCATTCGCTTCATCGTCTCGACGATCTGCGCCTCGGTGACGATGCCGTGATGCAGCCAGTTCGCCATGTGCTGGGCGGAAATGCGCAGCGTCGCGCGGTCTTCCATCAGCCCGACATTGTTGATGTCAGGCACCTTGGAGCAGCCGACGCCCTGATCCACCCAGCGCACCACGTAGCCGAGAATGCCCTGGGCGTTGTTGTCGAGTTCATGCTGGATTTCCTCGGGCGTCCAGTTGGGTCGGGCCCCTACCGGCACCGACAGGATGTCGGAGAGCTTGGCGCGGGCGCGATCCTTCAATCCTGCCTGGACCCGCGCGACGTTGACCTTGTGGTAGTGGGTCGCGTGCAGGGTCGCGGCGGTCGGCGACGGCACCCAGGCGGTATTGGCGCCGGCCTGCGGATGAGCGATCTTCTGTTCCAGCATCGCCGCCATCAGGTCGGGCATCGCCCACATGCCCTTGCCGATCTGGGCGTGGCCGGAAAGGCCGCATTCCAGGCCAATATCGACGTTCCAGTTCTCATAGGCGCCGATCCAGGCGGCCTTCTTCATGTCGCCCTTGCGGATCATCGGTCCGGCTTCCATCGAGGTATGGATCTCATCGCCGGTGCGGTCGAGGAAGCCGGTATTGATGAACACGACCCGCTCGCGCGCGGCGCGGATGCATTCCTTCAGGTTCACGGTGGTACGACGCTCCTCGTCCATGATGCCCATCTTCATGGTATTTCGCGCCATGCCGAGCGCATCCTCGACCCGGCTAAAGATCTGGCAGGCGAAGGCCACCTCTTCCGGACCATGCATCTTCGGCTTCACCACATACATGGAGCCGGTCCGCGAATTCTTGCGTCGCCCGTTGGGGCCGACGTCGTAAAGCGCGATCAGCGCCGTCACCATCGCGTCCATGATGCCTTCCGGCACTTCGTTGCCATCGCGGTCGAGTATGGCCGGATTGGTCATCAGATGGCCGACATTGCGCACCAGCATCAGGGAGCGGCTGCGAAGCTCGAAGCCGGTGCCGTCGGGGCGATTGTAGGCCTTGTCCGGATTGAGGCTGCGGGTGAACGTCCTGTCGCCCTTGGTCACCTCTTCCTTGAGACCGCCGTTCATCAGGCCGAGCCAGTTGCGGTAGACCACGACCTTGTCATCAGCATCGACTGCGGCTACCGAGTCCTCGCAGTCCATGATGGTGGTGACCGCCGATTCGAGCCTGACGTCGGAGATATGAGCCGGGTCGGCCTTCCCGATCGCGGTGGACGGGTCAATCACAACTTCGATATGCAGGCGATTGTTCTGCAGCAGAATCTGGGTGGGCGCAGCAGGCTCGCCGAGATAGCCGGCGAACTGGGCCGGATCGGCAAGCGCGATCGCAGTTCCGTCCGCGGCCTTGACGGCGAGGCCACCATCGACAACGGCGAAAGAGGCGACTTCCGTCCAGCTCGCGTCGATGAGGGGAACCGCCTGATAGAGGAAGTCGCGCGCCCAGGCGATGACCTTTGCGCCGCGCTTCGGATTGTAGGCCTTGCCCTTTTCGGCGCCGTCCGTTTCCGAAATCGCATCGGTGCCGTAGAGCGCATCATAGAGCGAACCCCAGCGCGCATTGGCGGCGTTGAGCGCATAGCGCGCATTCATGACGGGAACGACGAGCTGCGGCCCGGCAATCTCGGCCATTTCCGCATCGACATTGTCAGTCGAAACGCTGAAATCCTCACCCTCAGGCAGGAGGTAGCCGATTTCGCGCAGGAATGCCTGATAGGCGTCGATATCCGTCGGGGCGCCGTTGCGGCGGTACCAGTCGTCGATCTGAGCCTGCAGGCTGTCGCGCTTGGCAAGCAGCTCGCGATTTCGCGGCGCCAGATCATGAACGATGGCGGAGAAGTCCGCAAAGAAGCGGTCGGCATCCACGCCGGTGCCCGGCAGCGCTTCCTTGACCAGAAAATCATAAAGCGCGGTATCGATCGCGAGTCCGTGTTGTTCGATGCGGCTCATGCGCCTGTCTCCTGTGAAACCCAATATGCTCTTCATCGCCGCGTGCGCCAATGCAATGCGCGAGCCGCGTCAGACGGCTGCAAACTGCGAATGAGGATCCGGCGCATCCGCCCGTGGCGCACGGCTCCCGACCATGCACCCACACTTTCCAGACCATTCATTTACAGTCAATTCGGCAATATTTCGAAATTTCTTTTCCAAATTGGAAACAATCAACCGGCAGCTATCCGCGGTCGGCCGGAAGCGGTCGCAACAAAGCGCGCCTCCACCAGCTTGCGGCTGCCCTCGATATCAGGGGCATCGATCTCCTCGGCGAGCGAAACCACCGGCTCGTCAGCACCATTGAGACGCGCCTGACGCAGTGCGGCTTCCCGGGCCCGCCGCCGCGCGATGTCGAAGCTTTCCGCTTCATCGATCACGCGCATGCTCTCTCCGCCGCCATTGACGATGAAGATCCCCTCCTCGGGGGTCGTGACGAACACGGTGACCGTCGCCCGCACCTGCCCGACGACGGCGCCGATGGCATTTGCGACGTCGGCATCGCCGGGGATGACCGATTCGGCCGAGAGCATGCCGGCAATTGCTGGGTAATAGACGGGTGCCGAGGCGCCGAGGCCGATCAGCGGACGGTCGAGACTGATGGCGAAGCGAGCGATGCCCGGTGCGCGGCGCAGCGCCCGATCGATCTCCCGCGACGTCAATGCGTCGATATCGCCGATGCCGTCTTCCGCCAGGCATGCAGCCAGGATGTATTCGCAGGATTGGCGCGTCAGTTGCTCGACGATCTTCTCCGCCAGCGCTTCGGGCGAGACCGCGATCGGTCGACCGGAACCGTCACGGGTTCGCGCTGCGAGCTTCAGACCCAGCTGCGCCGCCTCGGCATTCCACTGGTTCTGCCGGCCAAGCGCATGCATCGCGTCCGATGGCGTCAGTCCGCAGAGGTGGACAAGGCCGCGGGCAACCAGCCGGTCGAGCGTCGCTTTCTGCGGGGTCGAGGTCAGCAATTGCTCGAGCGGCACCGGTTCGGTGCCGATACGATCGAACAGCGCCTGCTCCTGCGCCTGCAGCCCTGCGGCCAGATGATCGGGTATTCCGGTCCGGACTGCGAACCGTCCGTCATGGCGACCGACATGGGCTGCCCGGAGTTGCCGCTCGAGCACCGGCAGCACCGCGTCCGGATGCTTGGCCGCGGCGAGACTTAAGGGCAACAGTCGGCGCGGGCCGAGCGTGAAACGCGCAGTCAGTCCCCGGTCGTTGATCAGAAGCTCGGAATCACCGCCCAGCCCGTAAGTGCGCATCGCCACCGCCTCGACCATGGTGCGGTATCCCCCGACCACTGCCCCTTCGGTATCGAGCCGCGGACGGCCGTCGTCGAGCACGGCGACGTCGGTGGTCGTGCCGCCGATATCGGAGACCACGGCATTGTCGAGGCCGGTGAGATAGCGTGCGCCGACCAGGCTTGCGGCGGGACCGGACAGAATGGTTTCGATCGGCCTGAGCTTGGCTTCGGAGGCAGAAATCAGCGCACCGTCGCCGCGCACCACCATCATCGGCGCATGGATCCCGCGGCGTTCGAGAAAGCCCTCGCAGGCGCCAACCAGCCGATCGATCATCGATACCAGCCGGGCATTGAGCAGTGTCGTCAGCGCCCGGCGCGGCCCGCCGAGCTTGGAGCTCAGCTCATGGCTGCAGGTCACCGGCAGATGCGAGAGTTCGCGGATCCGGTCCCGCACGCGGATTTCGTGAGCCGGATTCCGAACAGCGAAATAGCCGGCAACCGCGAATGACGATACGCTCTTTGCAAGCTCCGGCATCGCCTCTTCCAGCGCAGTCATGTCGAGTGGCGTTTCGTTGCCGTGCACGTTGTGGCCGCCGGGCAGGAAAATCACCGGATCCGAGCCGAGCGACTCGGCCAGACCATCGCGCTTCAGGTCGTCGGGGCCGAAGCCGATCATCACCAGGCCGGACCGGCCGCCCTGCCCTTCGACCAGGGCGTTGGTCGCTAGCGTCGTCGACAACGACACCAGACTGATGGCCGAAACCGGAACATTCACGCTTTCGAGCACCGCATCGACGGCCCCCGAAATACCGATCGCCAGATCGTGGCGCGTGGTCAGGGCCTTGGCCTTGGCGACGACGCCTTCCTGTTCGTGGAAAAGAGCCGCATCGGTGTAAGTGCCCCCGGTGTCAATGCCGAGCAGAAAATGGGACGTCACGCGCAATATCCTCGAAACTCTCAACGCACCGGGATGCAATCCCTTCCCGGCGATACCTCAGACCTTATGGCATGACGGCAATCGCAGCGGCTAGCTGACAAACGGCAAAAACTGATCCCGCATCGGTATATCGCCGGTGCGCGGCGTCAGTGAGCACGGCGCTCGGTGACCTGCATCGGCAGGCCGTTCTGCGGCTGGGTGGTGAGCTTCTGCACGGGCCAGGGATTGGTCGCGGACGTCACGTCGAAGCGATAGCGATGCATCAGCACGGCAAGCGCGATCACCGCCTCCTGCAGCGCGAAAGTGGCGCCGATACAGACCCTTGGGCCCGCGCCAAAGGGAAGGAACTGGAAGCGATTGATCCTGCCACGGTTCTCCGGGAGAAAGCGCTCGGGCATGAAGGCCCGCGGCCGCTCCCAGTAGAGTTCGTGGCGGTGCAGCGTCCAGGGCATGATCAGCACGGTGATTTTCGCGGGGATCTCCACCCGCGTGCCGTCCGGGGCCGTCCATTCGTCGTCCGCGATCGCCGCGCGGTTGATCGACGGCGCCGGCGGATAGAGCCGCAGCCCTTCCTCGAACGAGGCCCGCACATGCGGCATCAGGTCGAGCCAATCGACCGGGTCGGCAGCGCTTGCGAGCACGTGGCCGATTTCCTCTTCCATGCGTTCGCGCACATCAGGCGAATTGGCGACGCAATAGAGTGTCCAGGCGAGCGCCCTTGCCGTGGTCTCGTGGCCGGCACCGATAAAGGTGAGGATGTTGTCCTCGATTTCGGTATCGGTGAGCCCCTCGGGACCGGCGAGGTCGAGAAGAAGGGTGAGGAAATCGTTGGGCACCTGGGCGCGATCGTCGGCCATTCGCGTCCGCCGCTTGTCCATGGTCTGCGAGACGATGCCGCGGAACTTGTCGAGCACCTTCTGCCCGCCGATGCGAGTGAGCCTCGGGACCCATGCAGGCGCCCGCAGGAGATCCATCGGATCGACGCGGCCCATGCGGTGCAGAAGCTGGTCGACATCATCGGAGAATTTCTCCGAGGCCGACACGATCTCGCCGGAGAACAGCGTCTCGGACAGGATTTCGAAGGTCAGTTCGGTCATGTCGACCGAGATGTCGAACGTCCGCCCCTCGGTACCACACCCAGCATATTTCTTCGCATAGTCCTCGGACTTCTTCAGCATCTGGCCGGCAAATCCCCTGGAATGCCGTGGCGTGAACACCGGCGCCATCGCCTTGCGCGATCGCTTCCAGACCTCGCCCTCGGCCGTCAGCAGGCCGTCGCGCAGGATCGGCCGCAGGATCAGCTGGCGGATCACCGACATGCAGTAATTGGAGGCGTTGTCGACGAGAATATGTCGGATGAGCCCGGGATCGTTGACGATCAGGGTGCGCTCGCCGAAAAATCGGGTAGCAATCCAGGGCAGCGTATAAGACGGCACCCCCCACAGCTCGAGCGGGTTGCGCAGCACCGTTCGGATGATTTCGAGCCGCGAGGGCGGCGCAGTTCGCGGTACCGGCGCCGGAGGCGCGAAGGGCTCGGGCTGCATGTCCATCGGGATCTGCCTGGCGAGAATTGTCGTCCTTGCGCGGATCCCGAAATGTTAGAGCAGCGCCAGGAGCTCGTCCAGCTTGTCGTTGACCAGCCAGCCGTAATAGTTCTCTTCCGGAAGGACCAGCGGCGCGCCCGCGGCACGATTGCGGTTCTTCTCCGCAAGGACTGCAGCGCGCTGGTGCGAATTGCCGACATTAAACAGCGTCGCGGTGATGCCGGGGTTCCTGGAAATGTCCATGCCGGCTATTGAACGATAATCCTCGATCGACTTTCGGATCGAAGCGGCGGTGAAGGCGAGCGAGCGATCCGGATCCATGATCGAACGGTAGACGCCGGCGGCATCCTTTTCATCGAGCTTCTCGAAGCCGGAAACCTTCGACACCAGATCAGAGAGCATCAGCGCCGTCAGCGGATTGATCTGGCCGAGGCCAAAGGTCTGGCCGGCATAGAACGGCTGGAAATAGACGGCACTGAAGCGATTGTCCGGATAGGAGGTGCCATCGACCGCGCGGCCGCGGAAACTCTGCTCCCAGACCCCTTCGCGGCAGGTCCACAAGGTGTAGGAGTCTCCCTTGTCGCACTTGGCGAACTCCGGGCGCGCGACGAAGTCGGCGATCCCGATGCCATCGTAGGCGAAGCGGAAACTGTCGCCGGCATAGGCGGCGGCCTTTACATAGTAGGACTGCAGCCGGTCATAGGCGTCGACGTTGTAGGTATGTTCGCCGACAAGGGCTCCGACGATGTGGATCGGGGCGATGCCATAGTCGCTGGCGGTCGACTTGATCTTGCCCATCAGACGCTTGTCGGAAGCGAGAAGATCGCGAATCTTCTCGTACTTGCGGTCGAACGTCGTCTTCCCGGCCTTTGTACGGCGCACAGACGCGCCAGGAACCGAAGGCTGCTCGGCATGGCGATTGCCCGCCGGCACCGGATGAACATTGTCCGCATGTGCCGCCCCCGGCAGGAGGGTGGCGCAGGCAACGAGGAATGTCATGACGAAACGACGCAAGATCGGCCTATCCTGTGAAATCATGGCTGAAATTTCTGAGGCGCTGATTGCCTCGCAATCTTGGCCGAAACATGCTCGCATCACCCGAAAGCGATAGCGGACTTTTCAATAAGAAGATCCGGGCCCGCTGTCGAGTGGGCAGCCCTGCGACGTGCCGCCGCTCTTCGCGATTAGCGGCGGCACGATGCGTTTCAGTTACAGGATGAAGCGCGACAGGTCGGTGTTGGCCGCCAGGTCGCCGACATGCGTGCGGACATAGTCGGAATCGATCGTCACGGACGTGCCGCTGCGATCCGGAGCATTGTACGAAATCTCGTCGAGAACCCGTTCCATCACCGTCTGCAGGCGGCGCGCACCGATATTCTCGACGGTGGCGTTCAGATGCACGGCGACATCGGCGAGCGCGTCGATCGCGTCCTCGGTGAAGTCGAGCGTCAGGTTCTCGGTTTCCATCAGCGCCTTATACTGGCGAATGAGGCTGGCCTCGGTTTCGGTCAGGATCCGGCGGAAGTCCTCCTTGGTGAGAGCCCGGAGCTCGACCCGGATCGGCAGGCGGCCCTGCAGTTCCGGCAAGAGATCCGAAGGCTTCGAGACGTGGAAGGCGCCGGAGGCGATGAACAGGATGTGATCGGTCTTCACCGGCCCGTACTTCGTCGAGACCGTCGTGCCTTCCACAAGCGGCAGGAGGTCGCGCTGCACGCCTTCGCGCGAGACGCCTGCCCCCAGGCCGCCGTCGCGGGCAGCGATCTTGTCGATCTCGTCGAGAAAGACGATGCCGTCGTTCTCGACCGCGCTGACTGCCTCGCGCTGGATCAGTTCGTTGTCGATCAGCTTGTCGGATTCATCGCGGATCAGCTCTTCATAGGACGCCTTGACCGTCGTGCGCACCTTTTTCGTCCGTCCGCCAAGCGCCTTGCCGAACATATCGGAGAGGTTGAGAACCCCGACATTGGCGCCCGGCATGCCGGGGATCTCGAAGCCGGGCATGCCTGATCCCGTGTCCGCGACCTCGATCTCGATTTCCTTGTCGTCGAGCTGGCCTTCGCGGAGCTTCTTGCGGAAGCTGTCACGGGTGGCCGGCGATGCGGTCGACCCGACCAGGGCGTCGAGCACCCGCTCCTCGGCGTTCATATGCGCCTTGGCCTGGACATCGGCGCGCTTCTTTTCGCGCGCAAGCCCGATGCCCACCTCGACCAGATCGCGCACGATCTGCTCGACGTCGCGGCCGACATAGCCGACCTCGGTGAATTTTGTCGCCTCGACCTTCAGGAAGGGCGCGCCCGCGAGCCGGGCGAGGCGCCGGGCGATCTCGGTCTTGCCGCAGCCGGTGGGGCCGATCATCAGGATGTTCTTCGGCGCCACTTCCTCGCGCAGCGGACCCTTGAGCTGCTGGCGGCGCCAGCGGTTGCGCAGGGCAATCGCGACGGCGCGCTTGGCATCGTGCTGGCCGATGATGAAACGGTCGAGTTCGGAAACGATTTCACGGGGAGAAAAAGTAGACATGTTGCTTGTTCCCGGCAGGGGTGAAAATTGGCTTGATCAGCGGCTGGCGTCGAGCGTTTCGACCACGATGCTATGATTGGTATAGACACAGATATCCCCGGCGATCTGCATGGCGCGACGGGCGATGTCCTCGGCGGACATATCGCTGTCCATCAGCGCCCGGGCGGCGGCATAGGCATAATTGCCGCCGGAACCGATCGCCATGGTGCCGTGCTCCGGTTCGAGCACATCGCCATTGCCGGTAATCGCCAGCGTGATCGACTTGTCGGCCACCAGCATCATTGCCTCGAGGTTGCGCAGGTACTTGTCGGTGCGCCAATCCTTGGCGAGTTCGACAGCGGCCCGCATCAGCTGCCCCTGGTATTGCTCGAGCTTCTTCTCGAGGCGCTCGAGCAACGTGAACGCATCGGCGGTTGCACCGGCAAAACCGACGATGACATCACCATTGCCGATCCGGCGCACCTTGCGGGCATTGCCCTTCATGACCGTCTGACCAAGACTGACCTGGCCGTCGCCGGCCATCACGACCGTATCGCCCTTGCGCACGGTAATGATCGTCGTCGCGTGCATGGTTCCGTAAGGATTATGTTCGCTCATAAAGCACCTATTGTCCCGCGCGTGCGGGGTTCGTGTCGGCCATGTTGCATGGTCATGTGAGGCCTATGTAAGAGACCCGGCCACGATTGCAATCTCCCGTGGTTGCGAAAGGAAACACGGTATGGGCGAAACAATCGCCTGCGCCGCCCGTTTCTCGCCGTCTTCGTTCTGGATTCTTGCCGCAGCGCCTGATAAGGAACGCCGGAATTCCCGATGGAGCAGGCACATGGCAGAACAGCAGCTCAGCCGCAGGGCGACCGTATCGCGCACGACCAACGAGACCTCGATCTCGGTATCGGTCAACCTCGACGGCACCGGCGTCGCAAAGATCTCGACCGGGGTCGGCTTCTTCGACCACATGCTCGACCAGCTTGCCCGCCACTCCCTGATCGACATGGAAATCGACGCCAAGGGTGACCTTCATATCGATGATCATCACACGGTCGAGGATACCGGCATTGCCATCGGCCAGGCGCTGGCGAAGGCGCTCGGCGACCGCCGCGGCATCACCCGCTATGCCTCGCTCGATCTCGCCATGGACGAAACCATGACCAAGGCCGCCGTCGATCTTTCCGGCCGGCCGTTCCTCGTCTGGAACGTCGCCTTCAGCGCGCCGAAGATCGGCACCTTCGACACCGAACTGGTGCGTGAGTTCTTCCAGGCGCTGGCCCAGCATGCCGGCATCACCCTGCATGTGCTGAACCACTACGGCGCCAACAACCATCATATCGCCGAAACCTGCTTCAAGGCCGTGGCGCGCGTCCTGCGCACCGCAACCGAAATCGATCCCAGGCAGGCAGGTCGCGTTCCCTCGACCAAGGGCACCCTCGTCTGACGGGACAACTCCTCGGGAGACCCATGGCAAGCTATCTCGTTCTCACGCCTCCGGGCGGACCAGACAAGAGCAGGTTTTCGACGCGCTTCATTCGCGACGGGTTCTCAATCCTGGCATTCGCCTTCCCGGCACTGTGGCTGGCATTCAACCGGCTCTGGCTGCCGGCGATCCTGGCCTTCCTGCTGCAGCTGGCGAGCGGCCAGTTGATCCAGACGCCCGGCTTCCTGCTGGCGGGACTGGCCATCGGTCTTGCCCTCAACCTGCTGACGGCGCTCGAGGGCCGGAACCTGGTAGCCACGATGCTGCAGATGAAGGGCTGGACGCTGCAAGGCGTGATCAACGCCGACAGCCTCGACAGCGCCGAGGAAATCTACGCGGCCGCATATGCGCCGGTAAAGACAGCCGACGATACATCGCCGGCTATCGAACGGGTTCGCCCCGCAACCCCAGTTCAAGGCACGGGCCGCAGCGCATCTGCGGCTGGCCTGCTACTTTCTGACGGAGGACGTCGCTGATGCGCGTCGCAATTATCGACTATGGATCCGGAAACCTGCGTTCGGCAACGAAAGCCTTCGACCGCGCGGCGCGTGAAGCGGGTATCGACGCGGTCATCGATCTGACCGACAATCCCGATCGCGTGGCGACGGCCGACCGCATCGTTCTTCCCGGTGTCGGCGCCTATGCCGACTGCCGCCGTGGCCTCGATGCCGTCGCCGGCATGCACGAGGTTCTGGTCGATGCCGTCGAGAACAAGGCCCGGCCCTTCCTCGGCATCTGCGTCGGCATGCAGTTGATGTCATCGCGCGGGCTCGAAAAGACCGTCACCGAAGGTTTTGGCTGGATCAAGGGCGACGTCGTCGAAATGGCGCCCGCCGATCCGTCGCTGAAGATCCCGCAGATCGGCTGGAACACCCTGACGCTCAACCGCCCTCACCCGCTGTTCGACGGCATCCCGACGGGACCGGACGGCTTGCACGCCTATTTCGTGCATTCCTACCATCTCGCCGCCAGCAACCCCGAGGACGTCATCGCCACCACCGACTATGGTGGCCCGATGACCGCCTTCGTTGGCCGCGACAACATGGCCGGGGCCCAGTTCCATCCGGAAAAGAGCCAGACCCTCGGCCTTCGCCTCATTGCCAATTTCCTGCGCTGGAAGCCCTGAGCGCTCGCGCAACGACTGAAGAACGGACTAGAACATGATCCTCTTTCCCGCCATCGACCTGAAAGACGGCGAGTGCGTGCGCCTCAAGCTTGGCGACATGGACCAGGCGACCGTCTACAACCCCGATCCCGGCGCGCAGGCGAAAGCCTTTGAAGACCAGGGCTTCGAATGGTTGCACGTGGTCGATCTCAACGGCGCCTTTGCCGGCGAGACCGTAAACGGCGCCGCGGTCGATGCGATCCTCAAGGCGACAAGGAACCCGGTACAGCTCGGCGGCGGCATCCGCACGCTGGCGCATATCGAGAACTGGCTGTCGCGCGGTCTTGCCCGGGTGATCCTCGGCACCGTTGCCGTGCGCGATCCGGCGCTGGTGATCGAGGCCTGCCGCCTGTTTCCCGGCAAGGTCGCCGTCGGCATCGACGCCAAGGGCGGCAAGGTCGCCGTCGAAGGCTGGGCCGAGGCATCGGAACTCGGCGTGATCGAACTGGCGAAGAAATTCGAGGGCGCCGGCGTGGCGGCGATCATCTACACCGACATCGACCGCGACGGCATCCTGACCGGCATCAACTGGGCCTCGACGTTGGAACTTGCAGACGCCGTATCGATCCCCGTGATCGCATCGGGCGGCCTTGCATCGCTTGACGATATCCGCCGGATGCTGGAGCCGGATGCGCGCAAGCTTGAAGGTGCGATTTCCGGCCGTGCGCTGTATGATGGCCGCATCGATCCGGCCGAAGCGCTGGCGCTGATCCGGGCTGCTCGGTAAGGGAGAAGGAACGCATATGACCCTAAAGGCCCGTGTAATACCCTGCCTGGACGTGAAGGACGGCCGCGTCGTCAAGGGCGTCAACTTCGTCGACCTGATCGATGCCGGCGATCCGGTTGAAGCCGCCAAGGCCTATGATGCCGCCGGCGCCGACGAACTCTGCTTCCTCGACATCACTGCTTCCTCTGATAACCGCGATACCATCTTCGACGTGGTGGCGCGCACCGCCGATCACTGCTTCATGCCGGTGACGGTCGGCGGCGGCGTTCGCTCCACCGCCGACATCCGCAAGCTGCTGCTGTGCGGCGCCGACAAGGTGTCGATCAATTCGGCCGCCGTGAAGAACCCCGATTTCGTCGCCGAAGCCGCCGACAAGTTCGGCAACCAGTGCATCGTCGTCTCGATCGACGCCAAGAAAGTCTCGGCAGTGGGTGAAGTCGACCGCTGGGAGATCTTCACCCATGGCGGCCGCCAGCCGACCGGCATCGACGCTGTCGAATTCGCGGCAAAGATGGTGGAGCGCGGCGCCGGCGAACTTCTGATCACCTCGATGGACCGTGACGGCACCAAGAGCGGCTACGATATCGCGCTGACCCGCACGATCGCCGATGCGGTTCGCGTGCCGGTGATCGCATCGGGCGGCGTCGGTGATCTCGACGATCTGGTTGCCGGCATCAAGGAAGGTCACGCGACCGCGGTACTCGCCGCCTCGATCTTCCATTTCGGCACCTACAGCATCGGTGAAGCGAAACGCTACATGGCCGACCACGGCATCGCCATACGGCTCGACTGAGTTGGAGCAAGGCCAGTGAGCGCATTTACCCTTTCCGACCTCGAACAAATCGTCAGCGACCGCGCCAAGGCCTCGCCGGAGGAATCCTGGACTGCGAAGCTGTGCGCCGCCGGACAGCCGAAGGCCGCCAAGAAACTTGGCGAGGAAGCGGTCGAAACCGTGATGGCGGCCGTGACCAACGACCGCGAGAACCTGACCTATGAAGCCGCCGACCTGCTCTACCACCTGATGGTCGTGCTCAGGATTGCAGATATCCCCCTACAGGACGTCATGAACGAACTCGAGCGGCGCACCGGCCAATCGGGTATCACGGAAAAGGCCAGCCGGCAGAAATGACCCCGACAACGAACGCGGGAGCGGCAGAGACGCTCGATCACTTCCAGGCGAACGACTATTCGCCTTACAATTTCTTCACCTCCGAGGAGTGGTCGAAGTTCCGCGCCGATACGCCGTTGACGCTGACGGCCGACGAGGTCCGGCGGCTGCGCTCGATCGGCGACCCGGTCGATCTCGACGAGGTCAGGCGTATCTACCTGTCGCTGTCACGGCTGCTGTCCTCGCATGTCGAATCGTCGCAGATGCTGTTTGCCCAGCGCAACCATTTCCTCAGCATGTCGGATGTCGCCAAGACCCCGTTCGTGATCGGCATCGCCGGATCGGTGGCCGTCGGCAAGTCGACCACCGCCCGTATCCTGAAGGAACTGATGGCCCGCTGGCCATCAAGTCCGAAGGTCGATCTCGTGACAACCGACGGCTTTCTCTACCCAAACGCGGTGCTGACGCGCGAAAACCTGATGAACCGCAAGGGCTTTCCGGAGAGCTACGACATCGGCGCAGTCCTGCGCTTCCTGTCGGCGATCAAGGCCGGCCTGCCGAACGTCAAGGCACCCGCCTATTCGCACCTCACCTATGACGTGCTGCCCGACGAATACACGGTGATCGACCGGCCGGACATCCTGATCTTCGAGGGGATCAACGTGCTGCAATCGCGCAGTCTTCCCGAAGACGGAAAGATCGTGCCGATGGTCTCGGATTTCTTCGACTTCTCGATCTATATCGACGCCGACGAGAAGCTGATCCACAACTGGTACGTCCATCGCTTCATGCGGTTGCGTGACACGGCGTTCCGCGATCCGAACTCCTATTTCCATCGCTATGCCACCATCAGCGAGGAAGAAGCGCTCGACATTGCCGAGGACCTCTGGGCCAACATCAACCTCAAGAACCTGCGCCAGAACATTCTGCCGACGCGCCCGCGGGCCGATCTCATCCTGCAGAAAGGCAAGAACCACCTGATCGAGAAGGTGGCGCTGCGCAAGCTCTGACCGGATTGATCGCGCGCTAGGGATTGACCCGACGAAGCGTGAGATTGATGCGGCCGCCGTTCTTCAGCAGGGTCGATGTCGACGGATAGATCCGGTCGACACCGTGAAAACACAGCCGCGCCTTCCCCCCGAGCACGACGACATCGCCGCTCGACAGCCGGAACGACTGCGTGGGGTCCTTGCGCGTCGTGCCTCCCACCCTGAACAGGCAGGCGTTGCCGAGCGAAATCGACACCACGGCGGTTTCGAGGTCCTGCTCGTCGCGATCCTGATGCATGCCCATGCGGGCGTCATCGTCATAGAAGTTGACGAGGCAGGCTTCCGGCAGCTTCGATGACCCGGATACGTCGCGCCAGATCTCCAGAAGCTGTGCCGGCATGGCCGGCCACGGTTTGCCCGTCACGGGATGGGTGGCCTGATAGCGATAGCCGCGTTCCTTGTCCGTCACCCAGCCGAGCGCCCCGCAATTGGTCATGCGCACCGACATCGGCTTTCCCGTACCCGGCATGGCGGGGACGAAAAGCGGCGCCTCGGCCACCACATCGCGGATCGCGGCGACCAGATCTTCCTGACGCCCCCGATCGAGATAGTCCGGCAAGTGACGCACACCATTCGACAGCACCAGCACGATCGGAAGTTCCTCGCTTCAACGGACACCAGAGCAACAGCCAGCGCTCGAAGACCATCCGGAATGGAAAGCCCCTGTCGCCGCCGTACGCCAGCATTCTAGCTCCGGGGCTCAGGCTCCGTCGAGGGGCGGAATGCGCAGCACCTGGCCCGGATAGATCTTGTCGGGATCGGTCAGCATCGGCTTGTTAGCCTCGAAGATCACCGTGTGCTTGGCGCCCATTCCCTTGCCGTATTGCGCCTCGGCGATCTTCCAGAGGTTGTCGCCCTTCTTCACCGTATAGAAAACCGGCGCCTTGGCGGGGGCCTCGGCGACCTTCAGTTCGGAGGCTTCCACCTTGGAAACGCCGAGGGTATTGCCGACCGCAATAACCGCCTTTTCAAAGGCGCTCTGGTCGGCCACCTCGCCCTTCAGCACGACCTTGTCGCCATCGACCGCGACCTCGACCTGCTGCGTTCCGAGATCATAGGATTCGAGTTCCTTCTTGACCGCGGCCGCGTCGGGTGCCGCCTCGTCGTCGCCGATGCCGAGCTTCTTCCCGGCACTCTTGATAAAGTCGAACAGGCCCATTGCCGCCTCCTTTTTCACTGCGCAGAGGAAAATTGAGGGCAACCGCCAAAAGACAAGGGCTGAACCCCAGAAATAGCGAAGCGCTAGTCGTCGCCAGGACGTCCGCGCATCTTCTTCACTTCGCTGCGGCCCGACTTCGCCTTGAGACGCCTTTCCACCGAGCCCTTGGTCGGGCGCGTGGCCTTGCGCACCGGCGGTGGCGGCTCGGCGGCCTTGGCGATCAGTTCCTTCAGGCGCTCGCGGGCGTCCTCGCGATTTCGCTCCTGACTGCGGAAGCGGTTCGCCTCGATCATCAGCACGCCTTCCTTGGAGGCGCGACGACCGGCGAGCTTCAGGGCGTTTTCCTTGACCCGGTCGGAAAGCGATGGGGAATTGCGGATGTCGAAGAACAGCTGGACGGCAGTCGACACCTTGTTGACGTTCTGTCCGCCGGGACCGCCGGCAAGCACGAACTGCTCGGTCAGTTCCCAGCCGGCAATGATGATCCGGTTGCTGACGTGAAGCGCATCACTGGCCATTGTTCGGTTCTCCACACCCGCCCGGCAGCGAACTGCCCGCCCCCGTCCACAGGGCGCGACCTTTCCTGTCTGTAATGGCGCTATCCCAGATCGCCGCGCTTGAGAAGCTGTACAAGCTCTCATCAACGAAAAACCCGGCGGACGGGCCGCCGGGTTTCACGTGAATCACCGATTTCTTATCGTTATTCGGCCGCGTTCCGCGCGCCGGGAGCGGCATCGAGTACCTTGCCGTCAACGTGATCTTCGAACTTGGCGAAGTTCGCGATGAACATGTCGACCAGCTTCTTTGCCTGTGCGTCGTAGGCGGCACCGTCCGACCAGGTCGAACGCGGATCAAGGATGCTGCCGTCCACGCCTTCGACCGCGACCGGAACCGCGAAACCGAAATTGGCGTCCTGGCGGAAGTCGGCGTTCTTCAGCTCACCCGTGAGCGCAGCACTGAGCAGCGCGCGGGTGGCCTTGATCGGCATGCGGTGGCCGGTGCCGTAGGCGCCGCCGGTCCAGCCGGTGTTCACCAGCCAGCAATCGACGCCGTGTTCGCGGATCAGTTCCTTCAGCAGGTTGCCGTATTCAGCCGGGTGACGCGGCATGAACGGAGCGCCAAAGCAGGTCGAGAATGTCGCTTCGGGCTCGGTCACGCCCTTCTCCGTACCGGCAACCTTGGCGGTGTAGCCCGAGAGGAAGTGGTACATCGCCTGTTCCGGCGTCAACCGGGCGATCGGCGGCAGCACGGCGAAGGCATCGGCCGTCAGCATGATGATCGTCTTCGGATGGCCGGCCATGCCGGTTTCCGAGGCATTCGGGATGAAATGCAGCGGATAGGCGCTACGGGTGTTCTCGGTCAGCGAGCCGTCGTTGAAATCCGGGACCCGGTTTTCATCGAGGACAACGTTTTCCAGCACCGTGCCGAAGCGACGGGTTGCGGCATAGATCTCCGGCTCTGCTTCCGCCGACAGGCGGATCGCCTTGGCATAGCAGCCGCCTTCGAAATTGAAGATGCCGGTCTTGCCCCAGCCATGCTCGTCATCGCCGATGAGCGTGCGTGCCGGATCGGCCGAAAGCGTGGTCTTGCCGGTGCCCGACAGACCGAAGAAGACGGCCGAATCGCCAGCCGGACCGACGTTCGCCGAGCAGTGCATCGGCATTACGCCCTTGGCCGGAAGCAGGTAGTTCAGGACGGTGAACACAGACTTCTTGTTTTCGCCGGCGTAGGAAGTGCCGCCAATCAGGATCAGGCCATTGGTCAGGTCGCAAGCGATCACGGTCTCGCTGCGGCAGCCATGGCGCTCGGGATCAGCGCGGAAGCTCGGCAGGTTGATGATCGTGAGCTTCTGCTGGAACGACGTCAGCGCCGAACGCTCCGGACGGATCAGCAGGTTGCGGATGAACAGCGCATGCCAGGCAAGTTCCGTCACCATGCGAACGGGAAGCGCGTTCTCGGCATCGGCACCGCCGATCAGATCCTGAACGAAGAGTTCCTTGTCCTTGGCATGAGCCAGCATGTCCTGACGCAGCACCTCGAAGTGCTCCGGCGACATCGGCTTGTTGTTGTCCCACCAGATATGCGGTTCGGTGGAAGCGTCGCGGACGACGAACTTGTCCTTCGGCGAACGGCCGGTGTGCTGGCCGGTGCGGGCGCGCAGGGCGCCGTCGATGGTCAGGTCCGCCTCACCGCGGCGAATCGCTTCCTCGTAAAGCTGAGGCTCGGAAAAGTTGTAGCGAATGCTCTTCGCTTCGCCCAGCCCAATGGCAGTCACACCGTTTTTCGGGTTGTGAACTCCAAATTCCTCCATGGTCACTTTTCCTTCGCTTGGGGGCCATAGCCGTTGAATTTTTCGGGAAAATAGGAGCCGGTTTTTAAAAACGCAATATACCAAAGAATGAAAAAACGAATAATATCATACAATTAATCGATTTAAATTTTTTCCGATTACTTTAAATCGTTTGAACCGGGGAGTTGATTCACCTCCCGTGCTATACTCCCCCCGTACTTGGCGGAGATACCGGGGGACCCACTCTTTATCTTTGCCACAATTTGTTCCACCTTTATCCTCAGAAAGCGCATCGGCGGCGACGCCGGACCTGGAGGAACCTGTTTCCGGGAGATGCCAACTGATGACGATGGAGACGAACAGCATGGTGACAATCGCGCTCGTGGATGACGATCGTAATATCCTTACCTCCGTTTCGATTGCTCTGGAGGCTGAAGGATATAAGGTCGAGACATACACTGATGGCGCCTCGGCGCTTGACGGTTTGCTCGCACGTCCGCCCCAGCTCGCGATCTTCGATATAAAGATGCCGCGCATGGATGGCATGGAGCTCCTGCGGCGGCTTCGCCAGAAGTCCGATCTCCCGGTGATCTTCCTCACGTCCAAGGACGAAGAGATCGATGAACTTTTCGGCCTCAAGATGGGCGCCGACGACTTCATCACCAAGCCGTTTTCTCAGCGCCTGCTGGTCGAACGGGTCAAGGCCGTTCTCCGCCGGGCCGCCAGCCGCGAGGCCGCCGCCGCCGGCACCGCCCCCAAGCCGGGCGTCGTGCAACAGGCCCGCTCGCTCGAGCGGGGCCAGCTGGTCATGGACCAGGAACGCCATACCTGCACCTGGAAGGGCGAGCCGGTGACGCTGACCGTCACCGAATTCCTGATCCTGCACTCGCTGGCGCAGCGCCCCGGCGTGGTCAAGAGCCGCGACGCGCTGATGGACGCCGCATATGACGAGCAGGTCTATGTTGACGACCGCACCATCGATAGCCATATCAAGCGCCTGCGCAAGAAGTTCAAAATGGTCGACCCCGACTTCGACATGATTGAAACACTCTACGGAGTCGGATACCGGTTCCGCGAAGCGGCCTGAATGGCTATGACGCCAGTTCCGGCCGGTTTCTCCGCATATCCGGCGGGAGCGTGTCGACAAAGACCGGCACTCACAGAAAGATGCAGGCGGAATGGCCAGTTCCGTCATTGCGAAAGGGCGTAGGACTTGGCAACGCTGCCACTGGAAAAGGACATGGACGAGGCGGATGGCCCGATCGGCCGCCGCGGCGCGCGCCGCTTGTGGTCGCGGCCGTTCACCCTCATTCGCCGGCTCTTCGGCAATGCCGTGTTTTCCAGCCTCACCCGCCGGATCCTGTTCTTCAATCTCGCCGCGCTGGTGGTTCTGGTCGGCGGCATTCTCTATCTCAACCAGTTCCGCGAGGGCCTCATCGACGCGCGCGTCGAAAGCCTTCTGACCCAGGGCGAGATCATCGCCGGGGCAATATCCGCATCCGCTTCGGTCGACACCAACTCGATCACCATCGATCCGGAAAAGCTGCTGGAGTTGCAGGCGGGACAGAGCATCACGCCGATCCCCAACGACGAGGATCTCGAATTCCCGATCGATCCCGAGCGTGTCGCGCCGGTGTTGCGCCGGCTGATTTCGCCGACCCGCACGCGCGCCCGCATCTTCGACGCCGATGCCAACCTGCTGCTGGATTCCCGCCATCTCTATTCGCGCGGCCAGGTCCTGCGTTTCGACCTGCCGCCGATCGAGACCGAGAGCGGCGAGATCGCCGGCTGGCTCACCAGCTGGTTCAACAAGATACTGCAGCCCGGCAACCTGCCGGTCTACAAGGAAGCGCCCGGGGGCGACGGCTCGATCTATCCCGAGGTGATGAACGCGCTCACCGGCGTGCGTGGCGCCGTCGTCCGCGTAACCGACAACGGCGAGCAGATCATCTCGGTCGCCGTGCCCGTCCAGCGTTTCCGCGCCGTGCTCGGCGTGCTGCTTCTGTCGACCCAGGCCGGCGACATCGACAAGATCGTGCATGCCGAGCGGCTTGCGATCATGCGGGTGTTCGGCGTTGCCGCCCTGGTCAACGTGGTCATGGCATTGCTTCTGTCATCGACCATCGCCAATCCGTTGCGCCGTCTTGCCGCTGCGGCCATCCGTGTCCGGCGCGGCTCGAAGGAGCGCGAGGAAATCCCTGACTTCTCGTCCCGCCAGGACGAGATCGGCAACCTGTCGGTGGCGTTGCGCGAGATGACGACGGCGCTCTACGACCGCATCGACGCGATCGAGAGCTTCGCCGCCGACGTCAGCCACGAACTGAAGAACCCGCTGACCTCGCTTCGCAGCGCCGTCGAAACGCTGCCGCTTGCCCGCACCGACGAATCAAAGAAGCGATTGATGGACGTGATCCAGCACGACGTCCGTCGCCTCGACCGTCTGATCAGCGATATTTCCGACGCCTCGCGCCTGGATGCGGAACTGGCGCGCGTCGATGCCAAGTCGCTGGATCTTGAGAATCTGCTCGGCGACCTGGTCGAAGTTTCCCGCCAGATCAGCAGCACGAAGAAGCCGGTGCAGATCGATTTCGTCGTCGACCGCAAGCCGGGAAGCAAGGCCAAGTTCCGGGTGCTCGGCCACGATCTTCGCATCGGCCAGGTCGTCACCAATCTCATCGAGAACGCCCGCTCCTTCGTTCCCGCCGAAAACGGCCGGATCGTCGTGCGGCTGTCGCGCTCGCGTACCCGCTGCATCGTACAGGTAGAAGACAACGGCCCCGGCATCCAGGCCGAAGACATCGACCGGATCTTCGAGCGGTTCTACACTGACCGTCCCGACAGCGAGGGCTTTGGCCAGAATTCCGGTCTCGGCCTGTCGATCAGCCGGCAGATAGCCGAAGCGCATAACGGTACCCTCAAGGCCGAGAATATCGTCGATCCCGAAACCGGCAAACTGCTTGGCGCCCGCTTCACCTTGAGCCTTCCCGCGGACACCAGCCAATGACCGCGGATGCCGGCAACGTCCATGCGACTGCGATCGTTGTCGGCACCACCGGATTGTTGTTCGTCGGCCCTTCCGGCTGCGGCAAGTCGGCTCTGGCGCTCGCCTGCCTCGCTTCCGCCCGTCGTTCTGGACAATTTTCTGCGCTCGTCGGCGATGACCAGGTTTTTGTCGCCCTGCACAACGGCAGGGTGGTCGCCCGCCGCCCGGAGACGATCGCCGGCCTGATTGAAATCCGCGGCGCCGGCATCGCCGCCGTCGACAGTCTTTCGGCGGCAGTGATGCACCACGCGGTTCGCCCCGTCGATCTGGCGACCGCTGACCGGCTGCCGGCGGAACACGAGCAATACCAGGTGGTTGACGGCGCCTGCCTGCCGCTTGTCCGCCTGCCTGCGACGAGCCCGGATCCGCTCGCCGCACTCGCCGCCTTAATCCCGGCGCTACGCTTTTGAAACACCCGTTCGCCACCGCACCGCAGTTGAGTGAGCGCTCTCTGATATATCGATCTATGACGGGCGGTTTCCCGGAAAAACCGGCCGAATCCGGCTCTCCTGCGGCCTCTCGGGTGCGATTTCGCACATTTTATCCTTGAACTTCATCTTTTCATCGCCAAGATGAACCGCACCGATGGACGGGCATGCTGCATTGCGGTATCTGGCCGTCCGTTTGCATGTGCGATGGGAGCAGTAAAACATGATCGGACTTGTGCTTGTCACTCACGGCAAGCTGGCTGAAGAGTTTCGTCATGCGGTGGAGCATGTCGTTGGTCCGCAAAAGTTCATCGAAACCGTGTCGATCGGGCCTGAAGATGACATGGATCAGCGGCGCCAGGATATCCTCGATGCCGTCGCCCGCGCCGAGGACGGCCACGGGGTCATCATCCTCACCGACATGTTCGGCGGCACCCCGTCGAACCTTGCCATCTCGGTGATGAAGAGCGGCACGATCGATGTGATCGCCGGCGTCAACCTGCCGATGCTGATCAAGCTCGCCGGCGTGCGCGGCGAGAACAACATGGAAAAGGCCCTCGCCGAGGCTTCCGAAGCGGGGCGTAAATATATCAATGTCGCAAGCCGCGTCCTCAGCGGCAAATAATGGGAACATAAACTCCGGCCATGACGTCGCTCTCGCGGGAACTGCTCATCATCAACAAGCGCGGCCTGCATGCGCGCGCCTCGGCGAAATTCGTCCAGACGGTCGAGTCCTTCAACGCTACCATTTCCGTGTCCAAGGACGGCACCACGGTCGGCGGCAACTCGATCATGGGACTGATGATGCTGGCGGCAAGCCCCGGCTGCTCGGTGCTGGTCACCGCAAGCGGCGCCGAGGCCGAACCGGCCCTCGATGCCCTGGAAAAGCTGGTAGCCGACCGCTTCGGCGAAGAAATGTAACAATCCAGCTCGGCAAATCGACATAAAGATATAAAGACCTCTTTATGTGCTTATTGCCAGAATGACCGAAGCCTGCTAAACGCGATGCAGTATCCGCAAAGCGTCACGCGGAGTTTCGTGCATCTTTTGCTTTGGCCTTTCCCTCCATAGCGGGAATGAAAGATGCGTTCATTCAGCTGGAGAGTTTCATGAGCACAGAGAAGGACTACATTGTCGCCGACATCGGCCTCGCCGATTTCGGACGCAAGGAAATTTCCATCGCCGAGACCGAAATGCCCGGCCTGATGGCCTGCCGCGCCGAATTCGGCGACAAGCAGCCGCTCAAGGGCGCGCGCATCACCGGCTCCCTGCATATGACGATCCAGACCGCCGTGCTGATCGAGACGCTGGTGGCTCTCGGCGCGGAAGTGCGCTGGGCATCCTGCAACATCTTCTCGACCCAGGACCACGCTGCCGCAGCCATCGCTGCAGCCGGCATCCCGGTCTTTGCGATCAAGGGCGAGACGCTCGAGGACTACTGGACCTACACCGACCGGATCTTCCAGTGGACCGATGGTGGCCTGTCCAACATGATCCTCGATGACGGCGGCGATGCCACCATGTACATCCTGCTCGGCGCCCGCGCCGAAGCCGGCGAGGACGTGCTGTCGAACCCGGGTTCCGAGGAAGAAGAGATCCTCTTCGCCCAGATCAAGAAGCGCCTCAAGGCTTCGCCCGGCTTCTTCACCAAGCAGCGCGACGCGATCAAGGGCGTGACCGAAGAAACCACCACCGGCGTTCACCGCCTCTACCAGCTCAGCGAAAAGGGCCTGCTGCCCTTCCCCGCGATCAACGTGAACGACAGCGTTACCAAGTCGAAGTTCGACAACAAGTACGGCTGCAAGGAATCGCTGGTCGACGGCATCCGCCGCGGCACTGACGTGATGATGGCCGGCAAGGTCGCCGTCGTCTGCGGCTATGGCGACGTCGGCAAGGGCTCGGCTGCCTCGCTGCGCGGCGCCGGCGCCCGCGTCAAGGTCACGGAAATCGACCCGATCTGCGCCCTGCAGGCGGCAATGGACGGCTTCGAAGTCGTTCGTCTCGAAGACGTGGTCGGCTCGGCTGACATCTTCATCACCACGACGGGCAACAAGGACGTCATCCGCATCGAGCATATGCGCGAGATGAAGGACATGGCGATCGTCGGCAACATCGGTCACTTCGACAACGAGATCCAGGTCTCGGCGCTGCGCAACATGAAGTGGACCAACATCAAGCCGCAGGTCGACATGATCGAACTGCCAAAGGGCAACCGCATCATCCTGCTGTCGGAAGGCCGCCTGCTCAACCTCGGCAACGCCACCGGCCATCCGTCCTTCGTTATGTCGGCATCCTTCACCAACCAGGTGCTGGGCCAGATCGAGCTGTTCAACAACACCGGCGGCTACGGCAACGAAGTCTACGTGTTGCCGAAGCACCTCGACGAGAAGGTCGCCCGTCTGCATCTTGAAAAGCTCGGCGTAAAGCTCACCGAACTTTCCGGCGAGCAGGCCGCCTATATCGGCGTCAGCACCACCGGTCCGTTCAAGCCCGAACACTACAGATATTGATCGACGGATCAGTATCCACAAGATATGGACATCGCGGCGCTTGACAAGCGCCGCGATGTCTTTTTTGGGCAGGTCCCTTCCCGCTAATTCCCGAAAACAGTATTGTTTTAACACGTGATTCGCGATTTTGCCGGTTCGCCGGAGGATTCGCGGAAATGGGGATGTCTTGTCGATCATGCGGCACATAGGACGGAGACATACCGGGGATGTCGGTAAACAAGAGGCGCCTGTTTAAGCAGGCAAACGCGCGGACGGACGAGACGTGCGCAACGGCGCACGCGCAGTCAGCGGGCGAAGAAAGGCGTTACGGCAACGGCCGGAAGCGCTTCCCTGGCGCGCGAACACTTTCGCGCATCTGGCGCTGCTGCATCTCGGGAACGGCGCTTGCCGGCCTGACGGGAACGGCCTTCGCCGCTGACGAAGGGCAGGCGACCGTCGCGGCGCGGCTGTTCACCTCCTCCGAGACGATGACATTCTCCATGGTCATCGGCGTGATTGGCGCCGTGGTGCTTTCGGCCATCTGGCTGGTGCGCCAGAAAGGCAACATCGAGACCGAGAGCCAGGAAATCCGTTCGGCGCTTTCCGATGCCAACCAGCGCATTTCCCGCTTCGAAGCGCTGATCGCCGACAAGAACCGCCGCATCATCATCTGGGACGGGCCGAACGGCCAACCGGAATTTCTCGGCCAGTTGCCCGTCGAAACGGGCGCCCCGCAGCAGGACAGCGATTTCCTCGCCTTCGGCCGATGGCTCACCGCACGCTCCGCCAGCGAACTCGAGCGCTCGATCGAGCAGTTGCGCACAAAGGCGCAGAGCTTCGACACGGTGGTCGAAACCCAGCGTGACGAGGTCATCGAAGCACAGGGCCGCGTTTCCGGCGGCCGCGCATTCGTACGTTTCGTCGCGCTCAACAACCTGCGCGCCGAACTGGCGGAGCTGAGGATCGAGCGCGATCGCCTGATGACGTCGATCGCCACTTTCCAGGGCCTGCTCGATGCGATCGACATCCCAGTATGGCAACGCGATCCGGAAGGGTGTCTGACCTGGGTCAACGAAGCCTATGGCGAAGCTGTCGACGCCCCCTCGCCCGAACAGGCGGTACTCGAGCACCGTGAGCTGCTGAGCACCATCGCCCGCGAAAAGATCCGCGCCACCGCGACGCCGGAATCGCCGTTCCGCGACAAGGTCTCGACCGTGGTCCAGGGCAACCGCGCCTTCTTCGACGTCGTCGACGTCAAGTGCCCGAGCGGCTCTGCCGGCATGGCGATCAACGTTTCCGAGACCGAAGCGGTGCGCGAGGAATTGAAACGGACGCTGAAGAGCCACGCCGAAACGCTCGACCATCTCGGCACCCCGGTTGCGATCTTCGACGGCAACCGCCGCCTGCAGTTCTACAACCAGGCCTTCGTCCAACTCTGGGAATTCGACCTGACCTTCCTGGAATCGAAGCCCGACAACGGCGAGATGCTCGACCGGCTGCGCGCCGCCGGCAAGCTTTCCGAACAGCTGAACTGGAAGGCATGGAAGGACTCGGCGCTGGCGGTCTACCGCTCGCTCGACACCCAGAGCGACCTCTGGCACCTGCCGAACGGACAGATCCTGCGCGTCTTCGCCACGGCCCATCCACAGGGCGGCGCCACCTGGGTGTTCGAGAACCTGACCGAGCAGGTCGATCTCGAAACCCGGTACAACACCCTCGTCAAGGTTCAGGGCGAAACCATCGACCACCTCTCCGAAGGCGTGGCCGTGTTCGGTCCGGATGGCCGCATCAAGCTTTCCAATCCCGCCTTCCGCGCGCTCTGGGGCATTACGGAAGCCGAGGCCCAGCCGGGCAGCCATATCCGCGCCATCGAGGCGTCCTGCGCGCCGTCCTATGACCAGCCCGACGGCTGGCGCGCCTTCGGACAGATGATCACCAGCTTCGAGGATGAGCGTCCGTCGAGCCAGGGCACGCTGGAGCTTCTTTCCGGTCTCGTGCTCGACTACGCCGTGACGCCGCTGCCGAACGCCCAGACGATGCTGACCTTCGTCAACATGACCGACAGCGTGCGCGCCGAGCGGGCCCTGACGGAGAAGAACGAGGCGCTGCGCCGCGCCGACGCGCTGAAGAACGATTTCGTCCAGCACGTCTCATACGAACTGCGCTCGCCGCTAACCAACATCATCGGCTTTACCGATCTCCTCAAGACGCCCGGCATCGGCGAATTGAACGAGCGCCAGGCCGAGTACATCGACCACATCTCGACCTCCTCTTCCGTGCTGCTGACGATCGTCAACGACATCCTCGATCTTGCGACCGTCGATGCCGGGATCATGCATCTCAACTACACGGACGTCAGCCTCGACGAACTGCTGGACGACGTCTCGATCCAGATCGCCGATCGTCTGCATGACGGCAACGTTGCCCTCGAGATTGTCGCGCCCGCGACGCTCGGCACGCTTGTCGCCGATCAGCAGCGGCTGAAGCAGATCCTGATCAAGCTCCTGACCAATGCGGCGAACTTCGCCCCGGAGGGCTCGGTCATCTCGCTTACCTGCGGTCGCGAAGGCACGGATTTCGTCTTTTCGGTCGCCGATACGGGTCCGGGCATCCCCGAAGAGATGCTCAAGACCGTATTCGACCGCTTTGCGTCGAACGGTCGCGGTGGCAAGCGTAGCGGTGCAGGCCTTGGGCTTTCGATCGTCGAGAGCTTCGTCAGCCTCCACAAAGGCAAGGTTTCGATTGACAGCCGCCCCGGGCGCGGTACGACGGTGTCTTGCCGGATCCCGTCCGGCGTGCTCAGTCACCCTGTCGCAGCCGAATGAACGAAGACAACGAACCGATTTCCATCAGCCTCGCCGACGAAGCCGCGATGATCCGGCTTGGAGAGGATCTTGCCCTGGCGCTCAAAGCCGGCGACTGCCTGGCGCTCTCCGGTGACCTTGGCGCCGGGAAATCGACGCTTGCCCGTGCGTTCCTGCGCGCCATCGCCGACGATGACGACCTGGAAGTGCCGAGCCCGACCTTCACCCTGGTGCAGTCCTACGACCTCCGGATCCCGGTCTCCCACTTCGATCTCTATCGCATCGGCGATGCCAGCGAGCTTTACGAACTCGGGCTCGACGAGGCGCTTTCGAACGGCATCGCCCTGATCGAATGGCCGGAGATGGCCGAGGACGAGCTGCCGGACGACCGCATTCGTCTGCGCATCGAGCACGAGGGCGACGGCCGTCGCGTGACCATCGACGCGCCTCCGAAGCAGCGCGCGCGCATCCTTCGCGTTCTCGCCATCCGCCGCTTTCTCGAAAATGCGGGCCGCGGCGACGCGCATCGCAGGTATCTGACCGGCGACGCCTCGATGCGAGCCTATGAATATTTCCGCAACTCGACGGGAAAACGCACCATTCTCATGGACTGGCCGCGCCAGCCGGAAGGCCCGCCCGTTCTCGATGGCAAGCCCTATCCCAAGGTCGCGCATATCGCCGAGGACGCCTATCCCTTCGCCGCACTGTCGCGCTACCTACGCGGCCGCGGCTTTGCCGCCCCGGAGGTGTTTGCCGCCGACTATGACGCCGGCATCCTGCTCATCGAGGACCTCGGCAGCGAAGGCATTCTCGACGCCGACGGCCGACCGATCCCCGAACGCTACCGCCAGGCGGTTGCCTGCCTCGCCGCGCTCCACGCCCAGCCGGCCGAGCGCGACATCCCCGTCACCGCCACCCATGTCCATCACATCCCGGACTTCGACCGTACGGCAATGAAGATGGAGGCCCGGCTTCTCCTCGACTGGCATCTGCCGTGGAAGCGGGGCACGCCGGCGACCGACGAGGAGCGCGAGGAGTATTCGGCTATCTGGGACGGCCTGATCGACCAGCTTGCCGACAGTGAGACCAACCTGCTCCTGCGCGACTACCATTCACCCAACATCATCTGGCGCGGCGACCGGCAAGGCAACGACCGCGTCGGCATCATCGATTTCCAGGATTCGATGATCGGGCCGACGGCCTATGATCTCGCCTCGATCGTCCAGGATGCCCGGGTTACCATCGAGCGCGGGCTCTTCGACCAGCTGATGCGGGACTATCTGGCGCTTCGCCGTCAGGATCCTTCCTTCGACGAGGCAAAGTTCCTGAAGACCTGGGCCATCATGGCGGCGCAGCGCGCCTGCAAACTGGGTGGCCTCTGGGTGCGGCTGATGCAGCGCGACGGCAAGCCCGCCTATATGAAGCACATGCCCCGCACGCTTGCCTATCTCGATGCCGCCTTCGAGCACGACGTGCTCGCCCCCTTGCGCAAGTGGTGCGCAAAGGCTGGAATAGCTTCGAGCGAATCACCACAGCAGGTCTGATGACGATAGAAAACGCCATGGTGCTGGCGGCGGGACTCGGCACCCGGATGCGCCCGATCACCAATACCATCCCGAAGCCGCTGGTGCCGATCGCCGGCAAACCGATGATCGACTATGCGCTCGACGCGCTGGCGACGGCAGGCGCGAAGCGGGCCGTGGTCAACATCCATCATCACGCCGACCAGATGATCGCCCATCTGCATCATCGCGAGGGAATGGAGATCATCCTTTCCGACGAGCGCGACGGCCTGATGGATTCAGGCGGCGGACTGGCGAAAGGCCTGAAGCTGCTCGCTCCCGGACCCGTCTACGTCATGAATGCCGATCTGTTCTGGATCGGCGAGCGTGAGGGCGAACCGACCAATCTCGAACGTCTTGCGGCCGCCTTCGACCCAACGCAGATGGACATGGCGCTGCTCTGTGTTCGTCTCGAGGACACCACCGGGCACAACGGCAAGAAGGATTTCAATCTTGCTGAAGACGGTCGGCTCAGCCGCTATCGCGACCGCGATCCCAACCCCGTCGTCTATGCCGGGGCGATCGTGATGCTCTCGACCCTGCTCGACGATGCCCCTGAAGAACCCTTCAATCTCAACATCTATTTCGATCGGGCGATCGCGGCCGACAGGCTTTACGGGCTGATGCTCGAGGGCCAATGGCTGACCGTCGGCACGCCCGATGCGATCGGCGAGGCGGAAGAAACGATCCGCCGCTTCCATAGGTGAACGTAACGATGTCGATGCTCCCCCGCCAACGCGTTCTGACCATTCCGGCGGGCCTGCCTTTCCTTAAAACTCTGGCGGCGGCCCTCTGCGATGGCCGGCTGACCGAGCACTACCGCTACGACCCGGCCGATCCGTTGTCGCTCGCCAAGGTGACCATCTACGTGCCAACCCGGCGCGCCGCCCGCGTGCTGCGCTCCGAGTTCGTCGATCTGCTTGGCGGCGGTTCGGCCATCCTGCCGGTCATCCGGCCGCTTGGCGAAACCGAGGACGACAGCGGCTTCTTCGATCTCAATTCGCCTGCGACCCTCGACCTCGCCGCGCCACTCGGCAACACCGCCCGGCTGCTGGAACTGGCGCAGCTGATCCTCGCCTGGCGCAACCGCCTGCCGCAGATCGTGCGCGATATCCACTCGGATTCGCCGCTGGTGGCGCCCGCGAGCCCGGCCGACGCCATCTGGCTCGCCCGCGATCTCGCCGAACTGATCGATTCCATCGAGACCGAGGAGCTCGACTGGAGCGCGCTCGCGAAGCTCGACACCCGCGACCACGCGATCTGGTGGCAGCTGACGCTCGAATTCCTGAAGATCGCCAGCGTGTTCTGGCCGGCGCGCTTGAGCGAACTCAACCGCTCATCGTCTGCTCGCCACCGCAACGCGATCCTGCGCGGCGAGGCCGAGAGGCTCGCCGGTCTTGGCCAATCCGGCCCCATCATCGTCGCCGGCTCGACGGGTTCGGTTCCGGCAGCGGCCGAACTGATTGCCGCCGTCTCGCGGCTGCCACAGGGCGTGGTGGTGCTGCCGGGCCTCGACCTGTCCCTGCCCGACGAGGACTGGACCTTCGTCTCCCCCGAGATCGCCGGCGATCGCCCGGATCCGGCAAGCCGCAGTCATCCGCAATACGGCCTGTTCCAGCTGCTGAAGCGTCTCCAGATCGAGCGCCGCGACGTCGAACCGCTGGCCGATGCTCCCGCCGACATGGCGTTGCGCGCCGAAGTTCTCTCCTATGCACTCGCGCCTTCGCGCGCGACCGATCGCTGGAGCACCTGGCAGAAGAAGACCGATCCCGCACGGATTGCGGAAGCCTTTGCCGACGTGGCGCTGATCGAAGCCGCCAACGAACGCGAGGAAGCAACGGCGATTGCGATCGCTCTGCGGCTGGCACTGGAAAAGCCCGGCCGGCACGGACAGTCGCAGGCAGCCCTGATTACCCCGGACCGCAATCTGGCGCGGCGTGTGATGGCGGAACTCGCCCGCTTCGGCATCGCTGCGGACGATTCCGCCGGTACGCCGCTCACCGCCACCCCGCAGGGCACGCTGCTGCAGCTGGTGCTGGAGGCGACCCTGCGTCCCGGCGACCCGGTCGCCATCGTCTCGCTGATGAAGCATCCGCTGGCGCGTTTCGGGCTGGACAGCGAAACGCTGGCAACAGCGGTCAACGCGCTGGAGCTGCTGGCGATACGCGGCGGCGTCAGCGAGGTCGACATCACCGAACTCGAACCGCTTCTGGAAGCCCAGCTCAAGCTCCATGCGGAGGACCGCCACGCGGCGCAATGGCGCAAGGCTCTGACCGAGGATGCACCCGAACAGGCGCGGCTTCTCGCCCAGCGGATTGCCGCCGCGACCGAACCGCTGGCGTCGGCCCTCCTGCGCCGGCGCGGCGAGAACCGCGGGGTCACTTCCCTCTTCCCGCTGTCGGAATGGGCGGAACGCACCGGCCGGGTGCTCGAGGCGATCGTCGCGGACGAGACTGGCAATCTCGCGCCATTGTGGTCGGGCGAAGGTGGGGAAACCCTCGCCTCGCTCCTGACCGGCGTGATCGAGGCGGAGACCCAGCTCGAGGCCGACGGACCGCAGTGGATCGACATCACCCAGGCACTTGCTGCCGGCGAAGCGGTGAAGCCGCGCGCCATGAGCAATCCTCGCCTGTTCATCTTCGGCACGATGGAAGCGCGACTGCAGAGCGTCGATACGCTGATCCTCGGCGGGCTCAACGAAGGCTCCTGGCCGGACAAGACCTCCAACAACCCCTTCCTCTCGCGTACCATGAAGACCGACATCGGCCTCGAGCCGCCGGAGCGGCGGATCGGCCAGTTGGCTCACGACTTCGAGATGGCGAACGGAACGCGGCAGCTGATCTATTCGCGCTCGATGCGCCAGGGCTCGGCCCCGACGGTCGCCTCCCGCTGGCTGCAACGGCTGCTCGCCCTTGGCGGCAAGGACTTTGCCGCGACGCTGAAGAGCCGTGGCGACCAGTATCGCCACTGGGCCGGCCTGATCGATGTCGGCGACCATCAGGCGCCGGCTCAGCGCCCGGCGCCAAAACCGCCGGCGGAACTGCAGCCGAAGAAATACTCCTTCAGCGAAGTCGGCAAGCTGCGGCGCGACCCCTACTCGATCTACGCCCGCCGGGTTCTGCGGCTCGATCCCGTCGACCCCTTCAACGCCGATCCCGGTGCGGCCGAACGCGGCACGCTCTATCACCGCATCATCGAGCGCTTTACCGCCGAGAACCACCTCCCCGGCACGCCGATCGCACTGGAAGCGATGGAACGGATCCTGACGGAAGAGTTCGACCGCGAGGCCCTGCCTGCGCATATCGACACGGTATGGCGCCCGCGCTTCCGCGAAGTGGCACGCGCCTTCATGGATTGGGAGAAGGAACGGCGGCCGGAAATCCGCCGGACCTACACCGAGCTTCCCGCCGGAATGGAAATTCCGTCGATCGGCATTCGCCTGACCGGCATTGCCGACCGGATCGACATCAAGGGAAGCGGGGCGGCCGACATCATCGACTACAAGACCGGCTCCAACCCGAGCCCTGCACAGGCGCGCGCCCTGCTCGACCCGCAGCTCGCGCTTGAAGCTGCGGCCCTGCGTGCCGGTGCCTTCAAGCAGGCCGGCGCGCCCGACCCGGAAAACCTCATCTATGTCAGGCTGCGTCCCGGCGACCGCTTCGGCGCCGACACGGTCAACAACGAGTTCGCCGCCGCCCGCTACAATCCGAAATCGGCGACCGAACTCGCCGTCGACGCCATGGACCAGCTGGTGAAATTCGTCACCCTGCTGCAATCCGGCGAGCGCGGCTTCGTCTCGCGCCTGATCCCCGCCAAGGAGCAGGATTTCGGCGGCGAATACGACCATCTTGCGCGCGTTGCCGAATGGTCGACGGCAGAAACGGAAGAGGCGTCCGGCGATGAATGAAATGAACCTGCATCCGCTGCCGGTTTCCGACGAACCCGCCGAATGGATCGGCTGGACGACGATGCAGCAGTCGCTTGCCTCGGATCCGGCGCGCTCGGCCTGGGTTTCGGCCAATGCCGGCTCCGGCAAGACCCACGTACTCACCCAGCGGGTGATCCGGCTGCTGCTGGCCGGCGCCCGGCCCTCGTCGATCCTTTGCCTGACCTATACCAAGGCCGCCGCCTCGGAAATGTCAAACCGCGTGTTCGAAAAGCTTGCCGAGTGGGCGACGCTGCCTGACGAGGCCCTGAGCAAGAAGATCAACGAGATCGAGGGCAAGCAGCCGGACGCGCTGAAGCTTGCCGAGGCGCGGCGGCTGTTCGCGCGGGCGCTGGAAACGCCCGGCGGCCTGAAGATCCAGACGATCCACGCCTTCTGCGAAGCGGTGCTACATCAGTTTCCCCTGGAAGCCAATGTCGCCGGCCACTTCTCGGTTCTCGACGATCGCGCCGCCGCCACCCTTCTCGCCGACGCGCGCCGGTCGCTGCTGACTGCAACCACCGCCGAGAACGATCCTGAACTCGCGGACGCCTTCGCCCATGTTCTCGACCTTGCCGACGAGTGGGGACTCGAAGGGCTGCTCGGCGATATCGTCGCCAACCGCAACGCGATCCGCCGTTTCACCGCCTATGCCGAACGGCGCGGCGGCACCGACTACGTGCTTCGCAACCGCCTCGGCCTGGGTCCGCATGAAACCCTCGCCGATGTCGCGGCACAATACTGGCCGCTTCCCGGTCTCAACGGTCCGACGCTGGATCTCTACCTTCAGCTGGCCGACAGCAAGGGCGGCACAAAGGTGCTTGAAGTCGCCTATGGCCTGCGGCTGGCGATGAAGGAAGCAGATCCGGTGCGGCGGGCCGAAATTCTCGAAAAGACCCTGCTGACCGGCTCCGGCAATGCCAAGGCAGACTCGTCGCTGATCGCCAAGCCGATGTCCAACGCGGCACCTGAACTGCTTGCGGCGGTATCGGCTGCTCGCGACCATGTCGTCGCCTGCCGCGACCGCAGCCGCATCATCCGGATGTATCAGGCGACCGATGCCGCGCTGACCCTCGCCGAGCGGCTCAACCGCGATTACGAGGAGCTGAAGAAGGCGCGTAGCCAGCTCGACTTCGAGGACCTGATCACCCGCACCGCCGATCTCCTGACGCGGGCCGATGTCGGAGCCTGGATTCATTTCAAGCTCGATCAGGGCATCGATCATATCCTCGTCGACGAGGCCCAGGACACCAGCCCGGTGCAGTGGAAGGTGATCAAGTCGCTGGCGGAGGATTTCTTCTCCGGCGAGAGCGCTCGAGGCATAGGCCGCACGCTGTTTGCCGTCGGCGACGAAAAACAGTCGATCTACTCCTTCCAGGGCGCTCGCCCGGAACGCTTCTCCGAGGAAAGCGACGCGACCGAGCGCAAGGTAAAGATGAGCGGGCAGCTGTTCAGCTCCGTCCGCCTGCCGCTGTCCTTCCGTTCGACCGCCGCCGTCCTCTCCGCCGTCGACCAGGTCTTTTCGCTGGAGGGCAATGCCCGTGGACTGAGCGCGCGCGCCGAGCCCGTCGTCCATCGCTCGAGCCGCATCGGTCATCCCGGTTCCGTCGATCTCTGGGACATGATCGCGCCGGATGTGGCGCCTGCCGACGAAGACTGGACGGCGCCTTTCGACGCCACCCCCGAGAGCGCGCCACCGGCCATCCTCGCGCGGCGCATTGCCGATACGCTGGAACAGCTGATCGGTCGTGAAACCATCGTCGATAAGGGCGTCGAACGGCTGATTGAAGCCGGCGACATCCTCGTGCTGGTGCGCAAGCGCGACAGCTTCGTCAATGCATTGACGCGGGCCCTGAAGCGGCGCGACAACATTCCAGTCGCAGGTGCCGACCGCCTGCGCCTCACCAGCCACATCGCCATCCAGGACCTGCTGGCGCTCGGCCGCTTCATGCTGCTGCCGGAAGACGACCTGTCGCTTGCCGCGCTCCTGAAAAGCCCGCTGTTCGATCTTTCCGAAGACCAGATATTCGCGATAAGCGCATTGCGCGCCGAGGACCAAAGCGCCTGGACCAGGCTGCAGCAACTGGCGGAAGGCGGCGACGAACAGCTTGCGGCGGCCGTCAAGAGGCTCGATGCGTTCTTCGCTTTGTCGCGGCGACTGCCGGTTCACGACTTCTACGCTCATGTGCTTGGCAGCCAGGGCGGGCGGCGGCAGTTCCTTGCCCGTCTCGGCACCGAGGTCAGCGACATTCTCGATGAATTCCTGACCTTCGCACTGCTGCACGAGACCTCCGGACTGCCCGGCCTGCAATCCTTCATCTCGACGCTGGAACTGGAGGCGCCGGTAGTAAAGCGCGAGCAGGACAAGGGCCGCAACGAGGTGCGGATCATGACGGTGCACGCTTCAAAGGGGCTGGAGGCGCCGATCGTTTTCCTCGTCGATGGCGGCGCCAAGGCCTTCTCGCCGAGCCATCTGCCGAAGCTGCGCCTGCTTGCGGCCGGCGAGGACGAGCCGCGGACGCCGGCATGGGTTCCGGTCTCCGCACTCGGCAATTCGCTGACCACCGCGGACGCGACTGTTATCTCCAGCCAGGCCGAAGAAGAGTATCGCCGCCTGCTCTATGTCGCGATGACCCGCGCCGCCGACCGCCTGATCATCTGCGGCTATCGCGGAAAGCAGCAAAATCCTGACACCTGGCATACGATGATCGCCGAGGCGCTGCGCGCGGAAGAAGGTTCCGGCAAACCGGCAACGTTCCGCGGGCCGGAAGGCGAATGGTCGGGCATCTCCTGGCGCCAGGCAGAGCCGACGCGGCAGTTCGACCGCAAGCCTCCCGCCGAACAGGCGAGAGCGCCGGAAGGTCTACCTGCAGATCTCGGCCGCCCGCTGCCGCCGCCCGTGCGCCTGCCGCGCCCGCTCAGCCCCTCCGGCGTCGGCACGGTCATCGATGACGATGCCGACGACCTGATCGTCACCTCGCCGCTGTTTGGGGAAAGGAAGAAGGGCGATCGCTCACTCGAGCGCGGCCGCCTCACCCACAGGATGCTCCAGGTCCTGCCTGATATCGATGCCGGCGAACGGGAGGCCGCCGCACGCCGCTATGCCGAGCGCGCCGCCCGTTTCTGGCCGGCAGACGAGCGGGAGAGCCTAGTCAGGTCGGTGATGGCGGTGCTCGAACATCCGGAACTGCGGCCGGTATTCAGCGCCCACGGCCAGCCCGAAGTCACGATCATGGGGACGCTCACGCTCGGAAGCCAGGATTTTGCCGTCTCCGGGCGCATCGACCGTCTTGCCGTGACCGAAGACCGGGTCGTGCTGCTCGACTACAAGACCAACCGCGTGCCGCCGCGACACCGCGCGGGCATCCTGCCTGCCCATCGCACCCAGCTGGCGATCTACCGCGAGATACTGAAACCGCTCTATCCCGGAAAGCACTTCGACTGCGTCCTCGTCTACACCGAGACGGCGACCCTGTTTGTTCTCGATGAGGATGAACTGGCTACCGCCCTTGCCGACCTCAAGACAAAGTGAGATACCGGACATTGAAATTCCGGTGCCATCCCCTCACATGTGCACTAACAGCAATCCCTCTCAAGGAGCAGCCAATGGCCACTGTCAAAGTCGACACTTCCAACTTCAAGTCTGAAGTGCTGGAATCCGCGGAACCCGTCGTTGTGGATTTCTGGGCGGAATGGTGCGGCCCGTGCAAGATGATCGCTCCGAGCCTCGAGGAACTCTCGATCGAATATGCCGGCAAGGTAAAGGTCGCCAAGGTCAACATCGACGAGAACCCGGAAATCGCGGCGCAGTTCGGCGTTCGCTCGATCCCGACGCTCGCCATGTTCAAGGGCGGCGAAGTGGCCGACATCAAGGTCGGCGCGGCACCGAAGACGGCGCTCAGCAGCTGGATTGCCAGCGCCGCCTGATCGCCTGCGAATTTTGAGATGTTTTTTGAAGCCCGGCTCGTCCGGGCTTCATTCATTTGGGAGGCGTGGCGTTGTCGGCGAGAACATCGCCGACCAGATAGAGCGATCCACCGATCAGGATGCGCGGCGCCGGCTCGCCCGGCTCCATGAGATCGGCGATGAACTGCAACGCCTCGGCGACCGAGGACAAGGGCCGCGCTTCCAGCCCGGCTTCCTGCGCGGAGACTGCGAGTGCGGTCGGATCGATGCCAGCCTCGCTGTGACGGATCGGCACCGTAAAGACCTGCTCGACCAGCCCGGCGAAGGCATGGAAATAGCCGACCGGCTCCTTGGTGTTGATCATGCCGGCGATCAGGAAGAAGGGGCGCGGCTGCCGCTCCTCGAAACTGGCGATCGTCTCGGCGATGACCTCGCCGGCGCCGGGATTGTGGCCACCATCAACCCAGATTTCGGCCCCGGCGGTTGCATCCAGCAACAGCTTGCCTTCTGAAAGGCGCTGCATCCGTCCCGGCCACTCGACCGAGACCATGGCCTTCTCGACCATTTCCTCGGTGACCGTGAAGCCGGCGGCGCGAACCGCGCGAATGGCCGCGGCGGCGTTGGCGAATTGATGTCGGCCGGGAAGCCGCGGCAACGGCAGATCCATCAATCCGAACTCGTCCTGATAGATCAGGCGTCCGAATTCCTCATGCGCCTGGAAATCCTGGCCGTAAACCGCTGTCGGGCAACGCAGGCGCTCGGCGATCGCCATCAGCACCTCGAGCGCGGCATCGTATTGCTGGTGACCGATTACAACAGGGCAGCCCGGCTTCATGATGCCGGCCTTTTCGGCCGCGATCAGCTCGACGCGATCGCCAAGATAGGCCTGGTGGTCGAGCGAAATCGGCATGACGACCGAGACTGCCGGGTCCGAGATGACGTTGGTGGCATCGAAACGGCCACCGAGACCGACCTCGATAATTGCGGCATCCGCAGGTGCTTCTGAAAAGAGCAGGAAGGTGACCGCCGTCAAGATCTCGAAGACGGTGATCTTCTGGCCAGCGTTGGCGGCTGCGACCCGTCGTACGGCATCGGCCAGAACCGCATCATCGACCAGTTGCCCCAGTCCCCCCTTCACACCGATACGGTAACGCTCGTGCCAATTGACGAGATGGGGCGAGGTATGGACGTGGACGGCAAGGCCGGCTGCTTCGAGCAGTGCCCGGCAAAAGGCCGTTACCGACCCCTTGCCGTTGGTGCCCGCCACGTGAATGACGGGCGGCAGCTTGTTTTGCGGATTGCCGAGCAAGTCGAGCAGCCGCGTGATTCGTTCGAGCGACAGGTCGAAGCCTTTCGGATGCAATCCGAGAAGCTTTTCGATCTCGTGCCCGGCCTCGCTCAATGCTGCTTCGCTCATAGCTCTTAGGCTCTCTTCAGACAGTCCGATAATCTTGCGCTCAGGCCGCAGCCGAAGCGTCGAGACCGTTTCCGGACTGCGATCCGGCCGGCTTCTTCAGCAAGATCTTGAGAAGACGGGCCAGCGTGTCCGGAATGTCGTGGCGTTTCACCACCATGTCGACCATGCCGTGCTCGAGCAGGTATTCCGAGGTCTGGAAGCCCTCGGGCAGCTTCTCGCGGATCGTCTGCTCGATGACGCGCTTGCCGGCAAAGCAGATCTCCGCACCCGGTTCGGCAAGATGGATATCGCCGAGCATCGCATAGGACGCGGTGACGCCGCCGGTGGTCGGATTGGTGAGCACGACGATATAGGGAAGACCGGCTTCCTTCAGCATGTCGACGGCAACAGTGGTGCGCGGCAGCTGCATCAGCGACAGGATACCTTCCTGCATGCGCGCGCCGCCCGAGGCCGGGAACATCACCAGCGGGCACTTTTCCGAAATGGCGCGTTCGAATGCCTTGACGATCGCCTCGCCGGCAGCCAGGCCTAGTGAACCACCCATGAAATTGAATTCGTGAACGACGGCCACGAGCTTCAGGCCCTTCACCTTGCCGATGCCGGATACGATGGTATCTTCCTGGTCGGTCTTGATGCGGCTGTCCTTCAGGCGGTCGACATACTTCTTCGAGTCACGGAACTTGAGCGGGTCCTGGGGAACCTTCGGCTGCGGCAGCGCCTCGTATTCGCCGCCATCGAAAAGATCCTTCAGACGGGCCTTCGCCGGCATCTTCATGTGATAGCCGGAAGCCGGGATGACCCACTTGTTTTCCTCGAGGTCGGTGTGAAACACCATCTCGCCCGTTTCCGGGCACTTGATCCACAGGTTGTCCGGCACTTCGCGCCGGCCCAGCATCGAGTTGATCCGCGGCCGGACGTAATTGGTGATCCAGTTCAATTCAAAAACTCCTGATTGCCCGAGGGCCTGTTCCATGGAACAGGCCCTTATGTGGGAACTTATTCGGCAGCGACAAGGCGCGCCTGACGCACACCCGTTGCCAGCCCGCGCACCAGCGTCGCTACCGACGTGGCGGTGTCAGCCGTTGCCTTGCCGTCCTTGGTCAGGCTGCCGGCAATCTGGTTGACGATTGCGGTGCCGACCACGACGCCGTCGGCGGCTGCACCGATGAGCCGGGCATGCTCGGCCGTCTTGACGCCGAAACCGACGCAGATCGGAAGGGCCGTGTGGCCCTTGATCCGCTCGACGGCACCGGAGACCAGCGACGGATCCGGCAGGGCCGAACCAGTAATCCCGTTCATCGAAACGTAATAGACGAAGCCGGAGGTATTCTTCAACACCGTCGGCAGACGCTTGTCATCCGTGGTCGGTGTCGCCAGCCGGATGAAGTTGATACCCTTGGCAAGCGCCGGAATGCAGAGTTCGTCGTCCATTTCCGGCGGCAGGTCGACGACGATCAGGCCGTCGATGCCGGCAGCAAGCGCATCATCGAGGAAACGATCGACGCCGTAGACGTAGATCGGGTTGTAATAGCCCATCAGCACGATCGGCGTGTCGTTGTCGGTCTCGCGGAAAAGGCGCGCCATATCGAGCGTGCGCTTCAGCGAGATGCCGGCCTTGAGCGCGCGCTGGCCGGCCAACTGGATCGCCGGGCCATCGGCCATCGGGTCGGAAAATGCCATGCCGAGTTCGATCACATCGGCGCCGGCTTCCGGCAGCGCCTTCATGATCGAAAGCGAGGTGTCGAAATCGGGATCGCCGCCCATGAAATAGGTGACGAGAGCCGGACGGTTCTCGGCCTTCAGATCGGCAAAACGTTTATCCATGCGTGCAGTCATGACGATTACAGCCCCATACCCAGGATCTTGCCGACGGTGAAAATGTCCTTGTCGCCGCGACCGGACAGATTCATCAGGATGATCTCGTCCTTGCCCATCTTCGGTGCGCGCTTGATGACCTCGGCCACCGCATGCGACGGCTCGAGCGCCGGAATGATGCCTTCGAGACGGGTCAGGGTCTGGAAGGCCTCGAGCGCTTCATGGTCCATGATCGGCACATACTCGACGCGACCGATGTCATGCAGCCACGAATGCTCCGGACCGATGCCAGGGTAGTCGAGGCCGGCGGAAATCGAATGGCCTTCCTTGATCTGGCCGTCACCATCCTGCAGCAGGAAGGTGCGGTTGCCATGCAGCACGCCCGGCGAACCGGCGGTGATCGAGGCGCAGTGCTCGTCGCCCTCGAGCCCCTTGCCACCGGCTTCGACGCCGACGATCTTGACGCTCTCGTCATCGAGGAAGGGATGGAAAATGCCGATGGCGTTCGACCCGCCGCCGACAGCCGCGACGACGAGATCCGGAAGGCGACCTTCCGCCGCCATCATCTGCTCGCGTGCTTCCTGACCGATCACCGACTGGAAGTCGCGCACCAGCTCCGGATAGGGATGCGGGCCGGCCGCCGTGCCAATGAGGTAGTACGTATCGTCGACATTGGTGACCCAGTCGCGCAGCGCCTCGTTCATGGCGTCCTTAAGCGTACCGTGACCCGCGGTGACCGGAACGACCTCGGCCCCGAGCAGCTTCATGCGGAACACGTTCGGCGCCTGGCGCTCGACGTCGGTTGCACCCATGTAGACCACGCAGGGCAAACCGAAGCGTGCAGCGACCGTTGCAGTCGCGACACCGTGCTGGCCGGCACCGGTCTCGGCGATGATGCGGGTCTTGCCCATGCGCTTGGCCAGCAGGATCTGGCCGATGCAGTTGTTGATCTTGTGGGAGCCGGTGTGATTGAGCTCTTCGCGCTTGAAATAGATCTTGGCGCCGCCGAGGGCTTCCGTCAGGCGTTCGGCGAAATAGAGCGGGCTCGGCCGGCCGATGTAGTGGGCGCCAAGATGCTCGAGTTCCGCCTTGAAGGCCGGGTCGTTCTTCGCCCTGTTCCACTCGTCCTGAAGATCGAGGATCAGAGGCATCAACGTTTCGGCAACGAAACGGCCACCGAAAATACCGAAGCGCCCGTCCTCATCGGGACCGGCGCGGAACGAATTTAGCTTGGACGTCTGGTTCACTTAATCAGCTCCCTGCGGCAGTCTTCGGTGACCCCGCACCTGCGACCGCATCGAAAAACGCGTCTATCAATGTCAGATCCTTTACCCCCGGAGCGCTTTCGACGCCCGACGACACATCGATGCCAGGCGCCTTTGTGATCGCGAGAGCTTGGGCAATATTATCCTTGTTCAGCCCTCCGGAAAGCATGTAATCGACGCCGCCGTCAAGCGTGTCCATGATGCTCCAGTCGAAGGAGACGCCGTTGCCACCGGGCAGATCCGATCCTGCCGGCGGCTTGGCATCGAAGAGGAAACGGTCGACGATACCGACATAGGGATCGATCTTCTTCAGGTCCTCGGCCTCGCGCACTGCAAACGCCTTCATGACGGGAAGGCCGTAGACAGCCTTTATGGTCAAAACGCGGTCCGGGCTTTCGCTCCCGTGTAGCTGGAGGATGTCGGGCCGGAGCAGATCGACGATCTCGTCGAGTTCGTCATTGTCGGCATTGACGGTGACCGCGACGATCTTGACCTGACCGCGCACCGCGTCGGCGAGCTTGCCGGCTATGTCGGGTTCCACATTTCGCGGGCTCTTGCCAAAGAAGATGAAGCCGATGTGGCTGGCGCCGCGCCTGACGGCACGTTCGATCGCCTCCGGCGTCTTCAATCCGCAAATCTTGATATCCGGTTTCATAGCAGCGAAGTCGCACGAAACGGCCGAAGAGTCGAGCGATTTCCACTGCGGTGGAGCGATTGTCCGGGGAACCGCGTCAGTCGAAATCGATGGCGTGCAGCATGGTCCCGTGGCGCTTCAGCCAGGCCTTGGCCTCGTCCATTTTCGGGCAAAGCCGTTCGCACAACGCCCAGAACCGCGGTCCGTGGTTCATTTCCCTGAGATGAGCGACTTCATGCGCGGCGAGGTAGTCGATCACCGAAGGCGGCGCCATGACGATGCGCCAGGAAAAGCTCAGATTGCCCTCTGCCGAACACGAGCCCCAGCGCGAGCGGGTATCCTTCATGCTGATCGAGCGGACCGGCCGGCCGACAGCCGCGGCGTGCCCGGCTACCAGCGCCTCGAGGTCGCGGCGCGCCTCCTTCTTGAGGAAATCGGCAATGCGGCGCCCCATATGTTCCTCGAGACCGCTGACCCGCAGCACCGGCTGGCCGTCGATGACGGCCGCTTCGGTCACGCCGCGCAGCTTGCCGGTATGGACGATGCGGTGACCGACCCCGCGCAACGGTATCTCGCTGCCATGCGTTACGGCGGTGTCATCGTTCGAAAAGCGGGCAAGCTTGCTTTCAAGCCAGCCGTGATGACGATCGAGGAAAGCGGCAACCTCGCGCTCGGCCAGACCTTTTGGAACGGTCAGCCGCAACGCCCGGCCGCCGGGCTCGATGCGCAAGGTGATACGGGTCGCGCGGGGATTGGCACGGATGGTCAACGGCATCGACCGACCGGCAACATCAAGCACGCGCTCGACCGATGCCGGCGCGGAAACCTTGCGCAACTTCTTCAGAAGCGGAAACATGCGCCAGCCATAACCGATTCGACCCGGGTGATGACAAGCAAAAACCGGTGCCCTGAGACACCGGCTTCCACTCCGTCCGAATTACTGTGGCATTTTCATCCCGTCACGGTCTCTGACGAGCCATTGTCATCCTTGCGCGGCGTGTTGGCACGATCGCGCATGAAACGGTCGAATTCTTCCTGGTCCTTGGCGCGGCGAAGCTCGCGAACGTAGGTGTCGAAATCGGAGCGCATCTCGTCGAGTTTGCGGCGCTCTTCATCGAGGCGTTCCAGCTCGGCCTTGCGCCAGTCGTCGAAAGCAACGTTGCCGGAGGCATAGTAACCACGGTAGCGGTCGCGCTTGCCGCGGCAACCGGCAAAGAGGCCGTCGGCGGTCTGGTTCGCATCGCGCTTGAAATTTCTGAGGCGTTCACCGAACAGGATGTAGGCAAGCATGGCCAGGCCGAGGGGCCAGAAGACCACGAAGCCGATCACCATCAGCGCGATGGTGGCAGGCGTCCAATCCGGACGAAGCAATGCTGACTGGTTCATCGTGAGGGTTCCTCGCATTCACGGAAACCGGCTTCATGCCGACCCCGGTGAATCCGATGTGGTTAAGCGCGGACCACCCTTCAAGACGGTTGTCCCGCAAATCGCGGAACCCGTTGATTCCCCGCCGCTAATTCAGACGGTTGTGAATTTCGTTGGCGAACTAGCCTGACTTGCCGCCCTTGATCACCCGCTTGACCGGCGATTTTGTCGCCCGGGAATGCTCCCTGGCGAAGGAAACGATGCGAGGCGCGATCTCGCGACGGAAGCGCGAGCCGTTGAACACCCCGTAGTGACCGACATCCGGCTGCAGGTAATGCATACGCATGGCATCGGGAATGTTCGAACAGATGGTCTGGGCCGCAGCCGTCTGGCCGACGCCCGAGATATCATCGTTTTCGCCCTCGACCGTCAGCAGCGCGACATTGCGGATCGCCGTGGTATCGACGCGATTGCCGCGATGCATCATCTCGCCCTTCGGCAAGGCATGCGTCATGAACACGGTCTCGATCGTCTGCAGATAGAACTCCGCGGTCAGATCCATCACCGCAAGATACTCGTCGTAGAAATCGCGGTGCTTGTCGGCGCCATCACCGTCATTCTTGACCAGATGGACGAAGAAATCCTTCTGCGCGATCATGTGGCGATCGAGATTCATCGACATGAAGCCGGACAACTGCAGGAACCCGGGATAGACGGCGCGCATGAAGCCCGGCTGCGGCCAGGGTACATTCATGATGACGTTGTCCTTGAACCAGTCGAGCGGCTTGTTCTTGGCAAGCTCGTTGACGGCAGTCGGATTGATCCGGGTATCGATCGGCCCGCCCATCAGCGTCATCGACGCCGGAATGAAAGGATCTCCGGCACTTTCCATCACCGCCACGGCAGCAAGCACCGGAACGGAAGGCTGGCATACCGCAATCACATGCGTATCCGGCCCGAGGTGATGCAGCATTTCGACGATGTAGTCGATATAGTCGTCGAGATCGAAATTGCCCTCGGTTACCGGGACCATGCGGGCATCGACCCAATCGGTAATATAGATGTCGCCACTCGGCAGGAGCGCTTCGACCGTCCCGCGCAGCAGCGTGGCATAATGGCCGGACATCGGCGCGACGATAAGGAACTTCGGGTCCTGCCCATGGTCGGCAGGCACCGCGCGGTCGAAATGGATGAGATTGCAGAAGGGTTTCGCCCAGACGATCTTTTCGCGAACGGGCACCGAGTTTCCGCCAATCACCGTTTCCGGCAGGCCGAACTCCGGCTTTCCATAGCGGCGCGTCGCTCGCTCGAACACTTCCAGTCCCGCCGCCATCGATCGGCCGACAACCGTATGGGACAGCGGGTTGAGCGGATTGCTGTAGACAAGGCGCATCGCATCGGCCGCGGCCCGGACCGGGGCCATCGCAGCGTGGTTCATTTCGTAAAGCTGATAGAACATCGGAAGCGCCATCTCTCGTGTATTAGAGCCAAAGACAACGCCGCTCCCGGATCGACCTTGGTTTGTCCCGTTCCGCATACGGGCTGGCTGTCAAGACTAGCAGGTTTTTGCTGCAGGGCAATAAAGCAGATTGTGCATGCGCTCAGTCTAAAATGTGCCGATCTTACAGGTCGGGCGCCGGAAGCTCATCGCCCGGCACCCGTCCGATCTTACCGATCAGCCACAAAAGTCTGGCGCTGTATGCCGAGCCCTTCCACACCGAGTTCGACGACATCACCGGGTTTGAGATAGCGCGGCGGCTTCATCCCCATCCCGACGCCCGGGGGCGTGCCCGTGGAAATAACGTCGCCGGGCTGTAGCGACATGAACTGGCTGAGATAGGAAACGACATTGGCAACGCCGTAGACCATGGTTTTTGTCGAGCCGTTCTGCCGGGTCTCGCCGTTGACCTTGAGCCACATGCCGAGGTTCTGCGGATCGGCAATTTCATCCTTCGTCACCAGCCAGGGCCCGATCGGCCCGAAGGTGTCGCAGGATTTGCCCTTGGTCCACTGCCCGGAACGCTCCGTCTGGAAGGCGCGCTCGGATACGTCATGAGCCACGCAATAGCCGGCAACATAATCGAGGGCATCGGCTTCGCTGACGTATTTGGCGGTCTTGCCGATGATCACGCCGAGCTCGACTTCCCAGTCGGTTTTTTCCGAACCGCGAGGGATGAGGACATCGTCATTGGGACCGCAGATCGCCGAGGTCGCCTTCATGAAGATCACCGGCTCCGGCGGCACGGTCGCACCGGTCTCGGCAGCGTGGTCGGAATAGTTGAGGCCGATGCAGATGAACTTTCCGGTACCGGCGACACAGGGGCCGATACGAGTGGCCGCGAGTTCCGGCAGCCCTTTCGGATCGAGTGCGGCAAGCCTTGCGAGGCTTTCGGGCGCAAGCGCCTCGCCCCCGATATCGGCAACATGCCCGCTCAGATCGCGGATCTTGCCCTCGTCATCGAGCAGTGCCGGCTTTTCGGCGCCGGGCGCGCCAATTCGCATCAGTTTCATGGATGTCTCCTTCCCTTCGACCCCTCGCCACAACGACGGTCGTTGCCATCATGTATGGACGACATATTAATCGCTGTCACCATGGCGCAAGGGAACGAAGCCCACGCAATCCTTTTCCTTAGGCGGATTCCACAAAACGATCGGTCGTCAGAAAATTTCCGAAAGTTCCGGACCCAGCGGCACGATCCCTGTCGGATTGAGCGAGGCGATGGAGTAGTATCCCCGCTTGATGTGATCGATGTTCACTGTCGCGGCGACACCGGGCCAATCGAGCATGCGACGGGTATAAGCGCGCAGGTTGGCGTAATCGGCCAGCCGCCTGCGATTGCACTTGAAGATCCCGTGATAGGCGACATCGAAGCGCACCAGGGTCACGAACAGCCGGATATCGCTTTCGGTCGGATGATCGCCGAACAGAAAATCCCGCCCCTCGAGCTTTTGCTCGATCTCTTCAAGGCATCCAAAAACCTCGTAGAAGGCCTCCTCATAGGCGACCTGGGTCGTGGCGAAGCCGGCGCGGTAGACGCCGTTGTTGAGGCGGGGGTAGATATAGTCATTGAAGGAGTCGATCCCGGCCCGATGCTCCTGCGGATAAAGATCGATCGACTTCGTCGCCAGCGCTTCGAAACCGGTGGTGAACATCCTTAGGATGTCGGCGGACTCGTTGTTGACGATCGTCTGGCGCACCTTGTCCCAGAGGACGGGCACCGTCGCCCGCCCGGTGTAATGGGGATCGGCCCTGGTATAGATCGAGTGCATATAGATGGCGTCATTGACCGTGTCGGCGGTGGCGCCCGGATAATCGCCGAAGCGCCAGCCCTCTTTGGTCAGTATCGGCTCGACGATCGAGACGGATATCGCGTCCTCGAGACCTTTCAGGGCCCGACCGATCAGCGTCCGTGAGGCCCAGGGACAGATCAGCGCGACATAGAGGTGATAGCGTCCCGGTTCCGCCTTGTAGCCCCCCTCACCCGTCGGGCCCGGCTGGCCGTCGGCCGTCACCCAGTTGCGAAAGCCGGACACTTGCCGGATGAACCGGCCCTGCTCGTCCTTTGCCTGCACCGGCTGCCAGTCGGCTGTCCATTTTCCGTCCACGAGCAAGGTCGTTCTCCTGTCTGCATATTTCGGGCTGTCACGTCACTTGCGCGGGCATTGCCCCTTCGACAGACGCAGGGGTGAGTATATACGGCTTTGGCAGGCCGACGATCCCACAATTTTGAAACAGTCTGTCACGCTTCCGGCTTGGAGACTGGCTCGGAAAGCTGCACAATGCCAAGATACTTCTGCGCCACCGGCGCACCAACGATAACAGGAACCTGCAATGCCCGTTACACAGGCCCACGTCAAAACCGAGAATGCCAGCCGCTACCTGCAGCAATTGTGCAAGCACTGGAGCCACAAGTTCACCGTCTCCTTCGACGAGCACCAGGGCAAGGTACCGTTCCGCGCCGATACCGAAGCCGATTTTTCCGCCGATGCGACTGCGCTGACAATCACGCTCAGAACCGAGGATCCCGAAAGGGTGGAACGCATGCAGGAGGTGATTGCCGATCACCTCAAGCGTTTTGCCTTTCGCGAAGAACTCGAGTTTTCGTGGGCTCCGGCGGACGCCCAGTAACCTCTTCCCGGGGCGTCGCATTCGCGACGCCTTTCTGCAGAATGAAAGAAAACATGAGCTTCAATAACCCGCGCACATCAGAATACGGCGTCGATCCGATGTTTCTCGATCGCTGGTCGCCACGCGCCTTCACCGGTGAGGACATCACCGAGGAGACCCTCCTCACCATTCTCGACGCTGCCCACTGGGCACCGTCGGCCGCCAATCTCCAGCCATGGCGCTTCGTCTATGCCCGCAAGGACAGCGATGCATGGCCGGTACTTCTCGGCCTTCTGGATGAATCTAACCAGCGCTGGGCGAAAAATGCGTCGGCGCTGGTCATCGTCATTTCGAAAACCCATCGGGTGACGACAAGCGGCGAGCGACGCCCCTCCTACAGCCACGCCTTCGACGCCGGTGCCGCCTGGCATGCACTGGCGATGCAGGCGCATCTGCTCGGCCTGCATGTCCATGGCATGGGCGGCATCGATCGCGAGAGGGCGATGACGGTCCTCGGCATTCCGGAAGGCTACCGGGTCGAGGCAGCTGTCGCGATCGGCTATCGCGCCGACAAGCAGACGTTGCCGGACGACCTCCAGGCGCGCGAGATCCCGAATTCCCGCCTGCCGTTGGCCGAAGTCGCCTTCGAGGGTCGCTTTCGCAGCGAATAGTCCCGACGTTTCACGTGAATCATCGATCACATGAAATGCTCCGACAATGAAAAAAGGCGTTCCGACGATTGCCGGAACGCCTTTTTCAATGATTCACGTGAAAACGCGTCAGATGTCGAGGTTCGCGACGTTCAGCGCATTGTCCTGGATGAACTCGCGGCGCGGCTCGACCTCGTCGCCCATCAGGCGGGCAAACAGACCGTCGGCATCGGTCGCATCGTTGACCTTGACCTGCAGCAAGGAACGCACGTTCGGGTCCAGCGTCGTCTCCCACAGCTGCTCGGCATTCATTTCACCGAGACCCTTGTATCGCTGCATCGACAGCCCCTTGCGGCCGCTCGCGAAAATCGCGTCAAGCAGGGCGCGCGGCCCCGAGACTTCCATGGTGCCTTCCTTGCGGGAAAGCACCGGCGGCTGATCGTAGATTTCCCGAAGACGTTCAGTCATCTGGTCGATGTAGCGCGCATCGGAGGAGCCGATCAGCGCCATGTCGAGATTGGCGACTTCCTTGACGCCGCGAACCATGCGCTCGAAGCGAAGGCCGCCATCGCCGAGCATCGAGCCGCTCCAGCCCTTCTCTGTCTCCTCGGCAATCAGGTCGAGACGCGCCGCGACGCGGCCGATGACCTCTTCGGCGCGGGAGCGATCACTGACCAGCTCCGCATTGAGAGCGCCGGCAATCGCCGCCTGCTCGACGATCGCCCGGCTGTAGCGCGAGTGCAGGCCGTTGATCAGAGCCCGCAGACGCAGCGCATCCTGAATGACTTCGCGAAGATCCTGGCCGGCACGCACCTCACCGGATCCGAGCGTCAGCGTTGCATCCTCGATGCCCATGCTGATCAGATATTCCTCGAGCGCCTTCTCGTCCTTCAGGTACTGCACGGACTTGCCGCGCGTCACCTTGTAGAGCGGCGGCTGGGCGATGTAGAGGTGCCCGCGCTCGATCAGTTCCGGCATCTGCCGGAAGAAGAAGGTGAGCAGCAGCGTGCGGATGTGGGCGCCGTCGACGTCAGCATCGGTCATGATGATGATCTTGTGATAGCGCAACTTGTCCGGATTGAACTCGTCCTTGCCGATCGATGTGCCGAGCGCGGTGATCAGCGTGCCGATTTCCTGGCTCGACAGCATCTTGTCGAAGCGCGCGCGCTCGACGTTGAGGATCTTACCACGTAGCGGCAGGATCGCCTGTGTTTCGCGCGAACGCCCCTGCTTCGCCGAGCCGCCAGCCGAATCGCCCTCGACCAGGAAGACTTCGGATTTCGCCGGATCGCGTTCGGAGCAGTCGGCAAGCTTGCCGGGCAGCGATGCGATATCGAGCGCGCCCTTGCGGCGGGTCAGTTCGCGTGCCTTGCGCGCCGCTTCGCGGGCGGCTGCGGCTTCGACGACCTTTCCGACGAGGATCTTGGCATCGGCCGGATGCTCTTCCAGCCAGGTGCTCAGCGCCTCGTTGACCAGGCTCTCGACAACCGGCCGCACTTCCGAGGAAACGAGCTTGTCCTTGGTCTGCGACGAGAACTTCGGATCGGGCACCTTGACCGAGAGCACCGCGGTCAGCCCTTCGCGGCAATCATCGCCGGTGAGCGACACCTTTTCCTTCTTGGTGATGCCCGAGCTTTCGCCATAGGAAGTGATCTGCCGGGTCAGCGCCGCGCGGAAGCCCGCCATGTGGGTGCCGCCGTCGCGCTGCGGAATGTTGTTGGTGAAGCACAGCACGTTCTCGTGGTAGCTGTCGTTCCACCACATCGCCACCTCGACAGTGATCCCGTCCTTCTCGCCACGGATGGCGACAGGCTTCTGGACCAGAGGCTTCCTTGCGCGGTCGAGATAGGCGACGAAGGCTTCGAGACCGCCGCTATAGACCATTTCCTCTTCGCGAATATCGGAATGGCGGCGGTCCGTCAGGCGGATGCGGACGCCGGAATTCAGGAAGGCCAGTTCGCGCAGGCGGTGCTCCAGCGTGGCATAGTCGAAATTGACCATGCTGAAGGTCTCCGTGCTCGGCAGGAAGGTCACTTCCGTACCGGTCTCGCCGCCGCAATCGCCGGTAACGGCGAGCGGGGCATCGGCAACCCCGTGGGAAAACTGCATCTCGTGGATCTTGCCGTTGCGGCGGATCTTCAGCTTCAGCCAGACCGACAACGCGTTGACCACCGACACGCCAACGCCATGCAGACCACCCGACACCTTGTAGGAATTCTGGTCGAACTTTCCGCCGGCATGCAGCTGCGTCATGATCACTTCGGCTGCCGAGACACCCTCGCCGCTATGGATATCGGTCGGAATGCCGCGGCCGTTGTCGGTAACGGTGACCGAGCCGTCGGCATTCAGCGTTACGGTGACGATATCCGCATGTCCGGCGAGCGCTTCATCGATGGCATTGTCAACGACTTCGTAGACCATGTGGTGCAGACCGGAGCCATCGTCGGTATCGCCGATATACATGCCGGGGCGCTTGCGCACGGCATCGAGGCCTTTGAGAACCTTGATGGAATCGGCGCCATATTCGGCCGGCGCACCGGTTACAGTCTCGGGTGTATCGGTCATCGATGAGGTCTTTCCAGGTGTTGTCACGGGCAAGCCGGAGATCCGGGCGAATCACCGGTTTTATCCTCCCCGGACTATAGGGATTTTGCGTCAAGTTCCAAATATGTGCCGTTCAAATGCGGCACAAAACAGGGGATGACACCGCTGTTCAGGATGGTTTTCGCGCCTTGTCCAGAACAGCCGTGAGCTCTTCTAACACCTCGGGCGGAAGATTGCGAATCATGCCTGCCAGCAAGTTGGCAAAAGCCGTATATTCCGGCGCAAGTCCCGAGGTATCGACCACCACGCGCGGATCGGAAGCATCGGCAACCCTGAAAAGTTCTTCCGCTTCATCCCAGATGATATTGAAGTAACCGGCGACGCGCTGGAGAAAGTCGAAGCTCGGTTTGCCCCTGCGGCCATGTTCCAGTGCCGAGAGATAGGCCGGCGACACGTTGATCGCCGCCGCCATCTGTTTTTGCGTCACGCCCTTGCGCTCCCTCAGCCGGCGCAGCGCTTCTCCGAAGGGAGTCATTCGGCGATCCTCCGGTGCCGCGCCAGCCGCACGTAAAGCGCGCCGTCGCCGCCGTGCCGTTGAGCGGCCGGCTCGTGCGAGGATATCAGAAAGCGAAATTCGGGTTTTGCGAACCACATTGGCACCGCCCGCCGCAGCGCGCCGTCGCTTCCCAGAGAACTGCCCTTTCCGGTGATGACGAGCACGTGGCGCAGCCCGCGATCATGGGCGCGGATCAGGAAATCGAGCAGTATTCCATGGGCTTCGCTCTGGATCATCCCATGCAGGTCGATCCGCGCCTCGAGCGACAGATGACCGCGCGACAGCTTCCGCTTGACCGGTTTTTCCAACGGATGATGAACCCCGGAGGGCTTCTTCGCGGCAGCCGGCTCACCTGCAGCGGCTGCAGGATTCTTCGTCTTTTCCGCCTTTGCTGAAACCTGGCCTTCGCCCTCGACGAGAGCCTCGAAACTCTCTTCGAACTGCGTCAGCTCTTCCATCCGGCCCGGCAGTGCGCGGGTGCTGCGGGCAACCTTGCCCCAAAGCACCCGTTCTTCGGCATCGAGTTCGCGCTTCTTGCCTGCCATCACACATACCTCGCGGCAGCGGCCTTCGGCATGAAAATATAGAAGTCGGCGGCATTGCGCACAGTGCCGGCGGCCTCGCCGGCCGCGGCTCCTGAACCGGTGAAGATATCGCCGCGGGTCGGACCGACGATCGCGGTTCCGGTTTCGATCGCCATCATCAGCCGTTGAAACGGCCGGCCGCCGTCAAGATGCGTCAGCGCCTCGCAGCGAAGGAAGAACGGAACACCGAAGGTGTGGATCCGCCGGTCGACAGCCAGTGAACGACCGGCCACGAGCGGCACTTTCGCTGCGGCGATCGGCCCGAGCGCGGGATCGTCAACCGGCGCCTCGCGGAAGAAGATGTAGGAACGGTTGTGCCATAGCACTTCGTCCGCCTCATCGGGATGCGCGGCAAGCCAGGCCCGGATCGACTGCATCGAAATCGAGTCGGGATCGATCTCGCCGCGATCGATCAGCAGCTTGCCGATGGGCGAGAACGGATGGCCGGCCTTGGCCGCATAGGTGATGCGGCGGGTACCGCCTTCGACGAAGCGCAGTCTTGCCGCGCCCTGCACATGGGCGAAAAAGACATCGATCTTCGATCTTGCCCAGGCAATCTCGAGACCACGGCCGTCCAGGTATCCCTGGTCGATCGCGCGACGGTCGGCATAGGCGTCGATGACACCATCCTTCAGGCGACCGAATGCATAGGACGGATCGAGCCCGACCGGACGACTGCCGTCATCGAGATCGACCAGATCATCCGGCCGGCGATAAAAGGGATATTTCCAGACTGCGTCGGGAGTGGCCGATACCTCGATCTCCGGTTCGTAAAACGCAGTAACGAAGCCCCTCTGCCCGTCCTTGCGGCTGACCAGAAAGGGCCGGCATTGCGCTTCAAAGAACCGCCGAGCCTCCGCCGCATCGCCGCCGCGATAGTTTTCAGCCGCCTCCAGTAGCGGCAGGAGATCCTCCACCGACAAGCCGAGCGAGCCGGTCTTGTATGGTTTCACCTCGCGGACCTGCTTCAAACAAGAACGCAGAATGGCGAAAAGGGCCGAGGGGTCATCCTCGGCCCATCCGGGCAGCTCCGCGAAGGCAATCGGGCGAAGCGTAAAATCCGTTTCTTCGGCGCTCATTGATCCGATTCGGTCGCTATCAGTTTCCAGTTCGGATCGCGGGAACGCATGTCGCGGGCGAAGGTCCAGAGATCGTTGACCTCGGCGACAGCCTCGGCATCGCCATCGATCAGGGCGCCGGCCTTGTCATAGGTCGCGGAGATCAACTGGCTGATGATGCGGACGGTGACCTGCACTTCCGAATCGCGGATCTCGGCGTGGGTAAGATCAGCCTTCTCGATCCCGACGAAGGTCGACTTCACGACCTCGCCGCGGCTTTCGCGGTCGGCGATGGCGGCATCGAAGCCGTCATAGACTTCGCGCGACAGCAGGTTCTTCAGGGTCTTGCGATCGCCGTCGGCGAAGGCCATCACGATCATCTCGTAGGCCATCTTCGCGCCGTTGAGGAACTCCTTCGGATCGAAGGACGGATCGTTCTTCAATACCTCGCGCAGGGAGAGATTGAGCTCCGAGCCCGGCTTGGCGAAGGTATCGAGGCTGGAAAGCCGATCGTCTTCATCACCGCCCTCGCGCCGCGGCAAGGTAACGACCTTGCCGCTTTCGCCTCCCTCCGGCCCGCCGACAGCATCGCGAGGGCTGAAAGGATCAAAGGGCGGCTTCTCGTTTCCGGTCCGACGGCCAAGCACACTACGAAGCTGAAAAAAGATCAGCACAGCCGCGACCAGAAAAAAGAGTGTTACAAAATCGTTGGATCCCATATTCGACCAGTACCGCTGTTCAAAACCGTTATGTCACTACCCATATAGTCCGCATACGCCGATCATTCAAATGCTGCGCCGCATATCTTTGCGCCGAGAGCTGCAATAAGGAATGATGCGGGCAACAGAACCGATCGCGAGAACACCAAACGATGCGCTTTTCCTTCCTTCCCCTCTCCCTGCTGCTGCTGCCTTTTGCGGAAATTGCCGGCTTCATCCTTGTCGGCAAGGCGATCGGGGTCTGGGCGACGCTCGCACTCGTTGTCCTCACTTCGGTCCTCGGCGCCGTTCTGCTCCGGGTGCAGGGCTTCGGGCTCCTCAACAAGATCGCAGCGGAAAGCCAGAACGGCCGGGATCCGGGCCGCCAGCTTGTTCATGGCGCAATGATCGTAGTCGCCGCCCTGCTCCTCCTCCTCCCCGGCTTCATCACCGATGCGATCGGCCTTCTCCTCTTCATTCCGTTCGTGCGCGACATCGCCTGGCGACTTCTCCGCCGGAGAATGATCATCGTCAGCTCCGCGACGCGATTCAGCACCGGTTTCCAGTCGGGCCGCCAATCGCCGAAGTCCGGACCGGTCGTCGATCTCGACGAAGACGATTTTCGTCGCGATCCAGATCCTTCCTCGCCATGGTCTGACCACAAACGCCTCGATAATTAAGAACAGAATCAAGGACGACAGCGCGGGGCGAGGACGAGCGAAACGTCCGGCCGGCTGCAACCGCCAGCATTGGCAGTTGTAAGCCGGGGTGTGAAATGCTAGATGGCCTGCACCATCAAAGCCGCGAGGAACGCCCTATGGCCAACGAAAACAGCAACAATGGCGCGCAAAGCCCGACCCTGAACATTCTGGCGCAGTACATCAAGGATCTCTCCTTCGAAAACCCGTCTGCACCGCGCTCGCTGCAGGCTCGCGAAAACGCGCCGGCGATCAACATCAATGTCAATGTCAACGCCAACCCGCTGTCGGACTCCGATTTCGACGTGGTGCTGTCGCTGAACGCGGAAGCCAAGGACGGCGACAAGATCCTGTTCCATTGCGAACTGGTCTATGGCGGCGTTTTCCGCATCACCGGCTTCCCGCAGGAACACATGCTGCCGGTGCTCTTCATCGAGTGCCCGCGTTTGCTCTTCCCGTTCGCCCGCCAGATCATCGCCGATGCGACCCGCAACGGCGGCTTCCCGCCGCTGATGATCGACCCGATCGACTTCGCGCAGATGTTCGCACAGCGGATGGCCGAAGAGCAGGCTCGCAGCCAGGTCCAGGCCGTACCGAACTGATCGGCAAACAAATTTGCCGCACAAAAAAATGCCCGGGTTTTGCCCGGGCATTTTTCGTATGCGGTGCTGGCAAACCGGGCTAGGCCGGATTGTCGTACTTCGCCCAGATCGCCTTGTCGCGCAGACGCTCGACCAACTTCTGGTGCGAGGCCCGTTCGGTATCGGACAGGCGCGGCGCCAGGATGCGCGATCGCACCGGCAGGATGATGGTCGCGTCGTGATCATCGCCGGAACCGCCCGCGTCGTCCGATCCTGAGATACCCAGACCGAGAGCCGCCTGGCGGCCACCGATCATCTCGATATAGACTTCCGCCAGCAGTTCGGAGTCGAGCAAGGCGCCGTGCTTGGTCCGATGCGAGTTGTCGATGCCGTAGCGTCGGCACAGCGCGTCGAGCGAATTCGGTCCCATCGGATGCTTGCGGCGTGCCATCGCCAGGGTATCGACGACCAGGTCTCCGGGGACCGGCGCAAGGTTCAGCCGTTCGAACTCGGCGTTGATGAAGCCCATATCGAAGGTGGCGTTGTGCGCGATCCACTTGGCGCCGTCGAAGAATGTCATCAGGTCATCGACGATCTCGGCAAAGGAAGGCTTGTCCTTCAGAAACTCGTCGGTGATCCCGTGAACCGCCAGCGCGTCCGGATGCACCTTGCGGTCACCCGGATTGATGTAGACGTGGAAGGTGCGGCCACTCGGAAAATGATTGATGAGTTCGATGCCGCCGATTTCGATCACCCGGTCCACCTTGCTTTCGAGGCCGGTGGTTTCCGTATCGAAGATGATTTCCCGCATGTATGTCCTAGCTTTCCGAATTCGCCCTGGCGCGAAGAGTGGCGATGATCTCGCGAATGCGCTGGTGCGTGACCTCCATAGCATGGCCGGTGTCGATGACGAAATCCGCCCTCGCCCGCTTCTCCGCATCCGGGGTCTGCCGCGACCTGATCAACTCGAATTTCTCCTCGGTCATGTTTGGTCGCGCCAGCACCCGCTCCCGCTGAATTTCCGGATCGCAGCTGACAACCACAATCTCGTCGACGCGCTTAAAACCGCCGCTTTCGAACAACAACGGAATGTCGAGAACGACAAGATCGGCACCGCGGGCGCGATGATGCTCGACGAATTCGCGTTCGCGCTTGCCGACGAGCGGATGAACTATGGCTTCCAGTTCCTTAAACTTAGCCGGATTCTTCTGCAGGATAGCGCCAAGCGCCTGGCGGTCGACCGCGCCGTCTTTCGTACTCCCGGGAAATGCCGCTTCGATCAGTGGCACGGCCTCCCCGCTGTAGAGTTCATGAACAACTGCGTCCGCATCGTTGACCGGAATTCCTTCGGCGGCAAAGAAACCCGCCGCGGTCGATTTTCCCATTCCTATGGAGCCGGTGAGACCGATGATGATCATGAGTGCTTTTCCATGTCCGCGATGACGAGGTTGCGAAGTATATCATCAACCTCGGGCCGCACGCCGAACCAGCGCTCGAACCCCGGCACCGCCTGATGCAGCAGCATGCCGAGTCCGTCGACGGTGGCAAAGCCCTGCTCTGCAGCCTGCTTGAGGATCGGGGTCTGAAGTGGGACATAAACGATGTCGGTGACCACTGCCCCCGCGGTCAATGGCGAGAAATCGATGGCGGGCGCTGGCTCACCATCCATACCCAGCGACGTCGTATTGACGAACAATCCAGCCCCGGTCATCACTTCGCGAAGCGCCCCGACCGGATGCGCATAAACCTTCGCACCAAAGCGATCCGCCAGTTCCTGGGCACGCGCGAGCGTGCGGTTGACGACATGGATTTCGGAGAACCCGCGATCTCGCAGTGACTGGACGATCGCCCGGCTTGCGCCACCGGCGCCAAAGACCACGGCCTTGTCATTGACGTCCCAGCCAGGATGGCGGGCATCGAGGTTGGAGACGAACCCGCGGCCATCGGTGTTGGTCGCGTGGATCATGCCCTCTTCGCGCCACAGGGTATTTGCGGCGCCGAGTTCTTCGGCAAGTTCATCCGGACGATCCGCCAGGCCAAAGGCCATTTCCTTGTGGGGGATGGTGACGTTGCCGCCGACAAAGCCGGACGAGCCATCTTTCAGCGACGCCATGAAGGCGGGGAAATCAGCCGGCGACACTTCCTGCGCTTCATAACTTCCCGGGATGCCGAACTGCACCAGCCAATGGCCGTGGATGAGCGGGGAGCGCGAATGACGTACCGGGAACCCGGTGACGAAGGCACGCATGGTTAATGTTTCACGTGAATCACTCATCGATCACTCCGAGATCGCGCAATTTGTTAAGAAGTGGCAGCATCGGCAAGCCGAGGATGGTGAAGTAGTCGCCGTCGATCGCCGAGAACAGCTGGATCCCCTCGCCCTCGAGCTGATAGGCCCCGACGCTCTTCAGCGCCTTTTCGCCAACCCGCGAAAGATGCCTGTCGACGAAACCGGGCGAAAATTCGCGCATCGTCAGTTCGGCATGCGATACATGCTCCCACAGGACTTCGCCGCCCCGCACCAGGGCGATGGCACTGTTCAGTCGATGGGTGCGGCCTGCTAGCGACAACAAATGCGAGCGCGCCTCGGTCATATCCTTCGGCTTGTGATAGACCCGGCTGCCCAGCGACATCGTCTGATCGGATCCGATCACGAGCGCATGCGGGTAGCGCTCCGAAACCTCGCGCGCTTTCGCCACCGCAAGCACGATCGCCACCGTATCCGGTGCAGCGCCTTCGCGTTCGAGCGGCGCTTCGATCGCCCGCTCATCGATATTCGCGGCGACTGCATCGAAAAGCAGCCCGGCATTTTCCATGAGCTGGCGGCGGAAGGGGCTCGACGAGGCGAGCACGATGTGGGGAGAAGTCATGGCACGATGATCCTGTCTGGACAAATCGGGAGTAAGCGCGTGCGCCGTTTGCGCTTAACGCAGCTTCGGCCGCAGGGCAACGATTGCGGCCGCCGTTTCCTCGATCGAGCGCCGCGTCACGTCGATGATCGGCCAGTTGTTGCGGGCGCAGAGTGCGCGGGCATATTTCAGTTCTTCCGAAATCGTCGCCCGGTCGGTGTAGTCGCCGCCGTGGTAGTCGGCGGCCGGGGCCAGGACCCTGTTCTCCCGCACCTGGGAAATGCGATCGGTCGTGGCAATCAGGCCGACGATCAGCGGATGCGTCGCCTTCAGCAATGCATCGGGCAGCGGCATGCCGTGGACGATCGGAACGTTCGCCGTCTTTATACCGCGGTTGGCGAGGTAGATGCTGGTCGGCGTCTTCGAGGTACGGCTGATCCCGACAAGCACCACGTCGGCCTCGTCGTAGTTTTCTGGCATCTGCCCGTCGTCGTGGTCCATGGTGAAATTCAGCGCCTCGATGCGGGCGAAGTAATCGGCATTCAAGGCATGCTGGGCGCCGACCCGCCGGCGCGACTGGGCTCCGAGGTAATTCTGGAAAAGATGCAGCACCGGTTCCAGCACGTTGACGCAGGGAACGCCCATCTCTGTGCAGCGCTCGTCGATCAGCTTGGCGAGTTCGCGATCGACCACGGTATAGAGAACGATTCCCGGTTCGGCATCGATTGCCTCGAGAACCGGCAGCAACTGGCGACGATTCCGAATCAGCGGATAGACGTGCTCGATCGCGTGATTCTGCTGGAATTGCGCGGATGCAGCGCGACCGGCCGAGATCAGAGTCTCTCCTGTTGAGTCAGAAATCAGGTGCAGATGGAAGAAATTTTTGCGGTTCTCCACGCTAAACATGGCTCCTTGTTGATAAACCGGGATAGCGCTGTGGGTTTTTCCCCGCCGGAATGACCCCGGTGGATAACCCCCGATTTATCCACATCGGCGATCTCCGGCATGACAATTGGGCACGGGTGTTGATAATGTGGACAAACATTGACTGTTCTGATTTCTCCACCAGTTATCCACAGGATGAGCACTTTTTGGGGTTCCGGCAAGCTTTTGAGAATCCTGACCGAATCCCGTTCGTTCTCGATATCTTCGCATTCGCCGCAATCTTGCCTCGCCCCATAGAACAAAACGCGGCAATTCGCGCAACTGGTGGACGGATTTTAATCCTTGATAGTCACCGACTCTAAGAAATAGAAACCTTTTAGAATCTCTTTGAATTTTTATAGGAGTACGGCCTTGAGCGATAAACAGCGGCGAGTGTTGCAGGTTCTGGATGGTAAGACCCTGACACCACCCCCGATCTGGCTGATGCGTCAGGCAGGCCGGTATCTACCGGAGTATCGGGAGACACGTGCCAAGGCAGGGAGCTTTCTCAATCTCTGCTACACCCCGGATCTTGCTGTTGAAGTGACGCTGCAGCCCATCCGCCGCTACGGCTTCGATGCAGCTATCCTGTTCTCCGATATTCTCGTCATTCCGGACGGGCTGAAGCGCAACGTCCGTTTCGTCGAGGGAGAAGGTCCGAAGATGGATCCGATCGACGAGGACGGTATCCGCAAGCTGTCACCCGAAGGCGTGCTGGCGCATCTGGAGCCGGTCTTCGAGACGGTGCGGAGGTTGCGCCGGGAGCTGCCCGAGGAAACGACCCTGCTCGGCTTCTGTGGCGCTCCCTGGACGGTTGCGACCTATATGATTGCCGGTCACGGTACTCCCGACCAGGCCCCTGCCCGTCTCTTCGGCTATCGCCATCCGGAAGCCTTCGAATACCTGCTGACCCTGCTCGCCGACATCTCGGCGGATTATCTCGTGGCGCAGATCGATGCGGGCGCGGATGCGGTGCAGATTTTCGACTCCTGGGCTGGCGTTCTCGGAGAGCGCGAATTCGAGGCCTATGCGGTGAAGCCGGTGCAGCGGATGATCGCCTCGGTCAAGGCGCGTCGACCCCAGGCGAAAATCATCGCTTTTGCCAAGGGCGCGGGTTATCTTCTGAAGGATTACCGACAGAAGACGGGTGCCGACGCGATTGGCCTCGACTGGTCGGTACCTTTGGACTTTGCCGCGGAACTGCAGAAGGATGGTCCGGTGCAGGGCAATCTTGATCCGATGCGGGTCGTCGCTGGCGGAAAGGCGCTGGCCGACGGCATCGATGACATCCTGCAGCATCTCGGTTCCGGTCCGCTGATCTTCAACCTCGGTCACGGCATTACACCGCAAGCCAATCCCGAGCATGTGACGGAGCTCGTCGAGCGGGTCAGGTCCTACAGGGGATGATGTGATGGAAAAGCAGACCGACAGCCAGCCGGGTGCGCGTGCAGGCCTGCGAGCAGCGATCGCCATCGCCGCCTTCGTCTGTCTGGCGGTCGCCCTCTATCTCTGGCAGCCCGACGATCTCGACCTTTGGATCAAGGCGCTGCATATCATCGCGGTAATATCCTGGATGGCTGGCCTGCTCTACATGCCGCGGCTCTTCATCTATCACACCGACGCAGAGCCGGGTTCGGTGCAATCCGAGACCTTCAAGGTCATGGAACAGCGGTTGATGAAGGTGATCATGCGGCCGGCAATGGTGCTCACCTGGGTATTCGGGCTTTACCTGTCCTGGTCGATGTACGCCTTTCAGGGTGGCTGGCTCCATGCCAAGATTGCCCTGGTCGTGCTCCTTACCGGCTACCATGAATATTTGGGGCGGGCGATGCGCACCTATGCAGTTGATGGTCCTCGTCGCACTGCCCGCTTCTGGCGGATGATGAACGAAGTGCCGACGGTGCTGATGATCCTGATCGTCATCCTCGTGGTGATCAAGCCATTCTGAGCTCTGCAGCAGGGGTGGAATTTTCTTCGCATTTCCCCCTTGCGGCGGTTCAAGTGACTCGCTATTTTCCTCCGCATCTCATCTCTCGTGGCTTGTGTACTTTATCAGTCGCCTGCGGCCTTCCTGGCGCAGCTACGCTACCGATCAACACGCCTCTTCCCGCAAAAGATATCAAGGACATGGTCCCCCTTCATGGCTGAAATGAAGCTCCAAGAACTCAAGAACAAGTCCCCGACCGATCTTCTGGCGTTTGCCGAATCGCTTGAGGTCGAGAACGCCAGCACGATGCGCAAACAGGAATTGATGTTTGCCATCCTCAAGGAGCTTGCCAGCCAGGACGTCGAGATCATCGGCGAGGGCGTTGTCGAAGTCTTGCAGGATGGCTTCGGCTTCCTGCGTTCGGCCAATGCCAACTATCTGCCTGGTCCTGACGACATCTACATCTCGCCCTCGCAGATCCGCCGCTTCTCGCTGAAGACCGGCGACACCGTCGAGGGACCCATTCGCGGCCCCAAGGAAGGCGAGCGCTACTTTGCCCTGCTGAAGGTCAACACGATCAATTTCGATGATCCGGAAAAGATCCGGCACAAGGTTCACTTTGACAACCTGACGCCGCTCTATCCGAACGAGCGCTTCAAGATGGAACTCGAGGTTCCGACCTCGAAGGATCTGTCGCCGCGCGTGATCGATCTCGTCGCACCGCTCGGCAAGGGCCAGCGTGCATTGATCGTCGCGCCGCCGCGCACCGGTAAGACGGTCTTGCTGCAGAACATCGCCCACTCGATCACTGCCAACCATCCGGAATGCTATCTGATCGTTCTTCTGATCGATGAGCGTCCTGAGGAAGTGACCGACATGCAGCGCTCGGTTCGCGGCGAAGTGGTCTCGTCCACCTTCGACGAACCGGCGGTTCGTCACGTCCAGGTCGCGGAAATGGTGATCGAAAAGGCGAAGCGTCTTGTCGAGCATGGCCGCGACGTCGTGATCCTGCTCGATTCGATCACCCGCCTTGGTCGCGCCTACAACACGGTTGTCCCCTCCTCCGGCAAGGTTCTGACCGGTGGTGTCGACGCCAACGCTCTGCAGCGGCCGAAGCGCTTCTTCGGCGCCGCCCGCAATATCGAGGAAGGCGGCTCGCTGACCATCATCGCTACGGCGTTGATCGATACCGGCAGCCGCATGGACGAAGTGATCTTCGAAGAGTTCAAGGGTACCGGCAACTCGGAAATCGTTCTCGACCGCAAGGTTGCCGACAAGCGCATCTTCCCGGCGATGGACATCCTCAAGTCCGGTACGCGTAAGGAAGACCTGCTGGTGCCGCGTCAGGATCTGCAGAAGATTTTCGTCCTGCGCCGCATTCTGGCGCCGATGGGCACCACCGATGCGATCGAGTTCCTCATCGACAAGCTCAAGCAGACGAAGAACAACGGCGACTTCTTCGATTCGATGAACACGTAATAGTTAGCCGGATTCCTGACTACATGTCCGGAGTTCGAGGCGAGACGCTGAAACGCCACTGGAGCTATCCCTCCGGTGGCGTTTTCGTTAGCTGGAGTCGGCTAGGCAGCTTAAGCGCGAGAATGGCAAACTTGATGCCCAACGCTCAACTCGTCGGCTTATGCCCAATCGCGCCGAAGAATCTTGTTCTCGGACGCAAGAGCGCCTAAATCATCATCCCGCAGCCATGGCTGCACGATATCGACGGATAATGCGATTATGCGGGTCAGTGACGATACCATCTATGCCTTGTCGAGCGGCGCCCTGCCTTCCGGCGTTGCGGTCCTGCGCATCAGCGGACCGCAGGCATTTGCGGCCTGCCAACGCTTAGCAGGGCGCGTCCCGTCCCCCAGGCAGGCGCAGTTGCTAACGATTCGAAACCGGAATGAAATGGTTCTGGACAAGGCATTGGTGCTGGCCTTTGCCGGACCACATTCGTTCACTGGAGAAGATTGCATTGAAATCCAGTGCCATGGCGGCAAGGCCGTCGTGCGGTCGATCCTGGCGGCGCTCGCGGAACTTCCGGGCCTGCGCCATGCGGAATCCGGCGAGTTCTCGCGTCGTGCCTTTGAGAACGGAAAGCTCGATCTGGTGGAGATTGAAGGGCTCGCCGATCTCATCGTTGCCGAGACCGAAATGCAACGCCGGCTGGCAATCGAGCAATCGTCCGGTGGCTTGTCAGAGCTCTATAGCGGTTGGGCCGAACGGTTGACCCGTGCTCGGGCCCTCATCGAGGCCGAACTCGATTTTGCCGACGAGGACGATGTCCCCGGATCCGTGGCATCGATGGTGTGGGCGGATATGGCTCGCCTTGCGGGCGAAATCGAACGCCACCTTGCCGGGGCCAGGGCTGGAGAAATCATCCGTGAGGGCTTCAGGATCGTCATTGCCGGGCCACCCAATGCTGGCAAGTCCAGCCTGATGAACGCTTTTGCCAAACGTGATGTAGCCATCGTCACCGATATTGCCGGCACCACACGCGATGTACTCCATGTCGACCTCGATATTAACGGTTACGCCGTCCGGCTCTACGATACTGCAGGCTTGCGCGAAACCGAGGAAGTGGTCGAGCGCGAGGGGATACGGCGCGCCCATCACACGATCAGTACGGCGGATCTGGTTCTCTACCTCGAGGAAATCGGCAGTGCCGCCGAAGCGCGCCCCGCTTTGGATGCCCCCTCCCTTACGATTGGCACAAAGTTGGATCGCCACCCGGATAGCCCGGCGGGGTTCGGTTATGATCTTTGCATCTCGGTCCAGAGCGGGGATGGCATGGATGCGCTGTTGGAACGGATCGAGCGCGAGATCGCCGATCGCGTATCCGGGCAATCGCTTTCCATTCCGTCACGCATCAGACATGTCGGCCATTTGCAGGAGGCGTTGCTGCACATCAATGTCGCATTGGTCGCAGAAAGCGATGGCTTGGATTTGCGGGCCGAGGAGCTTCGTCTGGCCGCGACGCATCTCGGCAGGATCACCGGCCGGGTTGATGTCGAGAATATGCTCGACATCATCTTCTCCGAGTTTTGCATCGGCAAGTGATTCACGTGAAACATCGGCAAAGGTGATGCACGCATGGCGAGTCCTGTCGCAGGTTTCACGTGAAACATTCTTGACATTGAACATTTGTGTGGCAAACACGTGCCAACACTTGGAGCATAGCGAATGACCAGCAAGCACTATGATGTGATCGTGATCGGTGGCGGTCACGCCGGCTGCGAAGCCGCCAGCGCCGCGGCGCGGCTCGGTGCCCGTACGGCGCTGGTGACGCACAAGCGCGAAACCATCGGCGTGATGTCTTGCAATCCCGCGATTGGCGGACTCGGCAAGGGTCATCTCGTGCGCGAGATCGATGCGCTTGATGGCCTGATGGGTCGCGTTGCCGATGCCGGTGGCATCCAGTTTCGCATGCTCAATCGTAAGAAGGGGCCGGCCGTGCGCGGCCCTCGTACCCAGGCCGACCGCAAGCTCTATCGCCTGGCGATGCAGGCCGAGATTGACGCAATTGTGAACCTCGATGTCATTGAGGGCGATGCCTACGATCTGCAGGTGCAGGACGGTCGCGTCTCTGCCGTTGTCATGAAGGATGGCCGCGTGCTGCCTTGCGGCGCCGTGGTCCTGACGTCCGGCACCTTCCTGCGAGGGCTTATTCATATCGGCGATAAGAAAGTGCCGGCGGGACGTGTCGGCGAAGATCCCTCGCTTGGCCTGTCGGCAACGCTAGAGCGCTTTGGTGTCCAGCTCGGCCGTTTGAAAACCGGAACACCGGCACGGTTGAACGGCCGTACGATCGACTGGGCATCGATTGGCACTCAGAGCGCCGATGAAGATCCGGTGCCGTTCTCCTTCATGACCGATGCGATCACCAATCGCCAGATCGATTGTGGCGTGACGCGGACTACGCCGGCAACCCACAAGATCATCTCCGACAATATTCTGCGCTCGGCCATGTACTCCGGTCAGATCGAAGGTGTCGGCCCGCGCTACTGCCCGTCGATCGAGGACAAGATTGTCAAGTTCGGCGAACGAGATGGACATCAGATTTTCCTTGAGCCGGAAGGGCTCGATGACGATACGGTTTACCCGAACGGGATATCCACCTCGCTTCCTGAGGATGTGCAGGAAGCCTTCATCCGCACGATCCCCGGCCTGGAGCGCGTCGATATCCTGCAACCGGGCTATGCAATCGAGTATGACCATGTTGATCCGCGCGAACTGACCCCTGCCCTCGATGTCAGAAAAATGCCAGGCCTGTTCCTGGCGGGGCAGATCAACGGTACGACCGGTTATGAGGAAGCAGGCGCCCAGGGGCTGGTCGCCGGATTGAACGCCGCGCGTTTCGCCAGCGGCGCTGCGCCGGTCTATTTCAGCCGGACCGAGTCCTATATCGGCGTGATGATTGATGATCTGACGTCACGCGGCGTGGCCGAGCCTTACCGCATGTTCACGTCCCGTGCCGAGTACCGGCTGTCTCTGCGTGCCGACAATGCCGATGTCCGGCTGACGCCGTTTGCAATCGGTCTCGGGTGCGTCGGCGGTGATCGACAACATCGGTTCGGTTCGTACCTCGCTGACATGGCCAAAGGGCGCGACCTGCTGCAGGCGGTCAGCCTGACACCGAACGAGGCAACCCGACATGGCCTAAAACTGAACCAGGACGGCCAGCGGCGCACCGCCTATGATCTGTTGTCCTATCCGGACCAGAGCATCGAGGGGTTGTCGCGGATCTGGCCGGAATTGCGGGCAGTTGGCGGACGCGTCGCCGAGGCGCTCGAGATCGAAGCCGCCTATGCGGTCTACATGCAGCGGCAACAAGCGGATATCGCTGAAGTGCGTGGGGCGGAGGATCGGCAGATTCCTGATGATTTCGATTTTGACCGGTTGCCGGGGCTGTCGAATGAGCTCAAGCACAAGCTCGGCAAGGCACGGCCTTTCAATATTGCGCAGGCGGGCAAGATTGACGGGATGACGCCTGCGGCGATTTCGCTGCTGCTTGCCTGTTTGCGCAAGGATGCCGAAGCGCGGGAACGCAGTGCCTGACGGCATCTTTGGGTAAACTCCCGTCCCCGATGCCTTGTGTTCGGCTATTCAGTACAATGTGAAAGAGTCTTCCGATGGAATTGAACGGTGTGCGTGTTTCACGTGAAACACAGGAGCGGCTGGAGCATTTTGCGGCATTGTTCCAGAAGTGGGCGAAGGCGATCAACCTTATCGCGGCGTCGACCAAGGATGATCTTTGGCATCGCCATATCGCCGACAGCGCGCAGATCTTTCAGCTCTCACCCGAGCCCAAGACCTGGATCGACCTCGGCAGCGGCGGCGGTTTCCCGGGAGTGATCACTGCGATCATGCTCGCCGAGACTGGCAATGGATGGGTTCACCTCGTCGAAAGCAACCACAAGAAGGCGGCGTTCCTGCGTACGGCGCTCGCCGAAACTGGGGCACGCGGTTCGGTCCATACCATGCGTATCGAGGATGCGCCCGCCGAGATCGCCGCCTGCGACGCCATCTCTGCCCGGGCACTCGCAGAACTGGATCTGTTGTTCGCCTATATGGCTCCGTGGATGATCGGGCACGAAAAAGTCCACGCCTACCTGCATAAAGGCCGGGATTACGGCAGTGAAACCGAGAAAGCGCGTGGCCGCTGGAATTTCGATCTGGTACAACATGCCAGCGTAATCCAGCCGGATTCCGTGATTCTGGAGATCAGCAATCTTCAGTCCAAGCTGTAGAATTGGCAGGTGGGCAGTATGGCAGGCGAGAAAAACCGGATCATCACGATTGCGAACCAAAAGGGCGGCGTCGGCAAGACGACGACGGCAATCAACCTGGCGACCGCTTTGGCGGCGATTGGCGAGCGGGTCCTGATCATCGATCTCGACCCCCAGGGTAATGCCAGCACTGGTTTGGGGATCGATCGTCGCGATCGCAAGATGTCCTCCTACGACGTGCTCACGGGTGAGCGCAGCCTACTGGAAACGACGGTGGAGACGGCGGTGCCGAACCTCTACATCATTCCGTCGACGATGGATCTTCTCGGTATCGAAATGGAGATCGCGCAGGCGAGCGACCGGGTGTTTCGTCTGAAGCGCGCGCTCGAAAGCGATGAGGCAACGGCGTTTTCCTATATCCTGCTTGATTGCCCCCCTTCCTTCAACTTGCTGACCATGAATGCGATGGCGGCAGCACATTCGGTGCTGGTGCCGCTGCAGTGCGAGTTCTTCGCGCTGGAAGGGCTGAGCCAGTTGCTGGAGACGGTTGACCAGGTGCGCCGCACCGTCAATCCCGCCCTCGATATCCAGGGCATCGTGCTGACGATGTTCGATTCGCGTAACAATCTCGCGCAGCAGGTCGTCCATGATGTGCGCACCCATCTCGGTGAGAAGGTTTATCACACGCTGATCCCGCGCAATGTGCGCGTCTCAGAAGCGCCCTCCTACGGCAAGCCCGCCATCCTTTATGATCTCAAATGCGCCGGCAGCCAGGCCTATTTGCAGTTGGCATCGGAAGTCATCCAGCGTGAGCGGCAGCGCAAGGCCGCGTGAAGAAATAAGTGAACGATTTCGGGGTAGCAGACAATGAATGACGATCTCTCGAAGCGGCGCCTGGGGCGCGGGCTTGCGGCGCTCATCGGCGAAATGGATCAGCCCATGCCGTCCGGCAACGCCAAGCCGACGGTCAATCCGGATCGCATGGTTCCGATCGAGTTCGTGACGCGCAACCCGCGCAACCCGCGGCGCTATTTCGATGAAGCCGATCTTCAGGATCTCGCGAGTTCAGTGCGGCAGCATGGCATCGTTCAGCCGGTGGTCGTGCGTACTTTGGAAGCGGATCGTTACGAGATTATCGCCGGCGAACGCCGTTGGCGGGCAGCGCAGCTTGCGGGTTTTGTCGAAATTCCTGTGATCGTTCGCGATGTCGATGACCGTACCGCGCTCGAGATTGCGATCGTCGAGAACGTCCAGCGTGCCGATCTCAATCCGCTCGAAGAAGCGCTTGGTTACGAGCAGCTGATTGCGGAACACGGCTATACCCAGAACGATCTTGGTGAAATCATCGGGAAGAGCCGCAGTCACGTGGCAAACAGTCTGCGGCTCCTGAAGCTGCCCGATCCGGTGCGGGATATGCTGGCAAGCGGCAGTCTTTCAGCCGGTCATGCCCGAGCCCTCGTCCCCACTTCCGATCCGACCATGCTGGCTCGGACAATCGTCAGCAAGGGTATGTCGGTGCGTGACGCCGAACGTCTGGCGCAGCAGGATATCAAGGCGCAGAATGACCCGCAGCCTGCAGGGCAGCGCCGCAATGAAAAGGATTCCGATACATTGGCGCTGGAGCGCACCCTGTCGGATACCCTTGGTCTCGATGTTGCCATCAATCATCGCGGCAATGGTGGGCAGATAAAGATCAGCTACAAGAGCCTCGAACAGCTTGAGGAAATTTGCCGGTTGCTTGAGCGTCGGTAACGCCTCGGTCTATGGTCGAACCTCGATTCGCTATCGGAACAAATCTACATCGCTTGATACGGTAGCGTAACAAGGCCCCTCGTGGGCCTTGTTTCTATCCGCCCAGTTTCGCGGGCGACATGGTCAGGACTTGCGCGCGGACTGCAGGGTCGTCGAAAGCAGGGTGTGGATAGCGATGCTCTCCTCAAGGGGCGCGCGCTGGCGGCTTTGCAGGATGGCCGCCTGCAGGCGGTTCATTTCACGCGCGATTGCCGGTGCGCTCCAATTGCGTAGCGCGCGTTCGATCACCGGTTTGCGCTTGAAATGCAGGTGCCGGCCAAGTGTCTGCATGACTGTCGCTGCCGGCAGGCGCTTTTCGTCCATCTCGGCGCGCATGGCGTCCAGCAACTGGAACTGCTTGAGGCAGCCCTGGAGCACGAGAAATATAGGCGTCTTCGAGGTTGTGATCTTTTGCATCGCTGCCAGGAAGGCGTCGGCATCGCCGGTCAGAATGGCATCAATGGCGTCGTCGGTGGAGATGGCGCTGGCGTCGCCGATGATCTCGGTGACGTGGTGGGCCTGGATGGTCCCCTCCCCGCGGCAATAGAGCGCGAGCTTGCTTACTTCATTGCGCGAAGCGATGCGGTCGCCACCGAGAAATTCAAGCAGCAACTGGCGCGCCTCTGTCGAGATATTCAGTTTTTCTGCTGCAAGTTCGGCGTCGATCATCGCATTAAGGGCGCGGGCGTCATCGGCATAGCAGGGAATGGCGACGATGCTCTTCGCTGTCTCGGCGACCTTGCGCAGGCCACTACCCTTCTTCAGATCGCCGGCTTCGACAATGACGGTGCTGCCGGTCGGGGGATCGCCAGCCAGCGCCTGCATCGCGTCGACCAGTGCCTTCTCATTGGCGGCCCCGCGGATCCAGACAAGCTTTTCGCCGCCGAACAGGCCGATTGCATTGACCTCGTCGAGAAGCCGCCCGGGATCGCCCTGGAGGTCGGCTACATCAAGCTTGATAAGGGCAAAGGGGTCATCGAGGGGAACGCCGGATTTGCGGGCCAGCAGGCCGGCGCGTTCGGATACGAGCCCGCGGTCGGGGCCGTAGATCACGAACATCCGGTACTGTGCGGCTCCCCGTTGCAGGAAGCCGTCAAATTCGTGAGACTTGATCTCGGTCATCGGTATCGCGCCTCAGCGCGCGAGCGCCATGGCTAGGTCGGCGCGAATGAGCTCTGCCAGTTCGGCAGCGGCGCGGTTTTCGGCATCGCGGATCGACCGCAGCTTGGCAAATTCCTGTTCCGAATAGTCGACCAGCGATACGGACGAACGGTGTCCCGCCTTGACCACCTCGCCGTCACTGACGCGACGCAGGCTGTAGTCGGCGCGAACGATGATGCGTCCGGCACGCGGCGTATCGGAAGACTGTTCGAGAAGCACCGCGATGCGTTGTGTCGTCACCTTCAGGTCGACTTCATATTCGGGCTTCGCCGGTTCTCCGTTCCCGCCCCCGGTCAGAAAGACGAGATTGTTGCGAACGACCTGTTCGACCCGGTCGCGTGCATCGGAGTAACCGATGGAGCCCAGGCTTTGCTGGACTCCGTTGTTGTCGGAATAGAGGGGCCGGACCTGGCAGGAGGCCAACAGGCCGCCGCACGCGATGAGGGCAATGGCGCCACCAAGGCGGAACAGCCTGAATCGACGATCAAACGACAATGTTCACAATCCTTTGCGGAACGACAATGACTTTCTTCGGAGCTTGACCGTTGAGAACGGCTTTGACGGCATCGAGTGCCAGAGCGGCAGCTTGCACCGCATTCTGATCAGCGTCGCGGCTGATTGTCAATTCGGCCCGCTTCTTGCCGTTGATCTGTACAGGCAAAAGGATTTCGTTGTCGCTGACCAGGTCCGGGTCGAATGACGGCCACTGGGCCTGTGCCACCAGTCCTTCATTGCCGAGTACCGACCAGCATTCCTCTGCAAGGTGCGGCGTCATGGGTGCAACCAGCTGGATCAGGATTTCTGCAGCGTTGCGTACGGCCGCAGCATAGGCGGGGTCGGCTTTGCCTGCTGCAACCGTCGTCAGGGGACCGGCGAGATTGTTGACGAGATCGTAGATGCGGGCAACAACCTTGTTGAAGGCCAGCTTGTCGTAATCGCTCTGGACGGCCTTCAGAGCCTTGTGGGCGGCCTGCGACACCGCGAGACCATCACCATCCTTAGCCGGATTCGGTGAGACCGTTTTCAGCACGTCGGCGGCTTCGGCAATCAGGCGCCAGGCGCGCTGGACGAAGCGGTGCGCACCCTCAACGCCTGCTTCCGACCAGATCACGTCGCGATCCGGCGGCGAGTCGGACAGCACGAAGAAGCGCGCGGTGTCGGCACCGAAGGAGGCGATGATGTCGTCGGGATCGACGACGTTCTTCTTCGACTTCGACATCTTTTCGATCGAGCCGATCTTCACTTCCTCGCCGGTGGAGAGCAGCACCGCGCGGCGTCCACCGTCGATCTCCTCGATGCGGAGATCGGCAGGGGCGACCCATTCGCGTGCAGTGCCCTCGCCGCGGCTGTAGGTCTCATGGACCACCATGCCCTGGGTGAAGAGGCCCTTGAACGGTTCCTTGAGGTCG
>JAEWPB010000059.1 GCA_023399465.1 Pseudomonadota bacterium
TTCTCGTCCTGCAGCGTATAGAAGAAGCTCTTGCCGTCGGGAGCCCAGGCGCCGCCGCCGCCGGTGTTCTCGATCACGTCGTCGAGATCCTTGCCGGTCGCCAGGTCGCGGATGCGCAGCGTGTAGAATTCCGAGCCCTTGTCGTCATAGCCCCACAGGCCGTGGCTGTGGTCGCTGGTATGGTCGATGCCGGAGAGCCGGAAATAGCCCTTGCCTTCCGCCTCCTTGTCGCCGTCGAGCAGCAGCTGGCGAAGGCTCTCGTCGTTACGGTCGGCGTCGCGCGGGATGCGGAAATAGCGCGGTTGCTCGCCGCCGGTGACGAAGAAAGTGCCGTAGGCAAAGGGGCCGTCCTTCACCGGAACCGAGCTGTCGTCTTCCTTGATCCGGCCCTTCATTTCGGCAAACAGCGTCTTCTGCAGGGCCTTGGTGTCCTCCATCGCCGCGTTCATGTAGGCGTTCTCCGCCTCGAGATGCTTGCGGATGTCGGGATCGAGGATGGAGGGATCCTTGAACATCGCCTGCCAGTTGTCCGCCCGCAGCCAGGCATAGTCATCGACCCGGGTGATGCCGTGGCGGGTATCCTCGACCGGCTTTTTCGGGGCGACAGGGGCAGCAGGGAGATTGTTGAATATCGGCACGGGGCTACTCGCTCTCTCGGAAAAATTTTCTTCACGAGAGATAGACATGCAACGCACTGCCATCAAGGCGGAAAGCGACGATCCGCCGCGCCGCCGGATGCCGCTTGTCCCCGGAGGGGCCCCGCGGGTGCCTTGTTCTGGTCATATTCCCTGATACATCACTAATATATGACTGCTTCGCCCATGCCGCCCCCGGTTCCGGCGCGGAGGCGAAGCACGTCCGAAACCATGAATTTGCAATGAGTTATTGAATGAAAAATGCTGTCGCCCTGCTCCTGCTGACCGCCTCTCCAGCCTTTGCCCTCGATCCGCGCATCATGTCACAATTGCGTAAGCTTGATCCGGAAACCCGGCTGGAGCAGCGCTGCGACATCGAATCGCTGGAGCGGATCGCCAAGGGCGGCAAAGGTTTCAAGCCGGACAAGGTCGTCGCCTACACGTTCGCCGATCCCGTCCACGGCGAAAATTCCATCGAGGCGCCGGGCGCAGCATTCCGCAGCAAGGGCGAATGGTACCGGCTTTCCTACAGCTGCAAGACCGGGCCGGAGCACCTCGACATCAAGGCGTTCGACTTCAAGATCGGCGAGCAGATCCCGCGCGACGACTGGGCGCAGTACTACCTTTACGATTGACAGCAGGGGCGCGCGCTAGCGCTTCTGCCCCCTGATATCCATGTCGAACTTCACCACGTTGAGGTAGATCGGCGTGCCGACATCCATGCCGTAGCGCGATCGGTAGACATCGCCCTTGATGTCGAAGACGATCGAGTTGCGGTCCCAGTCTTTGAGGCGCACGGTGAAGGTCTCCTGCCGGGTGATGCCGCGCGCCGTCAGCATGCCGGTGACGACGGCGGTATCCGGGCTGGTCTGCGTTACCTTCGTCGAACGGAAGGTGACGGTCGGATAGGTCGAGGCATTGAAGACGGCGCTCGAGCGCAGGAAATCCTCCATCCGCTGTTCCCTGGTGACGACGCTGTCGGGGTAGAGCGTCATTTGCACGCTCGAGCGGCCGACGTCGCCGCCGTCGATGCGGAAGGAGCCGGAAAACCTGCGGAAGTCGCCGGCAATGCCGCCGCCGCCCACCTGGTCGATGGCGAAGCCGATCCGCGAGGAACTGCTGATCTGGTAGTTGCCGGCCGCCTCGGCGAGATCCGGGGTGCGGGCGCCGGCGGCCGGGGAAACGAGCAGGACGGCGAGCAGCAGCCCACCGGTAACAATCTTCCATTTCATGACAACTTACCTCCCGGCGGCATTGCCGCCATCTTTTTTGCCGGACGACGCCGGGCGCCGGTGCCGAGCATCCGGATGAGGACCTCGTCCCTGCGCCGGAAATGATGATAGAAGGCCGCCCCCGCATGCAGCGCGGCGAGGACCAGCAGCAGGTAGGCGCCGGCGGCATGGGCCGTCGACCAGAAAGCTTCCGCTTCCGCCGTCTTGTCGAGCGGCAGGTGAGGGATCACCACCAGGTCGAAGTAGAAGGTCGGAATGTTGAGCGTGGAAGTCGAGGCCACCGCCCATCCGGCCAGCGGCACCGCCACGGCAAGCGCGGCAAGCGCGATGTGCATGGTCCGCGAGGCCTTTCGCTCGAGCGGACCCAGGCCGGCCACCGGGGCGGGGTGACGGTCGACCGCCCACCACAGCAGGCGGATGACGGCTAGCGCCAGCGCAGTCAGGCCGATCGACTTGTGCCACTGGTAGAGCGAGAACTGCAGGGCGGGATCGACCGGCAGGCGGCGCATCACGAAGCCGAGGCCGATCAGCCCGAGGATCAGCACGGCGATCGTCCAGTGCAGGATGATCGCGACGGCTCCGAACCTGTCTTTCCGGCTACGCAGCATGGCCTTCTTCCCGTAACGTTTTCCCGGCCGTCGGGCATGTGGAGAAAAGACGTCCGGTCGCGCCGATTTATTCGCCGGTCCGTGTCGGAAGCGCCGCTTGGCAGGGTGTTCCCCGAAGGTCCGGGCCCGAAGGCGCGGGCCCAATGGTGGCCGCATCTGCCCGGGGCCGGCACGACAAGAAAACGGAGGCCGGCTCCTTGCCTGCCTCCGTTTCCATAGGTGGAGCTGCCATGGGGCTACGCGCCCCTTGTCGCAGGTCTCAGGCGGCGATCAGCCGACCCCGTGCGGCCAGGCGCTTGCGTGCCTCGACGATCGGGTCGCGCACCGCGACCAGACCCGAAACGCTGAGCACCAGCAGGGCCTTCAGGTGTTCCCAACCGCCTTCATAGCCGACAATCGGCGCGACCGGCGTCATGGTATGCTGTGCCCTGTCCGGATAGAGGCGGGTGTATTCGACGAAATTGTCGAAGGCCTCATAGTTGCTTTCGCGCTGCAGGTAGCTCTCGGCCGGTGCCCCTTCGGCGAGGATCGCTTCATGGGTATCGAGCACGATGTTGTAGTAGTCGAGGGTTTCGTGCTGGTCGGGAAGTGCGGCGACGATCGAGGTGCCGTTGACCAGTTCCTTGACCCTGATCAGCACGCCGTCGATCAACAGCGCGTGATTGGCCGACAGATAGAGATCGGTGTGCGGCATTTCGTGCCCGAGGGCGCCGCGGGCGACGCGGATCGGGACGACGCTTTCATGCCAGTTCGGCGCGCTCCGGCGATAGTGTTGCCGGCCGATCCACTTGATCGCGACGCTGCGGCCGTCGACGGTCTCGACCAGGTCGCCGATCCGCAGCGTTTCGATCGGCACCTCTCCGGCCGCTGTGCGAATTGCGGTGCCGCGCAGGAAGCAATTGGGTTCGCCCCGTCCGCCGCCGCCGCCCTTGTGGCGGGCGCGGACCTGCGGGCGCCACCAGGCTTTCCAGCCGGCATGGGCCGGAGACGTGGTGGCGGCCGTCACCAGGGCCGCGATTGCAGCAGCACGGGCGGTGGTTGCGACGGTTAAGCCCAGGAAATGGCGCCTCGCTCGGTTTTCGGGCGAGGGGCTGTCATTCGGCGATGTCATGGCCTGCTCCTCTTCAGTTACTGGGAACGAGGCCATGCTACAATTCAGGGGCGATCCGCTGCCAGTCGAAGCAGCGGCCAGTTACGCTCGCCGGCAACGATGAATTCGGCTTAGCCTACCCCAGATGGATGAGGACTACGGACGGTCGCTTCGCCTTCCGGCGACCAGGCGCTTGCACGGGCAACGCACGGACCGGCATCGATCGATGCGGGAAGACCGCGTCAGTTCGATGCCACCCAGTCATGCCAGTCGTTCTGGCTGCCGTGGAACACGTTGAGGTCGATCTTGCCGTCGACGCCCTGCGACAGGCCGGAGCCGGAATACTGCCAGAACAGCCACTTGCGGCCGGGATAGACCTTGGACGGATGGGCAGCGACGGCGCGCAGCCAGAACGGATAGTCGAGGAACTCGCCCCTGAGGTTGTCGCGATAGAAATCCGGTGCCGTGTAGATGATCGGCCGCTGGCCGTAGTGGCGCTCCAGCTTGTCCATGAACACCTGCATCTTCTCGATCACCTTGGCGCGCGACACTTTGCGCTTGCAGCTCGACTCGCCGTTGTACTCGACATCGATGACCGGCGGCAGCGCACCCGGCTCGCGCGGCACGTTGCGGATGAACCAGTCGGCCTGTTCGCCGGCGGTACGGCACCAGTAGAAGAAGTGGTAGGCGCCACGCCGGATCCCGGCTTCCTTCGCCCGGCGCCAGTTGGTCTTGAACATCGGATCGAGATGATCGCCGCCGTCGGTTGCCTTGATGAAGGCGAAGTTGGCGCCCTGCTTGCGCAGCGTCGCCCAGTCGATGTCGGCCTGCCAGCGCGAGACATCGACGCCGTGCACGGCATATTTGCCCGGGGTGACCTTGCCGAAATTGATCGGCTTGGCGTCGCCGAAGCGCTGGCCGTAGATCTTCGAGCGGCCGCCGGGCGCGGCGCCCATCGCCGGTGCCTCGGGCACGAGATGGCCGATCGGCCGGTCGGACGGGATCGGCATCCCGGTCGTGCGCGTCGCCGGCTCGAACGCCTGCGGCGTCGGCATGGCTCCGGCCCAGGCGAGGATTTCCCGCGGCGCGCCGGTCGGTGCCGTGGCTGTGCCGATTTCGCCTGACGGCACCGGCCCGGTGGACGCGGTGGAGGCGGCGACGGAGTTCGTCGTCTCGGCCGAGGGGACGCTGCCCAAAATGCTTTCCGGACCGGAATTGTACGCGCAGCCCGAAACGGCCAGGCAGGCAAGGAAGATCGCAGGGACAGCCGATAGACGCATGGGAACTCGCAACGCAATACAATCTGGAGTGGCGAAACTGTCGCAATGGACAATCGGCCGACAAACTAGGCTAATGCTAAATTACCAAGAAATGCTGAATCCAATCTTTACGCCGGACCGCCGCGCAGCGGTCGCCCCTTGTCCGGCGGAGATTCCGGCCTAGTTTCCCCTCGGTTTCACGGGTCGGCGCAGTCACGCGTTCGCCCGGATCTTCCCGTTCCAACGACAGGGGATCTCCGCCATGGCGGCTGGTTTCGAGCAAGGTTCGAAGTCTCGGGCTGCAGGAGAGGGCAAGCGGGCGTTCGCCGCGCCCGTCATAAACATTCGATACGACCTGAAAGCCGGCCTTCAGGCCCGGAGGAGGATTGACCCATGTACCTGAAGCAATTGCTGTGCGCAGTCGCCATCACCGCGGCCGGCGCGATTTTCGTGTCCTCGGCGGCGATGGCGCAAAATGCGATCAGGGAGCCGGCGACGAAGAACATCGGCGCCAAGCAGAAGACCGAACTCGTACCGTCGCTGATCGTGATGAATTCGGCCGGTGCCAGGCTCGAGGGCGACACGCTGACGCTGACCGGGGTCTCCGGCAACTCGATCCTGTTCGCCGACCGGCCGGTGCGGTCCGCCGGCCATGCGCTGACCTCGCATCTGCTCGAGGAATGGGGGCAGGGCGGCGGTTTCGAGAAGGATCCGCCCAACGCCACGGTCTCGGTCCTCAACAAGGATGCGTCCGATGTCGAGGACGCCGTCGTGGTGCTGAAGGATCCGAAACTCGACGGCAGCAACCTGACCTTCAAGGTGGACGTGCTCGAGGGCAGCCTCGCCAGGGCCGATGGTCCGGCCTCGATCTTCATCGACGTCATCGGCATGCCCCGGACACCGGCGTCGTTTGCCGGGGTGGCAAGGCGGACCGCCGCGCGTAGCGCCTGGTACGGCGCGCCGGCAGGTGCCTATCATCCCTACTATCATCCCTACTACGCCGGGCCGCCCTGCGGCTATTATCCGCTGCCGCCGTGCTCGTGAGCGTGACGCCAAACCTTGTCAGCGTTAGGAGCAGATCATGACCGGTGACGCGCAACATTCATGGTTCTGGGATGATTTTCTCGGTGATGACACGCCCACGGGGATGTGGCGTCTGATCTGTGTCATCGTGCTCTACATCCTGGTGGTCGGCACGATCTTCTGGGCACTGGGATAGCTTGTCGCCGGGGGATCGTCGATTAGCGGCGTGCTTGTCTTATCTGCGTCAATATGGCGGATGTTGCAGGGAGCAGCTTTGGGGTAGCTCTCCCCGCGACAGATCGAGTCAGATAATAGCCTGGAAATATGCAAATGATGGACCCGGATTGGGTAGATTGGTTCCCTATCGTTTTCTTCCCGCTCAAGATTCTCGTGTTAGGCGTGGGCATGTTCTTTTCCATCAAGTGGCATTACGATCAGGACAAGAAGAAGCAGAACGAAACCGCACCGCGAGCGCTCGCGGAGCACAAGCTCGACGCCTGAGATTGCTCGGCCGGTATCCAGTGACGCGGCAGCAATTTGCGAAGCGGCAGACATGTCGCCATGTGCTTTAGACAGGCACAGGCCGGGTTCATGGTGAATGCGGCACGCGGTAATGCAATGGGCCGAGCGGTCGCCACCTCTCGCCCGCTACGCGGAAGCCACCCGTTGCCTATCCCGCACCATTTGTCGGCGGGTGATTTCCTGACAAAGGCGTGTAGATTGACAACCTTCAGGATGAATGGAGGATGTCGCGATGCCCCGCTTTCTTGCCGTTTACACCATGAAACCCGAGGACCTGGTGTCCTTCCGAAACCTGCCCAAAGCCGAGCAGGATGCGGTTGACGCCGTTGGCGTGAAAGAATGGTCGGCGTGGGAACAAAGAAATGCCCTGTCGATCCTTGATCGTGGTGGAATGGTGGGCAAGACGACACGCATGACCAAAGACGGGGTCGTCAGTGCGGTGAATTCGTTCTGCGGCTACCTGGTGGTCGAAGCGGAGAGCGCTGATGCCGCGGCACGACTGTTCGAAGACCACCCGCATATCACCGTTTTTCCGGGCGACGGGGTGGACATAATGCCTTTCGTGACCTGACCGCTTTGCGGGTTGTTCTCGCCTCCGTGACGAGGGAGTCCGCTTCGGGGCAATAGTGGTCGTTGCGGCGGTCAAAGCGCCAAGCTATTGCTTTGTGCCATCACTCCCAGCGCAGAAGAGCAGCTGATGGCACAATACGATTTCAATCAGTTGGAACGCACCGCGACGCAGCTAGTCAAAGCTGGCAAAATCGCTGATGCGATAAAGATATACCTTTTCATGGCTGATGGGGATCAGTCACTGGACGCGGGGTATCTGGGTGAAAAGTTGGGTATCTGCTACGAGCAGCTCGGCGACCTCCACGCCGCGAAATTCTGGTATGGGAGAGCAGTGGAGGAAAATCCGCAGGTCAGGCGTCGCGGCACAAGCATTGGAGCGTTTGAGCCAAGTAGGCATAGAGCACTTGGTGTCAGGAGAACCTTGAACGGACGCTGTGTAGTCAAGGTCCGCCAAGTCCGCTTTGCGCCAATAGTGGTCATTGCTCATCAACAGGCTAAAGGAGGTGGCGTGTCACCAGTTCTGCAATGAGGGGATTAGTGAAGTCAGCAACGGGGTCATCGCTTCTATCGTGCTTGCGATGGAATTCTCCGGCATCGAAAGCTTCATAGATCTCGAAGAATGGCTGAGGAACTTGATTGTTACCCGCGGAGAAACCCGCTTGCACCGCGCTCCACAGATCGTTCATCAAGCCGTCGCAGAAGCTGTAGGTGAGCTCCCTTCGACTGTAAAGTCTGGCAATCTGCAGAGCTGTCGTGTTGTAGAACAGCCAATTGTCCAGGGCGCCCGCCCATTCAACCACTTCATCATGCGAAACGCGATGTTCCGATCCCTTAGTCATCATAGATTGAAGGAAGTCTGACATGACATTCGCCACTTCTGTTTTGCCTTTTCGCCGCAACATATGGATTATCAAGACTCACGACGTCAATGACCGCTTCGGGCCAATAGCGGCATTTAGCTCGATTGCTTGAACCAAAAACGAACCGGAGAAATTACATTGGTCGAAATTGAAAACAGCCGCGTCTGGATTCTAGATAGTGATCCTGTCTTGGCAGACAAAACAGGCGAAATGCTATTCACCAACTATAAGAGCTCGACAATTACGGTTACTGACCTTTGGAGTCCTGACAAAGTCTCCCGTGAAGGAATGATCGTTTATACATTTGGAAGGAAGAAGCTGTCGCGGCTGGACGATTATGATGTTTACCCCGGCGAGGTGTCTGCTCCGATAGTGACAAATAAGCTAAAAATAAAAATTGAAGGACTATGCTCGCCGCAGGAAATCGCATTTCGGCTGCGAAATTCGCAATGATCTGGGGGAGACACGAACGGCGTGGAATATGTACCCACTCGAGGTGAAATGGTGTGTAGACAGGGAGAAGTCTCGGGCAGAATGGACTTTTTCCACACTGAAACCGGATATTTCATGGATCGATGAGGCCGAGAGCGTTGTCTTTAAGCGAAATTGCCTCGGATCGAGCCATCTGGCCCGGGTTGAGGAACGTCGAGGGTGGCTCTTGTACTCAAACAGCCTCAAGAAACTTATTGAAAAATTCAACCCCAAAGGAATTGTCTTCAGAAGCGACTCCACCGAAACGCTGTCCGTTCGATTCTAGTCGCGAGGCTCGAATCGCTAACCGAATACGTAGGGGCCTGCGCACCTCCCTGTCGTCCGTAATGGGCCAGGAGCGGCCATCGGTATCTGTCCGGATGGCGCCGCAAAGGCTACGCATGCCTCTTCCCCTCTAACTCGTTAAGGAAATTTGCGGCTGCTACGGTTGATAGTGAAGCGCGAATGTGGCGGTCAGAGTGCCCATCGTGGACTAGCGACCTGGAGCCTAATATGGATACAATAACTCTTTGGAGACCCGTGGGGCCTGTTGAACTCGCGCTACTAAGGCAAAGCGGTATGACGGCCTTCCCGCCACGACTGCCTGATCAACCGATCTTTTATCCCGTCCTTTCAGAGGACTACGCCGTGCGAATTGCGAGGGATTGGAACGTCAGTCGCGATGGCGCGGGCTATGTCACGCAATTCGAAGTCCTTACGTCATTCTTGGCGGCCTACATTCCACAAGAGGCGGGTGGCCAGGCATTGAAGGAATACTGGATTCCGGCAGAAGACCTTGAGAAATTCAATGAAGCTATTGTCGGCAAAATCACTGTCGTCAGGGCGTTTGAGCCGACGCAGAATAGCTGAACTAGGTCTGCTTCGGCCCCGGACCCTGAAGCGGTCATGGGCATCGACTACACAATTCTGGCGCACCGCTGGACCACGGCGCACCTCCGCCCCGCCGCTAAAGCCCGTGAGGCACGTCGCGGTCGAGGGCGAAGTCGTCGAACCAGTCGCGGTGCTCGCCGGCAAGCTGGGCATTGATGATGCGGGATGCCATGAAGGCGAAGGTCATGCCGTTGCCGCCGAAGCCGAAGGCGGCGTAGACGCCGGGATGCCCGGGTACCGGGCCGATCAGCGGCAGCCCGTCGGCGGTGGAGCCATAGGCGCCGCTCCAGACGCGGGCGATTTCCATCTCCCTCACCGGCCACAGCATCGCCAGCCTTTCCCGAAGCGTGGCGATCTTTTGCGGAATGAGCATCTGCCGCATCCCCGCGTCTTCAGTCTCGTCGTCGTCGCCGCCGACGATGATGCGGTTGTCGGGCGTCGTCCTGGCATAGAGGTAGGGGTCGAAGTCGGACGCCTCCCACAGCAGTGCCCGTTCGGGCCATAGCGCTTCGGCCGGCAGCGGCGCGGTGGCAAAACCCCAGCTCGAGCGGACCTGATGCACCGCCGGCAGCGACAGGCCGGGGATCCTGTGGCCGGTGGCGAACACCACTTGCTTCGCTTCGATGCTGCAGGGTCCCGCCGTTGAGATGCCGACACTGGTGCCGGCGCTGTCAAAGCCGGTGACGCGCGCCTCGACGAGCCTTGCGCCGCCAATGCTCGCCAGCGAAAGCAGCGTCCATTCAAGGATCAGCGGATCGAGTTCGGCCGCGCCGGGCGAGAGGATCGCCGCCGGCCGGTCGAGCCCGAACTGGATGACGAGATCCGGGTTCGGCACGAAGATCGACGGCAGCCCGGCGCGCTGGCGCAGATCGTATTCGACCAGCATCTCGCCGGCCTCGTCACGCCTGTCGGCGAGATAGAGCGAACGGCGCGGCCGGAAATCGCAGGCGATGTGGTGACCGGCGATCAGTTCGGTCAGGCCCGTGAGCGCCGCGATCGACCGGCGGCAGAGTGCCGCCGCCCTGTCGAAACCGAGAATGACCTCGAGTTCGGCAAAGGGCAGGTCGTGCTCCCAGCGGAGCAGTGCGGCATTGGCCGCGGTGCCGGAAAGCCCTTTTTGCGGCGCGTCGATCACGCACACCGAGCGGCCCTGCGCCGTCAGGTGTTCGGCAAGGCAGGCCCCGGTCAGGCCGGCGCCGACGACGGCGACGTCGACACGCAGATCGGCGGTCAACGGGGTGAAAACGGGCCGATGCATGGTGCCGCCCCAGGGGGACGACGGGACGGTGGACAAAAAGCGCTCCACCTCGAATTTACCCGATGGTATGGGCATGCAACTCAACTCCCCGCCCGGGTTGGTTCCCGGGATTGGGTCGAACGGAGGGCGTCAGGCCGGCAGTTGCGGCACAGGCCTTTCATCCGGCCAGAGTTCATCGATTATCGTCATGACGATCAGCGAGAGCGGTAGTGCCAGCATGGCGCCGACCGCACCCCACATCCACGTCCAGAACACTATTGCCACGAAAACGACGAAGGGATTGATCTCCAACCGACGTCCCATGACGGCGGGAGTGATAATATTTTCGATCACGCTGTGCACGGCGAAAAATGCCGCAGCCGGGGCGAGCCCGAGAAGGAGTGTATCGTGGGTCAGCACCCCGGCGATGGTGAGCGCGACGGTCATCAGCGCCACGCCGAGGAAGGGGACGAAACTCGACAGGAAGGCGAAGAACCCCCAGAGCACGGGAACGCTGAGGCCGCCGAGGAAGGCGATCAGGGTCACGATGACGCCGAGGCCGGCATAGATGATCGCCGCCGTCGAGAAGTAGAAGCCGAGCGCGCGCTCGATCGCATTGAGGATGCGGATGGTCGCAAGCCGCCGTTCGCGGCCGGCGAAGGTCATGATCAGGGTCGTGCGCAGTTGCAGGCGGCCGGCGAGGAAGAGCACCAGTGCCGCGAGGAAGATCAGCGCCTGCACCAGCGCCGGGGTGATGCTGCCGGCGACCACCTGCAGGATGCTGGCCGACTTGTCGAGCAGCGACTCGATCGAGATCGGGCCGCTCTGGAACGAGGTGATGCGGAACCAGCGGTAGCGTTCGAGATAGGGCAGCACGCGCTCCATCGCCCGCTCCGCCATCGCCGGCGCATCGGCGGCGACGCTGCTCAACGGTTGCGCCAGTGCATTGACGATGACGAACAGCAGCAATGCCACCATGGACGTCAGCAGCAGCGCGCCGATTGCCGGCGGTACGCCGAGACGGCCGAGCTTGTCGGCGGCGAGCCCGAGGATCATGCCGGTGACGACGGCAAGCGTGATCGGGATCAGGATCGTCGCCATCAGGTAGATGACGGCCAGGCTGAGGATCAGGAAAATGCCGATGATGCACCAGGCCTTGGCGACATCGAGACCGTCGCGCTCGATCCGGACGAGCCCGGGTTCATCGACAGCTTCGTCTGGAGCCGCAGGTCCGGCAGCCGCGGTTCTTGTCGGTCTTGCCTCGTCCGTCCGGTTCTCCATGTCCGTTCTCTCCCGCCCCACGCTGCCTCGCCCGGCGAAGCCCCCCGGCATTCCACGTCTTGCGGGAATGCCATGGTATAAAACTAGCAGACCCCGCCTCGGTTCCAAGGCGGGGTCATGAAGATAGTTGCGGGAGGGGAAACCGATCGGGGGAGAGACACGGAGTCTCAGAGGCTGAGCGTCAGGCCGATCCCCCAGGGGTCCTTGAGCGAGACGAAATCGCCGTTGCGCGAGGTCGCAATCTCGAGTTCGTCGAGCTTGGCGATCGCCTTGTCCAGTTCGGCCCGCTCGTTGAAGCGCAGCGTGTAGTCGGAAAGCCCGCTCATCTCTTCGCTGCGCGCGGTGGCGCCGCGGCTGTTCCAGATGTTGGCGGCGACATGGTGGTGATACTTGCCCGAGCCGAAGAAGCTCGCGCCCGGGTAGCGCGCCATCAGTTCCAGCCCGAGGACGTCGCGGTAGAAGGCGTCGGCCTTCGGAATATCGCCGACCTGCAGGTGGATGTGGCCGATGGCGCTGCCGTCGGGCATGCCGGTCCAGGCGTCCTGCGGGGCGCTGTCATAGAGCGCCTGCAGGTCGAGGCGCAGCGTATCCATCGCCACCGTGCCGTCGTTGAGGTAGGTCCATTCGTCATGCGGCCGGTCGGCATAGATCTCGATGCCGTTACCCTCCGGATCGGACAGGTAGATCGCCTCGCTGACGAGGTGGTCGGATGCGCCGTCGAGAACGACGTTGCTGTGCGCGGCGTGGCGCAGCCAGCGGGCGAGTTCCCTGCGGTTGGGCATCAGGAAGGCGGTGTGGAACAGGCCGGCGGCGTTGCGCGGGGCGCGCCTGACATCGCCGCGGGTGGTCAGCGTCAGGAGCGGCAGGTCGCCGACGCCGAGCACCTGGCCGCTCATGCCGTCTTCCAGCACGGTCAGGCCGAGCATCTTCTGGTAGTAGCCGGATACCGCCGAAAGATCGGTCACCACGAGGTGGGACTGGCCGACATAGGCCGGGCGGGAAAAGGCGTAGGCGGAGGTGGCTTCGGTCATGTCTTTTGCTCCAGCAATGGCGTTGCCCC
>JAEWPB010000032.1 GCA_023399465.1 Pseudomonadota bacterium
ATGACGTTCTGCATCAGCGCGCACTGCTCGGTCTGGGCGCCGGCGGGCTTGTCGCAGATGATCGACCAGGCGCCGTGGTTCGACTTGACCGTGCCGGGAGTTGCGGGTTGCTGCGCCAGGGCGGTGCCGGACAGAGCCGCGGTAACAAGTCCGGCGGCCAGCAGCAGGGGTCGCGCGAGGGAAGGGAAGCCCATGGATACCTCTAAACTTCGAATCAGTGGCGCTATTCTTTAAGCCTGGCGGCCAATTGAAAAGCCCTGGCCAGTCATTTCCAATGGAGTACGGCGGAAATTGGACCGCAAGACCGCAAGACGGCCCGCAAGCGCAGCCCAAAGCGTCCGGCAGGGCCGTCGGGGGCGAATCCGTTTGCTGAAAAAGCAGTGGTCAAACCATTGGTAAGGCGCATCAAATTGACTTTGCGCAAAAATGCCGCACAGGCAATTTCGCACAATGGTTGCGGCGAGCAACAAACTGTGGTTTGAAGCGAGGAGAATAGCATGGATTCTGCGTTTTGGTTTGATTGAGATCAAGCGCTTTGGGGAGATACATTGTGACAAACAAGGCCTATGCAGTTCTGGCAGCTATTGCCTGTCTGCTTTTTGCTACCAGCAGTATGGCGGGGCAGCCGGTGAATTGGGATATGACCCTGCAGCCGGCCGCAACGTCGATCATGGAGGAGATCCGCTGGTTCGAGCAGTATACATTGTGGTTCATCGTTCCGATCGTTCTGTTCGTTCTGCTCCTCCTCGTCGTCGTCGTGGTCAAGTTCCGCGAGTCTAAGAACCCGGTTCCGTCGAAGACCAGCCACAACACCATGATTGAAGTGGTGTGGACGATCGGTCCTGTCCTGATCCTGCTGTTCCTGGCGGTTCCGTCGTTCAATCTTCTGACGGCCCAGCTGACGATACCGGAAAATCCGGACCTTACGGTCAAGGCAACGGCGACCCAGTGGCAGTGGAACTACGAGTACCAGATCGAGGATCCGCTTTCCTTCGACTCCTATATGCTGACCGAAAAGGACCGCGCCCAGTACGGCAAGGAAGACCTGGCGGTCTATCCGCGTCTTCTCGCCGTCGACAACGAACTGGTGCTGCCGGTCGGCAAGACCGTCCGCCTTCTCGTCACCGCGGCTCCGACCGACGTGATCCATGCATTCGCTATGCCGTCCTTCGGCGTCAAGATCGACGCGGTCCCCGGCCGCCTGAACGAGACCTGGTTCAAGGCCGACCGCGAAGGCCTGTTCTATGGCCAGTGTTCCGAGCTTTGCGGCAAGGATCACGCGTTCATGCCGATCGCGATCCGCATCGTTTCCCAGGAAACCTACGATACCTGGCTCACTGCCGCCGCGACCAACCTGAACGAAGCCAACAAGGCGCTGATCATCGCCTCTGCTGAAGCTCCGGCCACCGGTGTGGTCGTTGCCGAAAACAACGCACAATAATAGGGGGAGTGAGGACAATGGCTGGATCATCCGCCCACGACGCTCACGATCATCACGACCACAAACCTGCTTTCTTTACCCGCTGGTTCCTGTCGACCAACCACAAGGACATCGGCACGCTCTACCTGATCTTCGCGATCATCGCCGGCATCATCGGCGGCGCGCTGTCGATCGCCATGCGCATGGAGCTGCAGGAGCCGGGCATCCAGATCTTCCACGGCCTTGCCGCCATGGTCTACGGATACGAAGGTGACGCTGCCATCGATGGCGGCAAGCAGATGTTCAACATGTTCACCACCGCTCACGCGCTGATCATGATCTTCTTCATGGTCATGCCCGCCCTGATCGGCGGCTTCGCCAACTGGATGGTGCCGATCATGATCGGTGCGCCTGACATGGCATTCCCGCGCATGAACAACATCTCGTTCTGGCTGCTCGTACCGGCCTTCCTGCTGCTGATCCTGTCGATGTTCGTCGAAGGCCCGGCTGGCGGCTACGGCGCCGGCGGCGGATGGACGCTGTATCCGCCGCTGTCCTCGACGGCGACGCCCGGTCCGGCGGTCGATCTCGCGATCTTCGCGCTGCACGTTTCCGGTGCTGCCTCGCTCCTTGGCGCGATCAACTTCATCACCACCATCCTGAACATGCGCGCACCGGGCATGACGCTGCACAAGATGCCGCTGTTTGCCTGGTCGGTCCTGATCACCGCGTTCCTGCTGCTGCTCTCGCTGCCGGTTCTGGCAGGCGGCATCACCATGATGCTGACCGACCGCAACTTCGGTACTGCCTTCTTCACCCCGGAAGGCGGCGGTGACCCGATCCTGTACCAGCACCTGTTCTGGTTCTTCGGTCACCCGGAAGTGTACATCCTGATCCTGCCCGGCTTCGGCATCATCAGCCACATCATCGGCACCTTCTCGCGCAAGCCGATCTTCGGCTACCTCGGCATGGCGTACGCCATGGTCGCCATCGGCGCCGTCGGCTTCATCGTCTGGGCGCACCACATGTACACCGTCGGCCTGTCGCTCGACACGCAGCGCTACTTCGTGTTCGCAACCATGGTCATCGCGGTTCCGACCGGCGTGAAGATCTTCTCATGGATCGCCACCATGTGGGGCGGCTCGCTGACCTTCCGCACCCCGATGGTGTGGGCGATCGGCTTCATCTTCCTGTTCACCGTCGGTGGCGTCACCGGCGTGCAGCTGGCCAATGCCGGTCTCGACCGCGCGCTGCACGACACCTACTACGTCGTGGCTCACTTCCACTACGTCCTGTCGCTCGGAGCTGTGTTCGCAATCTTTGCGGCGTGGTACTATTGGTTCCCGAAGATGAGCGGCTACATGTACAACGAGTTTATCGGCAAGCTGCACTTCTGGGTCATGTTCATCGGCGTCAACCTGGTGTTCTTCCCGCAGCACTTCCTCGGCCTCGCCGGCATGCCGCGCCGTTACATCGACTATCCGGATGCATATGCCGGCTGGAACTACGTATCGTCGATGGGCTCCTACATTGCCGCCGTAGGTGTGCTGATCTTCCTCTACGGCGTCTGGGAAGCCTTCGCCAAGAAGCGCGTCGCCGGTGATAATCCGTGGGGCGAGGGTGCGACGACCCTGGAATGGTCGCTGTCTTCGCCGCCGCCGTTCCACCAGTGGGAACAATTGCCCCGCATCAAGTAACAGGATGCGGTAAGAAGCAACAACGGGCGCCGCACGCAGACGGTGCGGCGCCCTCGGAAATCGGAAATAGGACAAGATAATGACGGTATTCGACAATCACGATGCGCTGGGGGAAGGTGAAGCTCGCCTGTCCGAAGCCGGTGCACGCGATTTCTTCGAACTTCTGAAGCCCCGGGTCATGTCGCTCGTGGTATTTACGGCCTTTGCCGGTCTCATCCTTGCTCCAGGACATATCCACCCGGTTCTGGGTGCCATCGCCATTCTCTGCATCGCGGTTGGAGCCGGCGCCTCGGGCGCGCTCAACATGTGGTACGATGCCGACATCGACGCGGTCATGACCCGCACCGCCCGTCGCCCCATTCCTGCCGGACGGATCACGCCGTCGGAGGCTCTCGCCTTCGGCCTGACGCTGTCGGTCTTTTCGGTCGTCATTCTCGGTCTCGCGGTCAACTGGGTTGCCGCCGGGCTTCTGGCCTTCACCATCTTCTTCTATGCCCTCGTCTACACGATGTGGCTCAAGCGCTCGACGCCGCAGAACATCGTCATCGGTGGCGCGTCCGGTGCCTTCCCGCCGATGATCGGCTGGGCCTGCGTCACCGGCGACGTGTCCTTCGACAGCGTCATCCTGTTCCTCATCATCTTCCTCTGGACGCCGGCCCATTTCTGGGCGCTGGCGCTGTTCAAGATGCGTGACTACGAGTCGGTCGGCGTGCCGATGCTGCCGAACGTTGCCGGCGAGGCGACGACCAAGAACCAGATCGTCGGCTATGCCGTGCTGACCGCGCTCTGTGCCGTCGCTCCGGCGCTGACCGGTGCGGCCAGCTTCGCCTACGGCGTCTTCGCCGCGGTGCTCGGCGCCATCTTCATCTACTGTTCCATCGCCGTCTGGCGGATGCCGGACGGCGACGAGAAGATGGTCCCGGCCAAGAAGATGTTCGCCTTCTCGATCTTCTACCTGTTCGCCATTTTCTCGGCCCTGATGATCGACCGGTTCGCCGCCGGGCTGTTCGGGTTCGTCGGAGGGAGCCTGTGATGGAAACCGTCAAGCTTACCGAAGCACAGATGAAGTCCCGCCGCGGCCGCAACATTGCGTTGGGCCTGACGCTGGCCGGGCTCGTCGTGCTGTTCTACGTCGTGACGCTGGTCAAGTTCGCCGGCAACGCGGTTTCCGGTTAGTAGGGGGATAGAGTTGTCCGAGCAGATCCAGCAGCCTCAGCCGCGCAAGAACGGCCCCGTCGTCGCGATGTGCCTTGCCTTCATCGGCGGCATGACCGGCATGAGCTTTGCCGCGGTTCCGCTCTACGACATGTTCTGCCGGGTAACCGGCTACAACGGAACGACCCAGCGGGTCGAGCAGATGTCGGACGTCGTGCTCGATCGCACGATGACCGTGACCTTCGACGCCAACACGGCTGCCGGGCTGCCGTGGGATTTCAAGGCCGCCCAGCGCGAGATCAAGCCGCGCATCGGCGAAACCGTCGAAGTCAGGTTCGTCGCCACCAATACCGCCTCCACGCCGACGCGCGGGCAGGCGATATTCAACGTCACGCCGATGGAGGCGGGGGCGTATTTCAACAAGGTCCAGTGCTTCTGCTTCACGGAAACGGAGCTGAAGCCGGGGGAGTCAATGGAAATGCCGGTTGTGTTCTACATCGACCCCGATATCACCAAGGCGGTCGAGACCAGGAACATCGGAACGATTACCCTCTCCTACACCTTCTATCCGCACGAGGGCAGCAAGCCCGTTGCGCTGCGGATGGAGGATGCAGCAGAGGCGACTAGTAGACTTTGAGAGAGACCGGGCGACCGGGCGGGATATAAAAGTTAGACATTGGGGATTGCTGAAATGGCCGATGCTCATCAGAAACAACACGACTACCATATTATCGAACCGAGCTGGTGGCCGCTTATGGCGTCAATTGGCGCGTTCGTCATCACCTTCGGTGGTGTCGGCTACATGCGTTACCTGTCGGGCGGTGCGTTCAACCTGTTCGGCATGAACCTGGCGCAGCCGTACCTGTTCTTCATCGGCGTCGGCCTCGTGCTGCTGAGCATGCTCTGCTGGTGGATCGACACCGTCAAGGAAGCCCACGAGGGCCACCACACGCAGGTCGTGTCGCTGCACCTGCGCTACGGCATGATCATGTTCATCGCTTCGGAAGTGATGTTCTTTGTTGCCTGGTTCTGGGCATTCTTCGACGCCAGCCTGTTTGCCGGCGAAACGATCCAGGCCTCGCGCTTCGAATTCACCGGAGGCGTCTGGCCGCCGAAGGGCATCGAGGTTCTCGATCCCTGGCACCTGCCGCTCTACAACACGGTTATCCTGCTCCTTTCGGGCACGACGCTGACCTGGGCGCATCATGCCTTGCTTCACGGCGACCGCAAGGGCCTGATCAACGGTCTCGCGCTCACCGTCGCCCTCGGCGTGCTGTTCTCCTTCGTGCAGGTGTACGAGTACGGTCACGCGCCGTTCGACTTCAAGAACTCGATCTACGGCGCGACCTTCTTCATGGCGACCGGCTTCCACGGCTTCCACGTCCTGGTCGGCACGATCTTCCTGATCGTCTGCCTGCTGCGCGCCCTGAACGGCCACTTCACGCCGAAGCAGCACTTCGGTCTCGAGGCTGCCGCCTGGTACTGGCACTTCGTCGACGTCGTCTGGCTGTTCCTGTTCTTCGCCATCTACGTCTGGGGTAGCTGGGGCGCACCGATCCACGGCTGATCCGTGGCGCTGATTTTCGGAAGGGCGGTTGCGCAGGCAGCCGCCCTTTTTCGTTCCCGCCTCCAGCAGGACCAGTCAGCGAGTGGATGGTCGGGACTTTGACATTTTCCTCAGGCGGGAGGATAGGCTATGGCGATCGAAGCAGGGCAGGCAGAGGACAGGGCATGAGCAAGGACGACAACGCAGAATTTCCGCCGGTCGACCCGTTTGGCGTCGGGCTCAAGGGGTGCTGCCCGCGTTGCGGGGGAGGCCAGCTGTTCGATGGGCTGCTGAAGGTCAAGCCGCGCTGCAGCGCCTGCGACCTCGATTATTCCTTCGCCGATTCCGGCGATGGCCCGGCGGTGTTCGTCATCCTCATCATCGGCTTCCTGGTCGTTGGGCTCGCCCTCTGGGCGGAAGTGAACTATTCGCCGCCGATCTGGCTGCACATATTGCTGTGGGGGCTGCTGACGATCATCTCGTCGCTCGCCCTTCTGCGCGGCCTGAAGGGGATGCTGATCGCGCTGCAGTACCGGAACAGTGCGGCCGAGGGAAAACTTGACCGTGACTGAGACTTCCGCAAACCGGCCGCGCGGCCGCACGCGCGCTATCGCCACCGCCGCAGTCGTGCTCGGCGCGCTCGTCGTCCTCCTGTCACTCGGGACCTGGCAGGTCGAGCGGCTGTTCTGGAAGGAGCGTCTGCTCGAGGATATCGCGGACAGGCGCCATGCGCCGGCCGTCGAGCTTTCTGCGGTCGAGGCGATGCATGCGGCTGGCGAGGACATCGAGTACCGTCCGGTGACTGCCAGCGGCCGGTTCCTGAATGACGGCGAGCGGCATTTTTTCGCGACCTTTCACGGGCGCAGCGGCTACTACATCTACACGCCGCTGGCGCTTGCCGACGGCCGCTTCGTCTTCGTCAATCGCGGGTTCGTGCCGTTCGAGAACAAGGATCCGGCAACGCGCGCGGCCGGCCAGCTTGACGGCGAGCAGACCGTTGTCGGTCTGGCACGCGCCGAGCTTCTCGAAAAACCGTCCTCGCTGGTGCCTGATAACGATCCCGCCAAGAACATCTTCTACTGGAAGGATCTCGGCGTGATGGCCGAAACCGATGGCCTCGACCGGGCGAAGGTGCTGCCGTTCTTCATCGATGCCGGCAATGCCGCAAATCCGGGTGGCCTGCCGATCGGCTCGGTGACGCAGTTCGACCTGCCGAACAATCACCTGCAATATGCCATCACCTGGTACGGCCTGGCGCTGGCGCTCGTGGCGGTGGTTTCCGCCGCCTGGCTCAGGGGCCGGCGGAAGTCCTGAAGTCGGGGGCAAGCCCGATTGGCGGTTTCACCGGCGATTTTTTATGATAAACCCGCAGCAATGATGGCCGGAGGCAATTTGCATTGCCGTCGGTCGAGGACTTTTGTCTCCACAGCGGGATTGCAATGAACATCGCGGTTACCAAACCACCACTGACCATCCGACTTTGCGGTCCGCGCGGCTTCTGTGCCGGCGTCGACCGGGCGATCCAGATCGTCGTGCTGGCGCTCAAGGCCTATGGCGCGCCGGTCTATGTCCGCCACGAGATCGTCCACAACCGTTATGTCGTCGAGGGGCTGGAGGCAAAGGGCGCGGTGTTCGTCGAGGAACTCGACGAAATCCCCGAGGAGCACCGTGAGCAGCCGGTCGTCTTTTCCGCGCATGGCGTTCCGAAGTCGGTGCCTGCCGACGCGGCCGCCCGCAACCTGTTCTATCTCGATGCCACCTGTCCGCTGGTCTCCAAGGTCCACAAGCAGGCGATGCGCCACCAGCGCCTCGGCCGCCACGTGATCCTCATCGGTCATGCCGGCCATCCGGAAGTGATCGGCACCATGGGCCAGCTGCCGGAAGGGACGGTCTCGCTTGTCGAAATGGTCGAGGATGCCGCGCGCTACGAGCCCGCCGACCCCGACAATCTCGGCTTCGTGACCCAGACGACGCTGTCGGTCGATGACACCGCCGGTGTCATTGCCAAGCTGCAGGAGCGTTTTCCGAACCTCACGGCGCCGGCAGCCGATTCGATCTGCTATGCCACCACCAACCGCCAGGAAGCGGTGAAGCAGGCAGCCCCCGGCTGCGACCTGTTCATCATCGTCGGCGCGCCGAACTCGTCCAACTCGAAGCGGCTGGTCGAAGTCGCGCAGAAGGCCGGGGCCGAAAAGTCGATGCTGGTGCAGCGCGCATCGGAGATCTGTTGGGACACGCTCGGCGAGATCCGCACCCTCGGCCTTTCCGCCGGGGCTTCGGCGCCGGAGGTGATCGTCAACGAGATCATCGAGGCTTTTCGCGAACGCTACGATGCGACGGTCGAGCTTGCCGATACGGTCGAGGAGAACGAGCACTTCCTCGTCAATAGGGAGTTGCGGAACATCGAACTGACGGCGGCCGACATGGCCTTCGTCAACGGCGATGAGGAGTAACGGGCCCGTGCCTTCAGCGGTCCTGCGATCCCGCAAAGCCGGTTACAATCAAGCGTGAGATACTATCTTGGCAGTCTATACCGACATTTCCGAAGATGATTTGAGAGAATTCCTGACCGCCTACGATGCCGGCGAACTGACCTCGTACAAGGGCATCGCCGAAGGCGTGGAGAATTCCAACTTCCTGCTGCATACAACCACGGCGCCGCTGATCCTGACGCTCTACGAAAAGCGGACCGAGAAGAGCGATCTGCCGTTCTTCCTCGGGCTGATGCATCATCTCGCCGACCGCGGGCTGTCCTGCCCGCTGCCGCTGCCGCGTCATGACGGCGAGTTGCTCGGCGAGCTTTCCGGCCGTCCGGCCGCACTCGTGTCGTTCCTCGAGGGCATGTGGCTGCGCAAGCCGGCCGCGCGTCATTGCCGCGAGGTTGGCCGGGCGCTGGCGCAGATGCATGTGGCGGGCGAGGGCTTTGCCCTGACGCGCCCGAATGCGCTCTCGCTCGATGGCTGGCGGCAGCTGTGGGACAAGTCCGAAGCGCGCGCCGACGAGGTCGAGCAGGGCCTGCAGGAAGAAATCCGCTCGGAACTGGAGTTCCTGGCCGCCCATTGGCCGACGGATCTGCCGGCCGGCATCATCCACGCCGATCTCTTCCCCGATAACGTCTTCTTCCTCGGCGACGATCTGTCCGGGCTCATCGACTTCTATTTCGCCTGCAACGATCTTCTCGCTTACGACGTGTCGATCTGCCTCAATGCCTGGTGCTTCGAGAAGGACGGCTCCTACAACGTGACCAAGGGCGTGGCCCTGCTGGAAGGCTACGAGAGCGTGCGGCCGCTGAACGCGGCCGAAGTCGCGGCCCTGCCGATCCTCAGCCGCGGATCGGCGCTTCGTTTCTTCCTGACCCGTCTCTATGACTGGCTGACGACGCCGGAAGGCGCGCTGGTCGTCAAGAAGGATCCTCTTGAGTATCTGCGCAAACTGCGCTTCCATCGTCAGATCGCTTCTACCGCGGAATACGGGCGGGCCGAGCGATGAAGCATGTCGATATCTTCACTGATGGCGCCTGCTCCGGCAATCCCGGTCCGGGCGGCTGGGGCGCTGTCCTGCGTTATGGCGATGTGGAAAAGGAACTGTCCGGCGGCGAGGCTGATACCACCAACAACCGCATGGAACTGATGGCGGCGATCGAGGCGCTGAACGCGCTGAAGAGCCCTTGCGAGGTCGACCTCTACACCGACAGCGCCTATGTCAAGGACGGCATTTCCAAGTGGATCTTCGGCTGGAAGCGTAACGGCTGGAAGACCGCGGACAAGAAGCCGGTCAAGAATGCGGAACTGTGGCAGGCGCTGGAAGAGGCGCGCAACCGCCACAAGGTGACCTTGCACTGGGTCAAGGGCCATGCCGGACATCCGGAGAACGAGCGTGCCGACGAGCTGGCGCGCAAGGGGATGGAGCCATACAAGAAGCGCTGACCGCGCCGGGCCATTTCGGTTCGGCGCCGTCGCCATAAACGAGCAAGGAGTTTTCAATGATCCTTCATTGCGTGCTTTTGCGTTTCAAGGCCGCCGTTCAGGCGGAGGAAAAGCAGGCGATATTCGACGCGGTCGCCGCACTGAAAGAGGTCATTCCCGGCATCGTCGATATCAAGTCGGGGCCGAATGTCTCGCTCGAGGGGCTTCACGGCGGCTTTGCCGACGGTTACGTGATCACATTTGAAAATGTCGAGGCGCGCGATGCCTATCTCGTCCATCCCCAGCTGATGGCGGTGGGCGAGCGCATCATTGCCGCGACCGATGGCGGCCTTGCCGGCCTTCTGGTGTTCGACCTGATGGGGTAACGGCCCACCGGAACTTGAAGACGTTTGCCAATTAAAAAGGCGACGGAGCGATCCGTCGCCTTTCGATTTTTTCCGGTTATGGAAGATGCTCAGAGCTGCTCGATCATCGCCGCAGCTGCGGAGACGGTCGCCTGGCCGGAGTTTTCCTCGACGTTGAGCGTCTTCACCACGCCGTCCTCGACGAGCATGGAGTAGCGCTTCGAGCGCGTGCCGAGACCGCCGGCGGAAAGGTCGATGTCGAGGCCCAGCGCCTTGGTGAACGAGGCGTCCCAGTCGGCGAGGAAATGGATCTTGCCGGTGGCGTTGGCGGACTGTGCCCAGGCGCCCATGACGAACCAGTCATTGACGGCGACGACCGCGATGTCGTCTACGCCCTTGGCGAGGATCGCGTCGCGGTTCTCGAGGTAGCCGGGCAGGTGGTTGAGCGAGCAGGTCGGGGTAAAGGCGCCGGGTACGGCGAACAGCACCACGCGCTTGCCCTTGAAGATGTCGTCGGTCGTTACCTCGACCGGGCCATCGGCGGTCTTTTCCTTGAACTTGGCGGCAGGCAGCTTGTCTCCGACAGCGATGGTCATGGCTCTCTCCTCATGCAGGACGATAGGGGGTAGGGCCGCGGTTCGCGCACCCAGCCGCGCGACTATAGTTTGACATCAGTCAAAGGCAAGCGTGGTTTCCATCGCCCGTCCGCCGGCAACCACCAGCAGCTGCCATTGCTTGCCCTTCGGGTCGTAGTTCTTCGGCAGGCGGGTAATCGGGATATCGAGCGTGAGGATGCCGTCACGCGCTCCGGCGGCGCCTTCCGAGGTAAACGCGTATCCGGGCGGCCCGGTGACGATAACCTCCTCGGCGCCCTTCGCGCCTTCCGGAAGGCGCAGTTCGAGCCGCAACTGCTTCCGGTCTTCGGACAGGACATGGGCCTTGACGTTGAAGTCCTCGGCTGGTGCTTGCGGCAGGGCGCCCGTCGCCACCGCGAGGATTACCGCTTCCTCCGCCGGCGATTGGCCGGTGTCTTCGATGCGCAGATCGAACGAGGCCTGGAACGGAATGCAGATATCCTTGCACAGGCCGATGAACGCATTGGCCTTCAGTTCGACGGGCTGCGTCCGGTCGATGACCGACAGGGTGAGGGGGAGCGCCACCGGGTGATCGTAGCCGATGTCGCGGACATTGCCGATGTTGATGCTGACCGGCGCCGGATAATCGACCCGCTCGAGCGCGACATTGCTGCCGGGGGTGATCGCCACCTGTGGGGGGATGCCGCTGTCGCCCGGTTCGCGCCAGTAGGTGATCCATCCGGGCGCTGGTTCGATCTGCAGCGCCGCACGTATCTTGCCGCTATCGTCGGCCGGCAGCGCAACGATGCGCATGCGTCCGCCCTCGTTGTTCGCCCATTCCGTCAGCGCCGCATCAGCTTTGGATGCAGCCCCGAACAGTGTGGAAAGCAGCATGGTGGCGGCGATTGAATAGCGAAGGAAAGGCTGTCGTCTCATCATGTCGGAGAGAGTAGCGAAGCCCGCGCCGGGGGGCCAGTAGCGGCGCTAATTTCTTGATCATTTCCGGTTGATTGATTCGTGACGATGCCCCATCTTCCTTGTGTAGATGGTTCGATGAGCCGTCTGGGGCAACGGCCTTTGACGTTCCGGCAGGCGGAGGAAATGATGGAACTGACCTCACTGAAGGGCAAGCGCGAGCGCGGATTTCTCGACGGTCAGTTCCTGATCGCCATGCCGGGAATGTTCGACAGCAATTTCGCGCGCGCCGTCGTCTACATCTGCGCTCATTCTGAGGCCGGCGCCATGGGCTTCGTGATCAATCGCGCCCAGCCCATCAGCTTCACCGACATCCTCCTGCACCTGGAACTGATCGACCAGAACGACGCGATCCTGCTGCCCGCGCGCACCCGCGACTTTCCGATCCAGGCGGGCGGGCCGGTGGAGACAGGCCGCGGTTTCGTGCTGCATTCCGACGATTATGTCAGCGATTCCAGCATCCCTGTCAGCGACGACATCTGCCTCACGGCGACCCTCGACATCGTCCGGGCTATCTCTCATGGCAAGGGTCCGCGACGCGCCACGATGCTGCTCGGCTATGCCGGCTGGGCAACCGGCCAGCTCGAAGCCGAGATCACCAACAATGGCTGGCTGAACTGCGCGGCGTCCGAGGACCTGATCTTCGACCGCGATCTCGATGACAAGTACGAGCGAGCGCTGGCGCTGATGGGCGTCACGCCTGCCATGCTGTCGAGCGACGCCGGCCACGCCTGAGCCCAGCGACCCGGGGTTTTCGGAACGAAATCGGATACCGATCGTTACCTCCCAGAGCGCTTTCACCGGAACAGTGAAGCGTTCCTGCAAGCCGGACAGCAACGTCCGGCCCCATGGCAAGGAGATTTGTACGATGGGTAGCACCAAGGACAAGGTTACCGGCATGGCCAATGAGGCAGCCGGAAAGGTCAAGCAGACCGTCGGCAAGGCGACCGGCGACCGTGCGATGCAGGCCGAAGGCACCGCTCAGGAGATCAAGGGCAAGGCCGAGGTCGAAGTCGGAAAGGCCAAGGACAAGGTCAAGCGCGCCGTCGACCGGCTGTAACCGGAGCATCCTGTTCCACGAAATGCGAAAGCCCGCCGTGTCCTCGCGGCGGGCTTGCTGTTTGTCTGGAACGGTGCGTCTTCCGGCCTAGGCGCGGCGCGTCAGCGGAAAACGTTCCTTCAGGAGCTTCTGCACCGAATCCGCGCCGATCGGCGGTCCGAACAGGAAGCTCTGGCCGTAGTCGCAGCCCATTTGTGCCAGTTCTTCCGCATCCTCGTCGGATTCGATGCCTTCAGCGACCACCTGCATGCCGAGATCGCGCGCCATGCTGATGACCGAGCGCAGCAGGATGGAGCGTTTCTCGTTCGAGCCGACGACCAGCGCCTTGTCGAGCTTGATCGTATCGAACGGGAACCGCGTCAGGTAGGCAAGCGAGGAATAGCCGGTACCGAAATCGTCGAGCGCCAGCCCGAGCCCGATCTCCCTGAGCTTGGAGAGCACCAGGCGGGCCTGTTCCGGGTTCTCCATCACCATGGATTCGGTCAGTTCGAGCTTGATGTTGCGGGCATCGCAATGCGTACGGGTCAGAAGCGTGCGAACGTCGTTGTAGAGGTCGTTGCTGAGGAGCTGGGCGCTCGACAGGTTGACCGAGACGAAGATCGGTAGGTCGCCCGACTGATGCTGCCAGTTCATCAGGTCGTTGGTGGCGCGCTCGAGCGCATACATGCCAAGCGGGATGATCAGGTCCGACATTTCGGCGATCGGGATGAACTCGGAGGGCGGAATGTTGCCGCGCTTCGGGTGATCCCAGCGCATCAGTGCCTCGAAGCCGGCGATCTCGGCATCGCCGAGACGCACGATCGGCTGATAGGCGAGCGACAGCTCCTTGCGCTCCAGCGCGCGGCGCAGGTCCGTCTCGAGCTGCAGCCGGTCGGTGCCGAAGCTGCGGAAGGCAGGGCGGAACGGTTCGACGCGATTGCCGCCGGCGCGCTTGGCCTTGTACATCGCCAGTTCGGCGTCGTTCAGCAGTCCGGCGGCGTTTTCCTCCTGATCCACCCAGGAGGCGAGGCCGATCGAGGCGGTCAGGATGATCTCGCGATTGGCGAAATTGAGCGGCACCATGATCGCCTTGGAGACCGCGTCGGCGAAATCGGCGACCTTGGAGGGATCGCGTTCCGAGACGAGGATCAGGCCGAACTGGTCGCCGGAAAGGCGGGCCAGCGTGTCCTGCGGCTTCAACAGGCGGCGCAGGCGGCGGGTGAGGGCGATCAGGATGTTGTCGCCGGCGGCGATGCCGAGCGAGTCGTTGACCTGCTTGTAGCGGTCGATGTCGATGGCCATCACCGTCGGGCGCACGGTGTCGCCGTTGGGGGCCAGCGTCAGCACCGATTGCAGGCGGTCGAGGAACACCTGGCGGTTCGGCAGGCCTGTCAGGTTGTCGTGCAGGGCATCATGCAGCAGGCGATCGACGGAATTCTTCTGCTCGGTCACGTCGAGGATGGTGCCGACGCAGCGGATGATCTCGCCGTTCGATCCGAGCACCGGCCGGGCCCGGATCGCCAGCCAGTGATAGTGGCCGTCTTCGGCGCGAACACGGAACTCGTGGTTCAGGCGGCCGCGGCGGTGCTCGAGCAGCACGTCCAGCGTGGCACGGAAGCGATCCCGGTCGTCGGGGTGGAGACGCGGGAGCCAGTTGCGAGCCGCCCCGTGCATGGTGCCGGGGGCAAGGCCCAGCTTGAGCGAGATATCGGGGATCGTCACCACGCGGTCGCGGGCGACGTCCCAGTCCCAGACGGTGTCGCCGGAGCCGGTGAGCGCCAGCGACTGGCGCTCGAGATCGGAAAACAGTCCCTGCTGGTAGGCGCCGCCGGCAAAGGCGTGCTGCATCACCGTGAACCCGATCAGCAGCACGATCAGCACCAGGCCACCGCCGAGCGCCGGCTGGATGATGTCGTTGTCGAGTTGTCCCGTGACCGTCAGCCACGAACCGAACAGCCAGACCAGGATCAGCGCCCAGGCCGGCACGAGCAGGATCGCGCGATCATAGCGGTTGAAGCCGAGATAGACGATCAGCATGATGCCGGCGGTGGCGGTCAGCGCGAAGGAGAGACGGGCGATGCCCGCGGCGATCGCCGGATCGTAGATCGCGACACCGAACAGGAGCCCGAGGCCGAGGATCCAGGCGAAGGTGACGTAGCCGAGATGGGCGTGCCAGCGGTTGAGATTGAGGTAGGTGAACAGGAAGATCACCAGGCTCGAGGCGAGAGCCACTTCCGCGCAGGCTCGCCATGTGCGCTGGTCGCCGGATGTGATGCTGATCAGCTTTTCGAGGAAGCCGAAGTCGACGCAGATATAGCCGAGCACCGCCCAGGCGAGTGCCGCGGTCGCCGGCAGCATCGAGGTGCCCTTGACCACGAACAGGATCGTCAGGAAGACGGCGAGCAGGCCGGCAATGCCGAGAACGATGCCGCGATAGAGCGTGAAGGCGTTGACGGTGTCCTTGTAGGCGTTCGGCTCCCACAGATATATCTGCGGCAGTTCCGGCGTCGACAGTTCGGCGACGAACGTGATGACGGCGCCGGGGTTGAGGGTGATGCGGAAGACATCCGCCTCGGGGCTCGGCTGCCGGTCGAGCGCAAAGCCTTCGCTCGGGGTGATCTGCAGGATGCGCTGCGAGCCGAGGTCGGGCCAGAAGATCTTGGAGTTCACCAGGCGGAAATGCGGTGCGACGATGACGCGCTCCAGCTGTTCTTCCGACACGTTGGCAAGTGCGAAGACCGCCCAGTCGCCCTGATGCCCTTCGGTGCTGGCGCGCACCTCGATGCGTCGCCGGATACCGTCGGCGCCCGCTGCGGTCGAAACCTGGAAGGCTTCGCCCTGGTTGGTGTAGATCTCGGTGGTCGGCGTCAGGTCGAGCGCGGTATCGTCACGGGCGATCTTGACCGGTTCCGCTGCCTGCGCCGTCGAGAGTCCGCCGGTCAGGATGATCGCGAAAAGCATGGTGAGCAGCGCGGCCAGTCGGCGTACGGTCGATGGGGGCGGCATGCGGAACGAAATCATGGATAGTCGGTTTTCCTGGTTGTTTCAGCGTTCGCGGCCAATCGGGAAAACATCAGATGATCACGCCACTGCCCGTTAATTTTCAAATATTCCCGCAAATGCCCTTCCTGCTGAAATCCGGCCTTTTCGAGGAGTCGAATGCTGCGCATGTTGTCCGGAATACAGGCTGCCTCGATGCGGTGCAACTGAAGCTCCATAAAGATATGGGGTATAACCAATTGAAGTGCGGCAAACATATGGCCCTGACCGGCGTAACGTTCGCCCATCCAGTAGCCGATCATGCAGCTCTGCGCCGCGCCGCGGCGGATGTAGCCGACCGTGAGGCCGCCCATCAACGCCATGTCCTCCCGCTTGAAGAGGAACAGCGGTACCGCCTGGCCGGAGGCGAATTCCTGGTCGTTGCGCAGCACCCGCGTCCTGAAGGCGGCCTCGCTCAGTTCGTCGGCGCGCCAGGTTGGTTCCCAGGGCTCGAGAAACGTGCGGCTGGCGGACCGTAACGTGCGCCATTGCTGATAGTCCCCGAGCCGCGGCAAACGCAGCAGGTGGGTAGTGCTCGCCAGATGAATCGGATCGGGTTGGCGGGAGAGAAACCGAAATACCGATCTAGCCATTCGATGCTCCCGGACGGCGGCCGGCCGGACATCGCCCGGCCCCGCGTGGATACCTATACGCGCTCGTGCATTTCCAATCGTCGTCGTCGGTACCAGCGGCAGCGCGCCCGGGGGGCACGCCTGCCGGTACGTCAGGCGATGATCGGAGTTTAGCCACTTGCCTTCAGTGTCTGCAACTGGGGAGTGGACAGCGCGGAGACGATGTCGTCCATCGGGGCCAGTTGCTCGACAGGACCGATTGCCGAAAGCGTCGGAACGCGATCGAAGAACAAACGGCCGGCGAGGTCGGTGAGGCGGTCGGTGGTGATCCCGGCAAGCCGCTCCATCAGTTCCTGGTTGGGAATGGGGCGACCGTAGAGCATCATCTGGCGGGCGATCTGTCCGGCACGGGCGGCCGGGCTTTCCTGGCCCATCAGCAACTGGGCGCGGATCTGCGCCCGGGCGCGCTCGATCTCCTGCTGCTCGATGCAGTCGGAGGCCTTGCGCAGTTCGTTGACGATCACGGGCACCAGTTCCGGCAGGTTGTCGCCGCTGGTGGCGGCATGGATGCCGAAAATGCCGGTATCGGAAAAGCCCCAGTGGAAGGCGTAGACCGAATAGCACAGGCCGCGGATCTCGCGGATCTCCTGGAACAGTCGCGAGGACATGCCGCCGCCGAGGATGTTGGCGAGGATCTGCGAGCAGTAGAAGTCGCGCATGTGATAGGCGCGGCCTTCGAAGCCGAGCAGGACCTGCGCGTCCATCAGGTCGCGGCTTTCGCGCACCTCGCCGCCGGTGTAGAGGGCTGTCTCGTTGACGGGGGTCGCGGACGGCTTCGTCGGCAGGCTCGCGAAGCGCTTCTCCACCTCGCGCACGAAGGCCTCGTGCTTGACCGCGCCGGCGGCCACCACGAACATCCGGTCGGTGGTGTAGTTGCGCGAGAGATAGCCGCGGATGTCGTTCGAGGAGAAGGAGAGCACCGTGTCGGGCGTGCCGAGGATCGGCCGGCCGATGGTCTGGTCGCGATAGGCTATTTCCGAGAAGCGGTCGAAGACCACGTCATCGGGCGTGTCGTCAGCGGCGCCGATTTCCTGCAGGATGACGTTCTTCTCGCGGGCCAGTTCGTCCTCGTCGAAGGCCGATTCCGTCAGGATGTCGGCGAGGATGTCGACGGCCAGCGGTACGTGGTCCTTCAGAACCCGGGCATAGTAGGAGGTGGTTTCCGTCGAGGTTGCGGCGTTGACTTCGCCGCCGACATTCTCGATTTCCTCGGCGATCTGGCGCGCAGTTCGCCGGGCGGTGCCCTTGAAGGCCATGTGTTCCAGAAGATGGGCGATGCCGTGTTCTTCCGGAGTTTCGTTGCGCGAACCCGACTTGATCCACACCCCGAGAGCGACGCTCTCGAGATGCGGCATTGCCTCTGTCACGACTGTCAACCCGGACGCAAGCCGGGTGCACTCAACTTTCATGATTTTTCTTTCCGCGCGTCGTTAAGCTCGCGCCCGCGCACGCTCGCCGATAAAGATTTCAACGGCCTTAAGCTCTGGTTCCAGAACGTCGAAGCGCTCCTCCCTGTCCATCAGATCAGCAAGCCACGACGGAAGCGCCGGGTCAATACCGCTTGCCGATTTTACCGCGGCGGGGAACTTGGCCGGATGGGCGGTGGCAAGCGTCACCATCGGGGCATTCGGGCGCTCGAACTTCTTGGCAACGAAGACGCCGACGGCGGTGTGCGGGTCGAGAAGGTAGCCGGTTTCGGCAAGCGTCTCGCGGATCGTGGCTGCCACCTGCTTTTCGCTGGCGCGGCCGGCGCGGAAGTCGCGGCGGATGAACTTCAGGGCCTCGGTTTCGATCTCGAAGGCGCCGGATTGCTTCAGCCCGTTCATCGCGGTGCGGATCGCGGCTGCGTCGCGGCCATAGGCTTCGAAAAGCAGGCGCTCGAAATTCGAGGAAATCTGGATGTCCATCGACGGCGAGGTTGTGGCGGCGACGGACCGCATCTCGTAGCGGCCGGTCTTCAGCGTGCGGGCGAGGATGTCGTTCTCGTTGGTGGCGACGACCAGCTTGTCGATCGGCAGGCCCATGCGCTTGGCGACGTATCCGGCGAAGATGTCGCCGAAATTGCCGGTGGGCACCGTGAACGAGATCTTGCGATCCGGGCCGCCAAGCGCGACCGCGGTGGAGAAGTAGTAGACCACCTGCGCCATGATGCGGGCCCAGTTGATCGAGTTGACGCCGGAAAGCCTGACGCCGTCACGGAAGGGGGCGTCGTTGAACATCGCCTTCACTAGGTTCTGGCAGTCGTCGAAATTGCCCTTGATGGCGAGCGCATGGACATTTGCGGCCGTGGAGGTGGTCATCTGGTGCTGCTGCACCGGCGAGACCTTGCCATGCGGGAAGAGGATGAAGATGTCGGTACGGTCGCGCCCGGCAAAGGCGTCGATCGCCGCGCCGCCGGTGTCGCCGGAGGTGGCGCCGACGATGGTCGCCCGTTCGCCGCGCTCGGCGAGCGCATAATCCATCAGCCGCGCCAGGAGCTGCATCGCCACGTCCTTGAAGGCGAGCGTGGTGCCGTGGAACAGTTCCATGACGAAGGAATTCGGGCCGGTCTGGATGAGGGGCGCGATCGCCGGATGCTTGAAGGTGGCATAGGCCTCGTCGATCATCGCGCGGAACTTGTCTGCCGGGATCTCGCCGTCGACGAAGGGGCTGAGCACGGTGAAGGCGATTTCCTGGTAGGACTTGCCGCGCAGCGCACGGATTTCCTTCTTGCTCAGCGTCGGCCATTCGCTCGGCACGTAAAGACCACCGTCCCGTGCCAGGCCGGCGAGCAGCGCGTCACAGAAGCCAAGGGAAGGGGCCTCGCCCCGGGTTGAGATATATTCCACGACGTCGATCCTTGATCTCTTAATAGCTTATGGCGGCCAGGCCCTTGAAATTCGATGCGAAAACCGGCCCGCATGCGCGTGTCATGCCTCGTCGGTGCGGCCCGCTCCCCATGGCACATGCGTTGCCGGACCCCAACCTGTGGGCGGTGCCGGCTATCGAGCTGTGCGTAAAAGATGAAAAGTGGATCAAAACGGTGCATTACCCAATCGATTTTTCGCAGCGCCGCTGGTATAGACCATCGCCGCGGGTGATGAAAAGGCCCGGAAACAAGGTTTGCAACCGGTCTATGTCCGGAATGTGGAGGATGGCAGTATCGTGTTTGGTAAGGTTTCTCGCGTTCTCGTGTCTGCGTCGGTACTGGCTATCATTGCAGGTTGTTCCACCTCTGGCGAAGGGCCGACGGCCCGCGACCGCAGCCGCGTCAAGCCGGTCGTCCCGGCTGCCGGCGCCGGTCCGACAGGCGACATCGTCGAAGGAAGTTGCCCGGTCGTCGTGCTGCGCGATGGCACCGCCTTCCTCAGGACCTACGCCCGCGGCGGCCAGGATGATCCGCAGAAGGTCGTATATCAGGCGTCGCTGGCCGACACGACCCGCAACTGCACCATCAACGAGAGCACGCTGAACATCACCGTGATGGCTCAGGGCCGCCTCGTGCTCGGTCCGGAAGGTGCTCCCGGCCGCTACAAGCTGCCGATCCGCGTCGCCGTGGTCGACAACCAGACGACACTCTATTCCGAGCTGACCCAGTTCGAGGTGGATGTTCCTGCAGGGTCGAGCTCGACGCAGTTCCTGTTCACCAAGGCCAACGTGGCGATCCCCGGCGGCGCCGGCAGGCAGGCCAAGGTCTTCCTCGGCTTTGACGAAGGCCCTTACAACACCAAGTAAGACCGCCATGGCGTGAGATGCGTCCGGCCCCTTGTGCTGACGGGCCGGGCCCCAACATCCGCTCGACGTTGCGGGCGAGGCGCCCGCGCCGTTTCGGCAATCAGCATATCAATCTTGAAATTGAGCATCGGGCGAGATCGCCCATAATGCCCGCCCGCGCACTCAAACCGCAGGGGCGACGAAGATCAGACGCCGGCCCATTCGGAAAAGGCGTCGACCATGCCCGGTAGATCGGTCATGCGCGAGATCACCGTTTCCGCGCCTGCATCGGTCAGCAGGTCGGCGTGCGAGGGGTAGGTATGCGAGCCGCCGGTGAAGCCGATCACGCGCATCCCTGCGGCGCGGGCCGCATTCACGCCGTGCACGGAATCCTCGATGACCAGGCAGCGTGACGGCGCCGTTCCGAACTGCTTGGCGCCATGCAGGTAGATGTCCGGCTTCGGCTTGACGCGATCGGGGCCGAGATCCTTGGCGGAATAGATATGCGACTGGAAGACGTCGCGGAGGCCGACCTTGCTCAGCATCAGGTTCAGGCGCTCGGAACTGGAATTCGAGCAGATGGCGCGCTTTTGCGTCAGCCGGGACAGCGCGAACTTCACGCCATCGATGATCTGGACCTCGCGTGCGAGCCTCTCGTCGAGCAGCTTTTCCGACTGGTCGAGAAGTGAGGCAGACAGGGGAATGTCAGCTTCCTTCTCGATGGCGAACAGGATGTTCTGCCAGGTCATGCCGGCGAAACGGATGCACATTTCCTCGCTCGAGATAGGATAACCGGCTTCGGTCAGAAGCTTCGATTCCACGTCCGCCGCGATGATCTCGGAATCGACCAGAACGCCGTCACAGTCGAATAGAATGAGGTCGAAGCCGCTCATGCCGTATTTCCCGCTGATTTAATGGATTTAGACGGCTCTCCTACACGACGCGGCCGCAAAGGACAATGTCCGAATTCGGCTTGCTGCCATGCCGGCGGTTCACACCGGGAAGAGGCGGTTGAAGTGCCGTTCGCCCTCGGGGCTGAAGGCGACCGTGCGGGTGCCGGCGATGCGCCGGGCCCAGTGTTGTTCGAGAAAATGCGACAGCAGCGCCTTGCCGAGCGACCCGGCAAGATGCGTACGGCGTTCGCTCCAGTCGAGGCAGGCGCGGCACATCGGCCGGCGCAGCGTCTTCAGTGCGGGAACATCGATGCCGATGTCGAGCAGCCGTCTTTCGCCATCGGCGGTAAGCGCCAGATTTTCACCCTCGCTTGAAATCGCCCCCTGCGCCACGAGGCTGTCCAGCATCCGCACGCCAAGATCGCCGGCGAGATGATCGTAGCAGATCCGCGCCTTGCGCAGCGCCGGATCCCTCGGCCCGGGCTGGCTGCGCAGATGCCCGCGGTTGGCCGCAAAGCCCATGATGCCTTCCAGCATGCGCCCGACCGCCTCGTCTGCAAGGGCGAAATAGCGGTGACGGCCCTGCTTGCGCGGAACGACGAGGCCGCCGGCTTCCAGTCGCGCGAGATGCGTACTGGCGGTCTGCGGCGTGATGCCGGCGGTTTCGGCAAGCTCGGTCGCGGTCAGCGCCCTGCCGGCCATCAATGCCGACAGCATGTTTGCGCGGGCCGGATCTCCGATCAGCGCGCCGATCCGCGCGATGTCTGGTCCTTCCTTCATGCTTCGATCGTAATCGAAGTATCGGCAGCCGGCAATGTGAGAGAAGGGGCGTGGCAACAGCAGGAAGGGAGCCGCCATGATCACCTGTTTCATCCGCTACGAGATCGATCCGTTCCGCAGGGACGCCTTCGCTGACTACGCCCGCAACTGGGGGCAGGCGATACCGCGCTGCGGGACAGATCTGATCGGCTATTTCGGACCGCACGAGGGTTCGGCGACGACCGCCTACGGCGTCTACAACATCGAGAGCCTCGCCGCCTACGAGGCCTATCGCCTGAGGCTTGCCGTCGATCCGCTGGGCCGCGAGAACTACGAATTCGCCAGGGCCGAGCGCTTCATCCTGAAGGAAGACCGCATCTTCCTGAAAAACATGTCCGCGCCGCATGCGCCGCTGGTGAAGCCATGATCGCCGTCATCTTCGAAGTGACGCCCCATTCCGATACCCGAGGCGCCTATCTCGACACGGCGGCAAGTCTTCGGCCGCATCTCGAAAGGATCGACGGCTTCATCTCGATCGAGCGGTTCGAAAGCCTGACGGCGCCGGGCAGGATCCTGTCGCTGTCCTTCTGGCGCGACGAGGAAGCGGTGGCGCGCTGGCGCAATCTTCCCGAACATCGCGCCGCCCAGCAGTCCGGAAGGGAAGGGGTTTTTGCCGACTACCGGCTTCGGGTGGCCGAAGTCGTCCGCGACTATGGCATGGCGGAGCGCGACCAGGCGCCGGCGGACAGCCGTGCAATCCACGCCGCATCATGATCTTGCCGCCCGGCTTGCCTCGACAAGCCGGGCACCGCCGACTATGCATGTCCAAATGCAGAAAGATCAGGACGATACCATTGCGAGCCGCATCAGTCGGGCCCTTGCCGAGCGCATCATTCATGGTGAACTCGTACCGGGCTCCCGTCTCGCCCAGGACCATATCGCCGAGGAGTTCGGTGCGAGCCATGTGCCGGTGCGCGAGGCCTTCCGTCGCCTCGAAGCGCAGGGCCTTGTCGTCAGCCTGCCGCGCCGCGGCGTCCGTGTTGCCTCGTTCGACCTGAAGCAGGTGCGCGAAGTGGCGGAGATGCGGGCGGCCCTCGAGGTTCTCGCTCTCAAGCATGCCGTGCCCAACATGACCCCTGATGTGCTCGATGCCGCCGAGCAGGCGGCGAGCGATGCCGATGCCGCAAGCGACGTGCGGTCCTGGGAAGAGGCGAACCGCCGCTTCCACCGGCTGATCGTCTCCCCCTGCGATATGCCGCGACTGCTTGCGGTCATAGACGACCTGCATGCAGTCAGCGCCCGCTTTCTCTTCATCGCCTGGCGGGCGGGCTGGGAGGCTCGGACCGACCACGACCACCGCGCCATCCTTTCTGCGCTCCGTCAGGGCAGGGCGTCCGACGCCTGCGCTATTCTTGAGCGGCATGTGCAGTGGATCGGCCGCGCGCCGATGCCGAAGGCTGGCGCCCGAAAGGACGAAGGCTTCGCCATCGTCGGCTAAAAATTATAGATAAAAAATGAAGTCAGCGATGATTTGCACAAGCTGTTGTCTTTGCTGCCTATTATCTACCATCTCGAATTTCTTTTTCCCTGATTGAAGGTCGCTTCTCCACGTCGCGGCATCGCATTCTGCCCATGCGGGCGGCCGTTGCGGCTTGTCTGGAATCAAAAAATAGATAAAAAGATTCGCGTGAAATAAATTATCTATAAAATGGAGATTCTGATGGCTTCCTCTTCGTCCATGACCGGTCGTTTCGACCCGTTCGGTATCGCCGCGCGTCCGGCAGGCGTCCGTGCCGTCCTGGTACTCGCCGGTACGGCCGTGCTCGCGCTCGCTTCCCAGATTTCGGTGCCGATGGTGCCGGTTCCAATCACCATGCAGACTTTCGCGATCACCATGATCGGCGTGCTCTATGGCTGGCGTCTTGGTGCGGTGACCGTTCTGGCGTGGCTCGGCGAGGCCGCCATCGGCCTGCCGGTGCTGGCAAATGGGGCGGGCGGGCTTGCACCCTTCATGGGGCCGACCGCCGGTTATCTCGCGTCCTTCCCGATCATTGCAGCGCTGGTCGGCTTTCTCGCTGAAAAAGGATGGACGGGACAACGCGTCGTGCTCAGCTTTTCCGCGCACGCTCTCGCCAACCTGCTTTGCCTTGCAATCGGTGGCGCGTGGCTGATGGCGCTTCTCGGTTTTGAAAAGGGTCTCGCTTTCGGCGTGACGCCCTTCATCCTCGGCGCCGTCCTGAAGTCGGCCCTGGCTGCCGCCGTTCTGATGGCGATCGGACGTCGTTTCGTGACCGTACGAGAAGACTGACGGCTTCATCTCGAGCCGACTATCGCCTGCGGGTGGCGGAGGTCGTCCGCGACTATGGCATGACGGAGCGAGATGAGGTGCCGGTGGATCGCTGAAGCGATCCGCCGGGCATCAGTCGAAGCGCACTTCGCCGCTGTCGATGTCGTAGACCGCCGCGACGATCCTGACCTTGCCCTCGTCGACGAGGTGGGAAACGATAGGGCTTTCCTCGACGATCCGCTTCGCACCGGAGCGGGCATTGTCGACCACCGTCTGGCCGACGAGGTCATCCGATGTGTAGAGTGCCTTCAGCGCCACCGGCAGGATCGGCTGCACCATCTTGCCGATCGAGCCCTCGAGCGCGGCGCCGGTCTTCGCCACGTCGCAGGCCGCAGAAACCGCGCCGCATTTCTCGTGGCCCATCACCACGACCAGTGGCGCGTGCAGGTGCTCGGTGCCGTATTCGATGGTGCCGAGCGCGCCGGTGTCGAGCACGTTGCCGGCATTGCGGATGACGAAGAGTTCGCCGAGCGTCACGCCGCCGAACACCAGTTCCGGGGTGACGCGGCTATCCGAGCAGGTCAGCACGATTGCCCAGGGTTGCTGGCCGCCAGCGATTTCCTCGCGCCGTTTCGTCAGATTGGCGGCGCAGGCATTGGCATCCTCGACGAAGCGGCGATTGCCTTCCTTGAGCCGTGCCAGCGCCTCGTCCGGCGTCAGCGTCGTCCCGGGCCGAGCGGCATCGATGTCGGCCGGCGCCTCGGCTGCCGGCTGGGAGGCTGCCATCGCCGGGACTGAAATCGCGGTCGCGGCAAGCCCGAGACCGGCGAGCTTCATCAGGCCACGGCGGTCGAGGTGTGCGGTATTGCACTCGAGGCACATGACACTTCTCCTGATCGTTTGTGGATGGAATTTACGTGAAAGCGGAGGCCTGCACGCGTACCGGTCAACTCTACCACGAATTGGTAAGCGAAAGACGAAAACGCTGGTAAGATCGGGACGCGCGGGGGCGACGTTACTGGACGTGCGAGGGCGCCATCGGACGAATTTCCTGAATTTTTCCGGCACCTTCAGGCTTTGGTAACCATCTTCGGTAACCATGATGCTCGATTTCACGTTCCCAGTAAGCGTACACAGCGAGTATCAAATGGCGTCAGTTTTTCCGCTTGCCGACCTTCGTCGTTCCGAGCAACCCGGCTCCTGGGTCGACTCCATCATCAAGGGCGACTGCGTTGCCGCGCTTGAGGCCCTGCCCAATCAATCGGTCGATGCGATCTTCGCCGATCCGCCGTACAATCTCCAGCTCGGCGGCACGCTGCACCGGCCCGACCAGTCGCTGGTCGATGCGGTCGACGACGAGTGGGACCAGTTCGCTTCCTTCGAGGCCTATGACGCCTTCACCCGCGCCTGGCTGCTGGCCTGCCGCCGCGTGCTGAAGCCGACCGGTTCGATCTGGGTCATTGGTTCCTACCACAACATCTTCCGCGTCGGCGCGATCATGCAGGACCTCAACTTCTGGGTCCTCAACGACATCGTCTGGCGCAAGACCAACCCGATGCCGAACTTCAAGGGCCGGCGCTTCCAGAACGCCCACGAGACGATGATCTGGGCCAGCCGCGATCCGAAGGCCAAGGGCTACACCTTCAACTACGACGCCATGAAGGCGGCCAATGACGACGTGCAGATGCGCTCGGACTGGCTGTTCCCGATCTGCAACGGCGCCGAGCGCCTGAAGGGCGAGGACGGCAAGAAGGTGCATCCGACACAGAAGCCGGAAGCGCTGCTCGCCCGTGTCATCATGGCCTCGACCAAGCCCGGCGACATCGTGCTCGACCCGTTCTTCGGCTCCGGCACGACCGGCGCGGTCGCCAAGCGCCTCGGCCGTCATTTCGTCGGCATTGAGCGCGAGCAGGATTACATCGATGCGGCGAGCGCCCGCATTGCCGCGGTCGAGCCGCTCGGCAAGGCGGAACTCACGGTCATGACCGGCAAGAAGGCGGAGCCGCGCGTTGCCTTCAACGTGCTGGTCGAGAACGGCATGATCAAGCCCGGCCAGGTCCTGAGCGACGCCAAGCGCCGCTACAGCGCCATCGTGCGCGCCGACGGCACGCTTGCCGCGGGCGGCGAGGCCGGTTCCATTCATCGTCTCGGGGCAAAGGTCCAGGGCCTCGATGCCTGCAACGGCTGGACATTCTGGCATTACGACGACGGGCAGTCCCTGCGCCCGATCGACGATCTCAGAACCAAAATACGCAATGATCTGGCAAAGCTCGACTGACCTCCTCAGCCGTGCCGGATTTTTTGTAACCTTCCTTCGGTTTTAGTACCTTCAGTCCCGAAGGAAGAGCATTGGCGCCCAGGAACGAGAAGTCCTGGGCGCCAACTCGTTTTCGCGGCTCAGAAAGCCTGGTAGTCGGTGACGACGACGCTCACCACCCGGTCGTCCGGGTCGAAGGTGACGGTTTCCTCGCCCTCGCGGACAAGCGGAGCACCGGTCTTGCTGTGGGTGGCGCGGATCGACCAGACGGCCCGCGCCGACGTTGGCGTGACCGCCTCGACCGTCGAGTTCAGGCAGGTCTGGTCGGGATAGTCCTCGAAATAGCGGCGGAAGGCGGCCATGATGGTGTCGCGGCCGGAAAGGCCGCCGACCGCCTGCGATCCGAAGGTCGCGTCCTCGGCAAAGAAGGCTTCGACAGCGTCAAAGTCCATCGCGTCGATAGCGGCGAGAAAGGCCTCGGTGCGTTCGACCGGATCGAAGCTCACGCCATCACCTTGATGCCGAGCGCGGCGAGATCGCCCTTCAGCTTGTCCGCACCGGAAAAATGCACTGCCTGCCAGCCCGCCGCCTTCGCGCCTTCGACGTTCGCCGGGGAATCGTCGATGAAGAGCGTTGCTGCGGGTTCAAGGCCGAAGCTCGCGGTATGCGTGGTATAGATGGCGATATCGGGCTTGAGCAGGCGGACGTCGCCGGACACGGTCACGCCGCGCGGGCGCTTCAGGAAGGGATACATTTCCTGCGCCTCGCGAAACGTGTCGGAGGCGAAATTCGTCAGCATCGTCACGTCGTGGCCGTCCTCGATCAGCCCTTCCATGATCGCGACGGTGTCGAGATAGGCATGCGATACCATTTCGCGCCAGTGCTTGCGGAAGGCGCGGATCTGCTCCTCGCGGTCGGGGTGGGCATCGATCAGCAGGGCTTCCGCCTCGTCCCAGCCGCGGCCGCGGTCCTGCTCGACATTCCAGTCGGAAGTGCAGACATTGGCGAAGAACCAGCGACGCTCGGCCTCGTCGGGAATGATCCGGCTGAAGGGTATGTCCGGATCGTAGTGAATGAGCACCTTGCCGATATCGAATACAATGTGACGCACTTCAGTTGCCATGGGTCATCCTTGTCGTGGCTTGAACGCGGCAGGTATAGCCTGAGCGATCGCTTTTTTCATGACTGTCGGCAGCGCTTCGGCTTCAAGATTTGTGATTGATTGCCACCATCCGTCATTGCGACCGCTGCGTGTGACCGCCGCACGGTAGACCGAGAGGCGCAGTTCGAAGTGGGTGAAGACGTGGGTGACCACGCCGCAGGCCTGCCAGTCGCCGGCAAAGGGCGCGGCCGCCTCGGACGTCTCGCCGTCCTTCCGCGATGTCCATTCCGTCGTCGGCACTTCGGTCATGCCGCCGAGCAGGCCGGTCTCGACGCGCCGCCGCAGGAATATGTCCGCCTCGTCGGCCACGGCCACGAAGGCTGCGCCGAGGCGAACCGGCTTTTCCTTCTTCGCCGCCTTCACCGGAAAAGTCTCCGGATCGTGGCCGGACAGGACCCGGCAGCGCTCGCGCAGCGGACAGAGCGAACAGGTCGGGCGCTTCGGCGTGCAGATCGTCGCGCCGAGATCCATCATCGCCTGGGCGAAATCGCCCGGCCGGTCGACAGGGGTGATCGCGGCGACCTTCGCCTTCATCAGCGGCTTGGCGGCGGGGAGCGGAGTGTCGATCGCGTAGAGCCTCGAAATCACCCGCTCGACATTGCCGTCCATCACCGCCGCCTGCCGGTTGAAGGCGATTGCCGCCACGGCCGCGGCAGTGTAGTCGCCGATACCAGGCAGCGCCCTCAGGCCTTCCTCGGTGTCGGGGAACATGCCGCCATGGTCGCCGCTGACGGCCTCGGCGCATTTCTTCAGGTTTCGGGCGCGGGCATAGTATCCGAGCCCGGCCCAGGCGACCATGACGTCCTCGGAAGCGGCGGCTGCGAGATCATCGACGCTCGGCCACTGGGCGAGGAACCGGGCGAAATAGGGTTTGACCGCCTGCACCGTCGTCTGCTGCAGCATCACTTCCGACAGCCAGACATGGTAGGGATCGGGGCGAATGCCGCGCGCCGCCATGGGCGGCGAGACGCGCCAGGGCAGGTCGCGATGGTGGCGGTCGTACCAGGAAAGCAGCAGGGCGGCTTCGGGAGCCTGGGGAATGTCTCGGATCATGTTTGCCGTCGGCAGGAGTTTCGCCCTATACTTGGACGACCTGCGGCGAGCGATCAAGCTTGGCCGTGCGAGACTGGCAGCAAGGCAATGAGTTTTCCCAAGAAAGGCGCAACCCAGATCGCCGCCCTGGCAAACGGCTTGATCGATCCGCTTCTGGCGAAGCGCGCGGGCATCAATACCGCGCTGCTGAGTTCCTGGGATGCGATCGTCGGCGAGGATTTCGCCGATTGCACCCGGCCGGAGAAGATCGCCTGGCCGCGGCGCGAACAATCCTCCGACGGCAGCGGCTATGCGCCGGGTGTGCTGACGATCGCCTGCGAGGGCGCTCGCGCCTTGTTCCTGAGCCATGCCCAGGGCGAACTGATCCAGCGGATCAACGGCTTCTTCGGCTTCCACGCGATCTCGCAGATCCGCATCGTCCAGAAACCGGTGTCGCAGACCTTCCGTCGCAACAGGACGCCGCCGCCCTTGAAGGGCGAGGCGGCAAGGCGTCTGGATGCGATGATGGAGGGGATCGAGAGCGAAAGCCTGCGCCGCGCGGTTACCCGGCTCGGGACGGCGGTGCTGCAGAAGCGCAAGGGGCGGTGAGACAACCGCAGGGTTGTCCGCCAACCTTTCCGTAATTTAATGCGTTTGCCACTCGACAGGTCACAATTCTTTGAAGAGATTGGGTGGCAGGTGCCTTGTGAGCGGCGAAGCGTCGATATATCCAAGTGCCAACCAGTGCCAGAAAACCATTCACTACGGGTGATTCCATGTCGAAGTTTGAACTGAACCTGACCAAGCGCCACCTGCTCGGCGGCATTGCTGCCGGCGCGCTCTCGGCAGTCGTCGGCGGCATGCCGTCCGTAGCCCTTGCCGCAGAAATTCCCGCGGCCGACGCCGATGTCGACATGACCGAGGTGCTGAAGCCCGGCGCGCTGCCGGAAATGGCGATCGGCAAGGAAGACGCGCCGGTGCAGATCGTCGAATACATGTCGATGACCTGCCCGCATTGCGCCACCTTCCACAACACCACCTTCGATGCCATCAAGGAAAAGTACGTCGATAGCGGCAAGGTACGCTTCATCGTTCGCGAGTTCCCCTTCGATCCGCGCGCCGCTGCCGCGATCATGCTGGCGCGCTGCAACCCGGCCAAGCCGGCCGAGATGAGCACCGCGGATACCTATTTCCCCATGGTTTCGATGCTGATGAAGCAGCAGGAGACCTGGGCCGCAGCCCAGGACGGTCGCAGCGCCCTGCTGCAGATGTCGAAACTTGCCGGTTTTACACAGGAGACCTTCGAGGCTTGCTTGACGAACCAGAAGCTTCTGGATGATGTGAATGCGGTCAGGGAGCGTGGTGCGAAGGAATTCGGTGTCAGTTCTACGCCGAGCTTCCTGATCAATGGCAAGCGTTACTCTGGAGCCATGTCGGTTGACAGCATGTCGGCGCTCATCGATAGCCTGCTCTGATCCGCTGCATCTGATCGATGCGGGCGGCGGCCGTTGCCGTGCGCCCGTATCCGGCGACCTCCCCGCTGAGGGGAGGCCTTGCCCGTGAAGTTCAACAAGCTTCGCCTTCTCGGCTTCAAATCCTTCGTCGAACCGACTGAATTCATCATCGAACGCGGCCTGACCGGGGTCGTCGGCCCGAACGGCTGCGGCAAGTCGAACCTTGTCGAAGCCCTTCGCTGGGTGATGGGCGAGAATTCCTACAAGAACATGCGCGCATCCGGCATGGACGACGTGATCTTTTCCGGATCCGGCAACCGTCCCGCTCGCAACACCGCCGAAGTCGGCCTCTATCTCGACAATTCCGATCGTACCGCGCCTGCCGCCTTCAACGACAGCGACGAGATCCAGGTGACCCGCCGCATCGAGCGCGAGCAGGGCTCGGTCTATCGCATCAACGGCAAGGAAGCCCGTGCCAAGGACGTGCAGCTGCTGTTTGCCGATGCCTCGACCGGCGCGCGCTCACCGTCGATGGTCGGGCAGGGGCGGATCGGCGAATTGATCCAGGCCAAGCCGCAGGCCCGTCGCCAGCTGCTCGAAGAAGCCGCCGGCATATCCGGCCTGCATTCGCGCCGGCACGAGGCGGAACTGCGGTTGCGCGGTGCCGAAACCAATCTCGAGCGGCTCGAGGACGTGACCTCGCAGCTCGAAAGCCAGATCGAGAGCCTGAAGCGTCAGGCGCGTCAGGCCAACCGCTTCAAGATGCTCTCGGCGGACATCCGTTCGCGCGAGGCGATGCTGCTGCATATCCGCTGGGTGCAGGCGAAGGAGGCCGAAGCCGAGGCCGACAGCGCGCTGAACCAGGCGACGGTGCTCGTCGCCGAACGGGCGCAGGCCCAGATGGAAGCCGCCAAGGCGCAGGCGATCGCCAGCCTGAGGCTGCCGGAACTGCGCGAGAACGAGGCGAAGCTTGCCGCCGCGCTGCAGCGTTTGCAGATCGCCAAGACCCAGCTAGAGGAAGACGCCAGCCGCATTCTTCGCCGCCGGGACGAACTCACCCGCCGGCTGGTCCAGCTCGGCGAGGACATCCGCCGCGAGGAGCGGATGGTCGCCGACAACGCTGCGATCCTGGCAAAACTTGCCGCCGAGGAGGCGGAGATCGAAGAGATCCTGTCGGATTCCGGGCGCTATGCCGAAGAGACCCGGGAGGCATTCGAGGCCGCCGCGGCAACGCTTGCCGACAGCGAGAAGCTGTTCGCATCGCTGACGGCCGAGCGCGCCGAAGCAGCCGCTTCGCGCAACCAGCTCGAGCGGGCGATCCGCGACCTCGCCGATCGCAAGATGCGGCTCGAACGCCAGTCGGGCGAGGCGAGCCAGGAACTTGCCGCCATCGACGGCCGGATCGCCAGCCTGCCTGATCCCGACGAGAAGCGGGAGATGGTCGAGGCCGCCGAGCAGGCGGTCGCCGATGCCGAGGCGATGGCGAGCGACGTCGAACAGATCCTGGCGGAAGCGCGCCGCAGCGAGGTCATGGCGCGCACGCCTGTCGATCAGGCGCGCGCTGCCGTCAACGGTCTCGAGACCGAGGCCCGCACGATTTCGCGGATGCTCGCCACCGGTGCTGCGTCCGGCGCGTTTTCTCCCGTTGCCGAAGAGATGAAGGTCGACCGCGGCTTCGAAACCGCCCTCGGCGCGGTGTTGGGCGACGACCTCGAAAGCCCGCTCGACCCGGCAGCACCCGCCTACTGGTCGGCAAACGGCGATGGTGCCGACGATCCGAAGCTGCCTGCCGGCGTCGTGCCGCTGATCGATCACGTCGGGGCGCCCGACGCGCTGGCGCGGACCTTGCGCCAGATCGGCGTCGTCGAGGTCGGGATGGCATTGCGGCTGATGGCGGAGCTGAAGCCCGGCCAGCGGCTCGTGACCCGCGACGGCGCGGTCTTCCGCTGGGACGGTCATGTCACCGGTTCCGAGGCGCCGAGCGCTGCCGCCTTGCGGCTCGCGCAGAAGAACCGCCTGTCCGAACTCGAAGGCGAGATCGAGGAAGCCCGCTACGTGCTGGCCGAGGCCGAGGATGCGCTGGCGGCGGCGGCGGAGACGATCCGCGGCGAAGAGCGGCGCCTCACCGATGCACGCGAGCGCGGCCGGCTTGCTGCCCGCACCCTTGCCAAGGCGCGCGAGGCGCTGGCCGTGGCCGAGCGGGCATCCGGTGATCTGATCCGCCGGCGCGACGTCATTGCCGAAACCGCCAGCCAGTTGCAGGCGCAGCTCGAGGAACTCGTTGCGCAGGAAGAAAACGCCCGTATCGAGCTGGAGGATGCGCCGGACCTCTCTGGCCTTAACGCGCGCTTGCGCGACCAGCAGGCCGTGGTCGCCACCGATCGCGGCGCGCTCGCCGAGGCGCGTGCCCGCCATGAGGGGCTCAATCGCGAGAACGAGGCCCGCCAGCGCCGCATCATCGCCATCCGCCAGGAGCGTTCGAGCTGGAACGAACGGGCCGCCAGCGCCGAGGACCATATCGCCACGCTGCGCGAACGCGAGGAGGAAGCCCGCGAGGAAGCGGCGATGCTGGAAATGGCGCCCGACGAGTTCGATGACAAGCGCCGGGCACTGATGAACGAGCTTTCAAAGGCTGAAGAGGCGCGGCGCGGTGCCGCCGACGCGCTCGCCGAAGCCGAATTGAAGCAACGCGATGCCGACCAGAAGGCCGCGACCTCGCTTTCGGAGCTGGCCGAAAGCCGGGAAAAGCGCGGCCGGGCCGAGGAGCGCCTCGTCTCTGCCCGCGAGAAGCGCCAGGAAAGCGAGCAGCGTATCCACGAGGCGCTGAACGTCGCCCCGCATGAGGCGCTGAAGCTGACGGGGCTCGCGACCATGGAGCAGATTCCCGACCCGCGTGACGTGGAACGCGAACTCGAGCGCCTGAAGATCGAGCGCGAGCGCCTCGGCGCGGTCAACCTGCGGGCCGACGAGGAGCAGAAGGAACTCTCGGAAAAGCTGGAGATGCTGGTTCGCGAGCGCAATGACGTCATCGATGCCATTCGCAAGCTGCGCGCTGCCATCCAGGGCCTCAATCGCGAGGGCCGCGAACGGCTGATCGCCGCCTTCGACGTCGTCAACGCCCAGTTCCAGCGGCTGTTCACCCATCTCTTCGGCGGCGGGACGGCGGAACTGCAACTGATCGAATCCGACGATCCGCTGGAAGCGGGCTTGGAAATTCTCGCCCGCCCGCCGGGCAAGAAGCCGCAGACGATGACGCTGCTCTCCGGTGGCGAGCAGGCCCTGACCGCGATGGCGCTGATCTTCGCAGTGTTTCTCACCAATCCTGCGCCGATCTGCGTGCTCGACGAGGTCGATGCGCCGCTCGACGACCACAATGTCGAGCGCTACTGCAACCTGATGGACGAAATGGCGGCCTCGACCGAGACCCGCTTCGTCGTCATCACCCACAACCCGATCACCATGGCGCGGATGAACCGCCTGTTCGGCGTGACCATGGCGGAGCAGGGCGTTTCGCAGCTCGTCTCGGTCGACCTGCAGACGGCGGAACGGATGCTCGACGTCGGATAATCGCGCCGCCGCCCGCCGGGCGTTCGCCCGTACGACGATATTGTCGATACCGGCACAGCCTTTATAGTGCGGGGATGCGGTGCGCGAAGTCGCGCATTGCAGGATCTTGAGAATGGAGTGCCTCGCCAATGAGAACCGGTTTTGTCCTTGCCTTGGTCGCTTCGCTTGCCCTTGCCGCCCCGCTTCCTGCCCCGGCGGCGCCTTTGGCACCGTCCGCGCCGATAGGACCCAGCCTTGCCGGCATCTATCTGTTTGACGTGCTGGCCACTTCCAGGGTGCATCGCGAGACGTTGGTCGCCTTGTTCAGGACGGAGAAGGGCGTGCCCTCATGGGTGCGGAACATTCCGGGCGGGAAGAGTTTCGTCTCCGGGCCATCGGAAGAAGTCGAGATCGAGGGCGTCGTCATGCAGGTGTTTCATGCCTGCAAGCCGCATGACTGTGCGGACAATTCGATCCATATCCTGTTCACCGCGGATGGCGCGGGCGCGTGGGCGCGTCTCTACCAGAAGGGTGCGGAGGACCGCTATTTCGGCAACCCGTCGGCTGCGCAGCGGGCGCCGCTTATGCAGGATGGACTTTAATTGGTAAAATGCCCGCATTAGTTACAATATTTGCCCGTTCCCACCCATTTGGGTGGTGTGAATGCGCGAACACTGATTTAACGTACCGCTTAAAGGGGCTGGGATCGGCTGGGGGTGCTTTCCTGTTCCGGAGGCGCTTTATGCGTTTTTGGAATTGGAAGTTGTCCAAAACCGGCATGGACACGCAGACACGCCTGGGCTATTGATCCCAAGGTAGGCAGAATTCGAACCCCCCGTCCGGTTTATCCTGGCCGGACGGAAAGCTTTGCGGGGCCGGTTGCAGGGCGGTCCCGCAAAGCTTTGCCTAACCTCCAGATTGAATATATCTTCCTTTGTCATTGCCGCCGTCGCCGGAGCGCCGCAGGTATGTCCGGACGGGCATCCGCAACACCAAAAATGCGTGGCTGCGGCGCATCGCGGTGGAAAAAATGCTGCGACGCAGCATTTGCGCTGCAATTATCAATTTAATTTTCAGGCGGTATGGAATAGTCTCGCCTTACAGTCATTCGGGGCGGGAAAAGCATGGAAAAGTGGGTCTACACCTTCGGCGACGGTTCGGCGGAAGGGCGCGCAAGCGACAGGGACCTTCTTGGCGGCAAGGGCGCCAATCTCGCCGAAATGGCGAGTCTGGGCTTGCCGGTGCCCCCGGGACTGACGGTTACCACCGCTGCGTGCAACTGGTACTATGCGCAAGGGCGCAAGATGCCCCCCGGTCTCGATGCCCAGGTGATGGCGGGACTTGCCCGCATCGAGGAGATTACCGGGCGCCGGTTCGGAAGCGGCAAGCATCCGCTGCTGCTCTCGGTGCGTTCGGGCGCGCGCGCCTCGATGCCCGGCATGATGGATACCGTCCTCAATCTCGGCCTCAACGACGAGACGGTACAGGCGCTCGGCCACGATGCCGGTGACGCCCGTTTTGCCTGGGACAGCTATCGCCGCTTCATCCAGATGTACGCCGACGTCGTCATGGGGCTCGATCACGAGGTGTTCGAGGAGATCCTCGAGGACGAGAAGGGCAGGCTCGGCTACGACTACGACACGGAACTTTCCGCCGTCGAGTGGCAGCACGTCACCACGCTCTACAAGCAGGTGATCGAGGAGGAACTCGGCGAGGCGTTTCCGCAGGATCCGCAGGTGCAGCTTTGGCGCGCGGTTGGCGCGGTATTCTCGAGCTGGATGAACCCGCGCGCGGTGACCTACCGTCACCTGCACGGCATTCCCGCCGCCTGGGGAACGGCGGTCAATATCCAGGCGATGGTGTTCGGCAATCTCGGCAATGCGTCGGCGACCGGCGTGGCCTTTACCCGCAATCCCTCGACCGGCGCGAAGGAACTCTATGGCGAGTTCCTGGTAAACGCCCAGGGCGAGGACGTTGTCGCCGGCATCCGCACGCCGCAGAGCATCACCGAGGCGGCGCGCATCGCCTCCGGTTCCGACCGGCCGTCGCTGGAAAAGGTCATGCCCGAGGCGTTTGCGGAATTTTGCGGCATCTGCAGCCGGCTCGAAGCGCATTACTGCGACATGCAGGATCTGGAATTCACCATCGAGCGCGGCAAGCTGTGGATGCTGCAGACCCGCTCCGGCAAGCGCACTGCAAAGGCGGCGATGAAGATCGCCGTCGACATGGCCGCCGAAGGACTGATCACCGAGGAAGAGGCGGTGATCCGCATCGAGCCGGCCTCGCTCGACCAGTTGCTCCATCCGACCATTGATCCGCGCGTCACGCGGGAGATCATCGGTTCCGGCCTGCCGGCCTCGCCGGGGGCAGCGACGGGCGAGATCGTCTTTACCGCGGAAGAGGCGGTGAGCGCCGAGGAGGAGGGTCGCAAGGTCATCCTGGTGCGCATCGAGACCAGCCCGGAAGACATCCACGGCATGCATGCGGCCGAAGGGATCCTGACGACGCGCGGCGGCATGACCAGCCACGCGGCGGTGGTAGCCCGCGGCATGGGCATCCCTTGCGTTTCCGGCGCCGGCACGATGCGCGTCGACATGCGCAACGAGCACCTGATCGGGCTCGGCGGTCTGGTTCTCAAGAAGGGCGACATCATCACCATCGACGGCTCGTCCGGCCAGGTGCTGAAGGGCATCGTGCCGATGCTGCAGCCGGAACTGTCCGGCGATTTCGGCAAGATCATGCAGTGGGCCGACCGTTCGCGGCGCATGACCGTGCGTACCAATGCCGATACGCCGCAGGATGCCCGGGCCGCCCGTTCGTTCGGCGCGGAAGGCATCGGGCTTTGCCGCACCGAGCACATGTTCTTCGAGGGCGACCGCATCCAGGTGATGCGCGAGATGATCCTGGCCGAGGATGAAGACGGCCGGCGGGCGGCGCTGGCGCGCCTGCTGCCGATGCAGCGCTCCGACTTTGCCGCGCTGTTTGCGATCATGCACGGCCTGCCGGTGACCATCCGCCTGCTCGATCCGCCGCTGCATGAGTTCCTGCCGAAGAGCGACGAGGAGATCGCCGAGGTCGCCGAGGCGATGGGCATGGAGCCGCAGAAGCTGCGCCAGCGCGTCGATGCGCTGCATGAATTCAATCCGATGCTCGGCCATCGCGGCTGTCGTCTGGCGATCTCCTACCCGGAGATCGCGGAAATGCAGGCCCGGGCCATCTTCGAGGCGGCAGTGGCCGCAGCACGGGAAACCGGGGCCGCGGTGGTGCCGGAAATCATGGTGCCGCTGGTTGGCCTCCGCGCCGAACTCGACTACGTCAAGGGGCGGATCGACGAGGTGGCGCGGGCAGTGATGACCGAGGCCGGGATGCAGATCGACTACCTGGTCGGCACCATGATCGAACTGCCGCGCGCGGCGCTGCGGGCCCACATCATCGCCGAAGCTGCGGAATTCTTCTCCTTCGGCACCAACGACCTGACCCAGACCACCTTCGGCATTTCGCGCGACGATGCCTCGGCCTTCCTCACCACCTACCAGCGCAAGGGGGTGATCGAGCACGATCCGTTCATCTCGCTCGATTTCGACGGTGTCGGCGAACTGATGAAAATCGCCGCCGAGCGTGGCCGGCAGACGCGCCCGGAGGTCAAGCTCGGCATTTGCGGCGAACATGGCGGCGACCCCACGTCGATCCACTTCTGTGAATCGATCGGGCTCGATTATGTCTCGTGCTCGCCGTTCCGCGTGCCGATCGCAAGGCTTGCCGCCGCGCAGGCGGCGATCGCCCGCAACCGGGAAGACGGTGTGATGGTAGTGGCGAGGCCCGGTCAGTACCAGTAATAGGGGCCGGGGCCGTAATAGGGCCTGGACCACAGCGCCCGCTCGAGACGCCGCTCCAGGTCGATCCTCATCATGCAGTTTGCGAAGGCCTCGGTGCCCTTGCGGAAGCCGTATCCGCTGCACTTGGCCTCGTCGGCAGCGTGCCGCTGCTCCGGGGTGATGCTCTGGCAGGCGGACAGGATGGCGGCGAATGCGAGCAGCAGTGCAATGCGTCGTGAAGGCATGGCCGAGCCTCCGTGCTTCAGGCAGTAATTGCCCGGAAATCGGCGGGCAGCCCGTCTGGTCTGCATCAACCGCGCCGTGCCGGCAACCGACACGCACCATCGGTCACGCCCGGATCCCGTACCCGGCAGGTATACCTCGCCACTTAGGGGCAACCGGCTGCGATGACCGCCGGGGATGCACGCCGCGGCAGGCGCGTGGCGCCTGTCGCTAGATCTTTTCCAATACGCCGACGAAGGCCTCGGCAAGGCGCACCAGTCCCTCGGTGCGTTCGTCCGGATCTTCGATGCGGATGGCGGCGCCGGCTTCATCGAGGAGCGCCAGAACGGTTCGCGGCTGATCCGGTTCGTCGCCGATGCGCACCACCGCAACCCTGCTGCAATCGTCGAGGAGATCTGCGCCGGGAAGGTCGAACAGGAAGGCCCCGCCGCAAACCTCGGCCGCTTCGCGAACCGCGGCTGCAAACTGCGCCTCTCCGCCGCTGAAGCCTTCAAGCGACAATTCAAGTTCGATGAGGGGGAGGGTGCCGCTGAAGTCTTCGAGGGAAGCAGGCATGGCCGGGGCGGGCAGGCTGAGGGTGGTGACTACCGGTGCAATCATCAGGTCTTTCTCCGTGCTGGTTACGTTGGTCATTGGAACCGGGTCGAAATGACATCCTTGCCGTATTTTAGGAAAACGTCAAATTTTATGGCAGCGTGACAAAAATGCATAAATCGGGCCGTTTAAACGGGGGACAAGTGCGGCCCGGCTGATTCGAAACCGCGCGGCCGCGATTCCGGTCGTCGTCGTCGAAGCGACGCAACGGGGGATTCCGATTCCTGAAGTTATGCGCTAGAACTGGACACGCCGCCGCCCCTTCGTTTCAGTTCCGCCATGGTGTTTTGCTGATGACCATCCGCTTCGAACGTCCAGTGTCCCATGCGGCGAGTGTCGCGCATGCGGTCGGCAGGTTTTCACTGGTGCTGTTGCTGGCCGTCGTCCTTCTTCATCGCTTCGGCCTGATGGCGACGCCGTATTTCGTCGCGCTGGTGATCGTTGCCGCGGCATCGGCAGCGCTTGCGCTGGTGATGGCGCTGTTCGGCCTGTGGCGGCTATGGGATGTCGGGGCGCTTGGCGGCATCGCGGCGGCGAAGGGACTTTTCTATTCGCTTGTTCCGCTCGCCGTCATCGCCGTCGCCGGCTATGCCTATTATACCCGCCCGCCGATCTACGATGTCTCGACCGATCTCACCTCGGCGCCGCCCTGGCTGCAGCAGCCTGAGGCTGAGCAGATCTGGCTGCCGCGCCATGCCGTCATCACCGACGTCGACCGCGAGATGCAGCTCGAGGCCTATCCCGGTCTTACCGGCCGCCGCTACGATGGGGCGATCGACCGCGTGTACGAGGCGGTCAAGAAGGTGGCGGCGGTCAACCGGGTGCGGATCACCGACGCTTCCGGCCTTGCCAATGCCGGGGCCGATATCGAGGACCAGCCGGCAAGGCCGGCAGATGACGGCGCGGTCGCCGAGGCGCCGCCCGAGGTCGTTCCTATACCGTTGCCGCGGCCGGAGGAGGCCGAGGAAGAGCCGGTCTTCGGCACTGAGTCTACCGATGTGCTGCTGCAGGGCGATGTGACGACACTGGTGCTCGGCCTGCATTTCGATGTCATGATCCGCCTGCGCGAGGGGCCCGAGACCACCTTCGTCGACATGCGCGTCGCCTCGCGCTACGGGCAGAGCGATCTCGGTCTCTCGGCGGCGATTGCCGACGACTATCTGCGTGCCCTCGATGCCGAACTGCTCGGGATCGCCGGCGGCTGAGCGTCGGCCCCAGGCAGGATGATATCCTAGGCGGTCACCGGGAAGAAGTGGCCGGTCAGCCGGGCAGGGCCATCGGTCGAGACCTGGCCCTTTTCCACGAGATCCTCGAGATGCGAGAGCACCGACAGCGCCGCCGCGCCGTGGAGCCGCGGGTCGGTGTCGCGGTAGATCGCCCTGACCATGTCCGGGATGGTGCGGTCGCCCGAGCGGATGCGTTCCAGCACGGCGCGCTCGCGCATGCGCCGGTGGGTGCGCAGGCCCCGGAGGAAGGAGGCCGGCTCCCGGACCGGGCCGCCATGCCCGGGGAAATAGATGCGGTCGTCACGCGAGAGCAGGCTTTCGAGCGAGGCCATGTAGTCGGCCATCGAACCGTCGGGCGGGGCGACGATCGAGGTCGCCCAGGCCATCACGTGATCGGCGGAAAACACGATGCCGGTGCCTTCGAGCGCAAAGGCGGCATGATTGGCGGAATGCCCGGGGGTGAGCAGGGCGTTGAGCGTCCAGCCGTCGCCCTCGACGCGCTCGCCTTCGCCAAGCGCACGATCGGGCACGAACTCGGTATCGGAGCTTTCGGCAAACGGGTTGGTCTCGCCGTCATGCAAGGGGCGGGCGGCACGGTGCGGGCCTTCGGCGACGATGATCGCGCCGGTTTCCCGCTTCAGCCGGCGGGCGAGCGGCGAATGGTCCTTGTGGGTATGGCTGACGGCAATGTGGGTCACTTCGCGTCCTTCGAGCGCCCTCATCAGCGCCCGGAAATGCGCCTCGTCCTCGGGGCCGGGATCGATGACCGCGACCGAGCTGCCGCCGACGATATAGGTGTTGGTGCCATGGAAGGTGAACGGCCCGGGGTTGTTCACCGTCAGGCGCTGGACGTTTTCGGCGATGGTGACGGCCTCGCCATGGGCGGGCACGAAGTCGAGGTCGAATTCTGGATTGCTCATGCGCGGTCTTCTAGCGCAAAAGCTCGGCGACCGGAATCGATTTTCGACGGGTGGGCGCAATCCGGCTCGCCACCCGGCCCATCCCGGCAGGGGCGGATGCAGTGACGGTTTGCCTGCAGGTTATCGCCGCCTGATGCTGAGCCACAGTCACGCTTCGCTTTGCGCGAGGCCGCGTCTTTAATCTCCGCGCTCCCGGCCGGGGAGCCGGCCGGGATAGCCCGATAGCCGCGGACGGCGCGGCATTCCGCGGAGCATCGCGCGACCCTGCGATCGCGGCTGGAGCGCCCGGCCCGAGGCATTGGCGCGACCGCGCAATGATGAGGCATCATCCATGCCATCAGGAAAGTGGTGAGAAACACCAAAGAAATCTTTCCGGCGGGCCAACTTAGTCATTGTCGCCCGGGGCAAGCTTTGCTAATCAGGCGTCGATTTCGCGAAGCAGTGCTTCGCATCTCGTTGGGGCGTCGCCAAGCGGTAAGGCACCGGTTTTTGGTACCGGCATTCCCAGGTTCGAATCCTGGCGCCCCAGCCA
>JAEWPB010000089.1 GCA_023399465.1 Pseudomonadota bacterium
GCCTCGGCATCACGCCGCAGCAGATTTCGGAAACCGTGCGCATCGCCACCATCGGCGACATCGACTCACAGCTGACCAAGATCTCGCTCGATGACCGGCAGATCCCGATCCGCGTGCAGGCCTCGCTCGACGTTCGCCGCGATCTGGCGGCGATCCGGGCGCTGCGGATCAAGACGGCGACCGGCGCCACCGTGCCGCTCTACAGCATCGCCGACATCGACTATTCCGAAGGGCCGAGCTCGATCAAGCGCAACAACCGCAACCGCGTCGTCGCCATCGGCTCCGACGTTCCGTTCGGCACCGCCCTCGACACCTCGACGGAAGAGTTCAAGCGCATCGTTGCCGAGACCGAGCTGCCGAAGACCGTGCAGCTCGCCGAAAGCGGTGATGCCAAGGTGCAGGCCGAACTGGTGCAGAACTTCGGCAACGCCATGATCCTCGGCCTGATGCTGGTGCTGGTGGTGCTGATCCTGCTCTTCAAGGACGTCATCCAGCCGTTCACCATCCTGTTCTCGCTGCCGCTGGCCATCGGCGGCGTGGCCGTGGCACTGATCCTGACCCAGAACTCGCTGTCAATGCCGGTGCTGATCGGTATCCTGATGCTGATGGGCATCGTCACCAAGAACGCGATCCTGCTCGTCGACTTCGCCGTCGAGATGCGGCGCCACGGCATGGAACGCGTGCATGCCATGGTGGAAGCCGGCCGCAAGCGCGCAAGGCCGATCATCATGACCTCGATCGCCATGTCCGCCGGCATGCTGCCCTCGGCCCTCGGGGTTGGCGAAGGCGGCACGTTCCGGGCACCGATGGCGATTGCCGTGATGGGCGGCATCATCGTGTCGACCGTTCTGTCGCTCGTCGTGGTGCCGTCGTTCTTCCTCATCATGGACGATATCTCGAGGCTGCTGGCCCGCCTCTTCGGCCGCTTCGTCGGTCGGAAGGACGAGGAACTGGAGCCGCTCTCCAACGAGCAGCTCACCGGCATGGCAAGCGAAAGCAAACAGGCCGTGGCAAGCCTGGAGGAGCGCGTCGCCGCGCTCGAAACCCGGACGAAGGACAAGCCGGACGAGGCCGCCAAGGGCGGCAAGGTCGTACGGCTGCCACCGCTCGCAGCCGAATAGCAATCGGCCGGATCAAACACGGAAAAGCCGGGCTTCCCGATCGGGGGGCCCGGCTTTTCAGTTGTATAGCCCGCCGGATTCCCCCGCTTTTCAGGGGGCCGATTGATCGAAATCAATTAGCGCACAGAATGGATCGCCTAGTATCCCCAGCATGAAGCCCTGCGCAACCGCATTCGACATGCGATGAGCGCAGCAATATTTCGAACCGCCAGGCTCTTTCCGGGATCTGCTTCCGACGTGCAAAGAGCACATGGCCGGAAACATGGGATGGGGGTCCTTAAGAGTTGGTCATGAACAAATTGCCTAAGCTGAACCTGCGGGATCGGACAACGCTGATGAAGGCGCCGCTGATGGCGCAGCTTTCCGCTTCCACGCTGAACCGCATGCTGGAAATCGTCACGCCGGGCACCTTCGAAGCGCGTCACGTGATCTTTCGCGAAGGTAACGAGGCCGAGCATTTCTACTGCGTTCTCGGCGGGCATGTGCGCCTGTTCCGGCTGAGCCGTTGCGGACGCGAGGCCGATATCCGCATCTGCGGCCCGGGCGAGGTATTCGCCGATTGCATGCTGACCATGGGACCGACCCACCGCTACAACGCGCAGGCCGCCGAAAATGTCGTCGTTGCCCGGTTCGACCTCAACAAGGTGCGCAACCTCGCCGATCGCGAGAAGGATCTCGCACGGGCGCTGATGCAGGTGACGGCGACCAATCTGTTGTCGACCATGGATTGCGTCGCCAACGATCGCCTGCAGACGGCCCCGCAGAGGGTGGCCCACTATCTGCTGAGCAACTGCCCGCCGGACGGGACGGCCGCATCGATCCGCCTGCCCTTCCAGAAGAGCCTTCTGGCCGGCAAGCTGGGGCTGGCGCCCGAAGCGCTCTCGCGCGCCTTTGCCGCGCTCAAGCGCGCCGGCGTGACGGTGCGCGGCCGGATGATCCAGATCAGCGACATCCCCGCGCTAAAGCAGATCTAACCTGGGGTGGGCTTTCACAGCCCGCCATACTGCTTCAGGAAGCCGACGACGCTTTCGACCCCCTCGCCCCGCTTCAGGTCGGTGAACACGAAGGGGCGGGATGCGCGCATGCGCTCGGCATCGTTTTCCATCACCGTGAGATCGACCTCGACATAAGGCGCCAGGTCCTTCTTGTTGATCACCAGCAGGTCGGAGCGCGTGATGCCCGGGCCGCCCTTGCGCGGGATCTCTTCGCCCTGACAGACCGAAATGACATAGATGGTGAGATCGGCCAGATCGGGCGAGAAGGTCGCCGCCAGGTTGTCGCCGCCGGACTCGATGAACACGACGTCGAGTTCGGGAAAGCGGGCATTGAGGCCGGCCACGGCCTGGAGATTGATCGACGCGTCCTCGCGGATGGCGGTATGCGGACAGCCGCCGGTCTCCACACCGACGATCCGCTCGGAGGGCAACGCCTGCATGCGCACCAGCGCGTCGGCATCTTCCCTAGTATAGATGTCGTTGGTGATGACGGCGACCGAATAGTGTTCGCGCATCGCCTTGCAGAGCTTCTCCGTCAGGGCAGTCTTGCCGGAACCGACCGGTCCGCCGATACCCACCCGCAAGGGTCCGTTCGCCGATTTCATCCTGTTACCTCACTTCCAATCATGACCTGAACAATCGGACGCCCTGCGTCTCGTGTCGCAGCGATGCGATGTCGGCACTGAGCGTCGATGAGCCGAGATCGTCCAGCGTCGACGATGCCGCCTTCAGCGCCACCTCGGCAATCGTCTTCTCCAGCGCCGCGATGACGGCGACGCCGTCGCGCTGGCCGCAGACGGAAAGCCGGATGCCGACCGATACCAGTTGCGACACGCCCGCATGCAGGAACGCCCCGATGGCCGCCGCCAGCGGGACCCCATGGGCGCCCGCGACCGCTCCGACCGCCACCGGATAGGCAACGGGAGATGGCAGGCGGGAAAGAACCGGATCCGGCCAGGCGCCGGCAGCGGCAATGAACGCCTCTCCGAGCAGCGTCGTCTCCATGTGCCGCTCGCGCGATCCGGCAAGCGCCTCGGCGAGTTCGGCAATGTCGGCGAGCCATTCGCCATCCGCATGCCGCCGGTGGCTTTCGGCGAGCAGCACCGCGTCGTTCCATCCGCTGCCGTGGGCGACGAGCGCCTTCGCCCAGTCCTTGAGCGTCGTGGCATCGCCGACCATACCGTCATGCACCGCGCGTTCCAGGCCGCCGGAATAGGCGAATGCACCGACCGGAAACGCCGGCGACAGCCACGTCATCAACTGCAGCAACGCCTGTAGTTCACCGCCACTAGCCATGGCGTTCAGTGGTCATGATGGTGATGGCCGTGGCCGCCGTGGGCGTGATAGGCCCCGCGCACCGGCTGGAACGGTTCCTCGACCTCACGGACGGTGGCGCCGAGCCCCTCGAGCATGGCGCGGATCACATGGTCGCGCAGGATGAGGATACGCTCCTCGGTGATCGCCGACGGCAGGTGACGATTGCCCAAATGCCAGGCAAGTTCGATCAGATGCAACCCGTCGCGTGCCTTAATTTCGAACAGCTTCTCCCTCGCCGCAACGATTTCCACCAGACCGCCGTCCTCGAGCACCAGGAGGTCGCCGTTGGCAAACATCACCGGCTCCTTCAGGTCGAGCATGACCATGTCGCCGTTGTCGAGCGGCAATACCTTGCGCCTGAGGTGCCTGAGGTCGTGCGGCAGCTCGACCTGGGTGACGGGTGGATCGGAAGGCGTGCCGGCCGGCAAGAAGGTGGTTATCCGTTGCATGCTTTCTTTCCGTGAACGTGCATGGGATACGAAAAGCAATTCCCGTGCCGCCTGAACGGGCATCTGCAATAATTCTGCTCACCGGCGCGTACGGGAGAGGATGGCGGGCCAAGTGCACCTGCGTTCTCACAGGGCAGCGGCCCTCGGCTCCGGGGCATCGCCGCAACTGTCGGCTATCAGTTCCAGCGTTTCGAACCCCTGGCTCTCGTGGACGACGCGATTGCGGCCGGCCGCCTTCGCCAGATAGAGCGCCTTGTCGGCGGCGAAATAAACCGTGTCGCCGCGACGGTTGCCGTCGAAATCGGCGATCCCGGCAGAAATCGTCACGAACAGCGAGCCTCCGTCGAATGCGATTGGCTGCTCGGCAATCGCGCGGCGTGCTTTCTCGACGACCTGCTGCCGCCAGGCTGCCGATCCACCACGGACAACGACGCCGAACTCCTCGCCACCGAGCCGCGCGACCGAGTGCACGCCCTCGAAAAGCGACGACAGGGTTTCCGAAACCGCGCGAATGACGATGTCGCCGGCAGCATGGCCGAAGCGGTCGTTTATCGACTTGAAGCGGTCGACATCGAAGATGACGAGCGAGGCGCTGTCTTTCGTGGCGCCGAGGATTTCGCTGAACGCGCGCCGGTTGAGAAGTCCGGACAGCATGTCGGTGCGGCTCAGGTGCTCGAACTCGGCCCGCGAAACGGCGATCTGGTGCAATGCCCTGCCGCAGCAGGCGGCGAGCGCGCCGGCAACGCCGCCGACGACGATCCACGAGGACGAAACCGCAACCAGCGCCGCATTGCCGAGTTCAGCCGGCAACAGTCCGAACATCTGGTAGACCGGCAACAGCAGCGCATTGAACACCAGCGCGAGAACGACAGCCTTCATGGCCATCGACAGCGCGAAGGTTCGAACACTTGCTGGCTTGTCGAAACCAGCCGGATCGACACGGAGCGACGCCCATTTCGCTGCACGAATCAACATGACACTCCACCCCAAAAACCCATGGGATTTGATAGGTGCCCGACCTCTCCATTTTCCTAACCAAATCGTTAAAATGCAACCCATCCCGCGTCCAATGCGAGATTATCCAGATCTGAATTTAAATCATGGGTGGTGTTCAGACGTGTCGATAAAATGTGCACCGCTGTCTGCAGTGCCCGGAAATACGGGCGCTCCTGCCTGCCCTGGAGCAACCAGCCTTGGCATAGGCTTCCCCACGGCGCACGAAGGCTACGGCAACCCATAATTGCCTTCCGCCAGCTGGCGGGCCGTTCCGTGGGTCATGACCGCCTGAAAGACAGAATCGCGCTCCGGTTGCGGCTGTACAGCCTGGCGGCGGGCTTTACGACCCTTTCCCTTAAGACTTGCGGAACCCGCACGAACGCGCGACAATTGCACAAATGAACAAGGGAGGTTCCGCAAGCGGGGGGAATGATTATGGCACCTGAGACGAAGCCCTTCGAACAACGTCACCAGGACGGCACGCTCTGGGCGAAGGGGCAGACCGAAAACGATCTGCCGACCGGCTACTGGCAATGGTTCCGTGAGGATGGCACGCGGCTGCGCTCCGGTTATTTCGCCAGAGGCCGGCAGGTCGGCATCTGGACGACCTACGACACCGCCGGCCAGGCCTACAAGGTGACCACGATGACATCGCTCGCGTGAGCGAACCCGGCATGACGGCAGCGTAGCGTCATGCCAAGCCGCCAATCGTCAGAACAGGAAATAGCGCTGCGCCATCGGCAGGACGGCTGCAGGCTCGCAGGTGAGCAACTCGCCATCGGCACGCACCTCGTAGGTCTCCGGATCGACCTCGATCGTCGGCATCGCATCGTTCAGCACCATCGAGCGCTTGCCGATCCCGCCACGGGTATTTTCCACGGCCACGATCTGCTTGTCGATGCCGATCCGTTCGCGCAGGCCCGTTTCATGGGCTGCCTTTGAAACGAAGGTGACCGAGCCGTTGGTCCGCGCCTTGCCGAAGGAACCGAACATCGGACGATAGTGCATCGGCTGCGGTGTCGGGATCGAGGCATTGGGATCGCCCATCTGCGCGGTGGCGATCCAGCCGCCAAGCAGCACCATCTCGGGCTTTACCCCGAAGAATGCAGGATTCCACAGCACCAGATCGGCGCGCTTGCCGACTTCGATCGAGCCGATCTCCCGCGCCATGCCGTGGGCTATCGCCGGATTGATCGTGTATTTGGCAATATACCGGCGCACGCGGAAGTTATCGTTCGCACCGGCCTCTTCGTTGAGCGTGCCGCGCTGGCGCTTCATCTTGTCCGCGGTCTGCCAGGTGCGGATGATCATCTCGCCGACCCGGCCCATCGCCTGGCTGTCGGAGGAGATGATCGAGAAGGCGCCGATGTCGTGGAGGATGTCCTCCGCCGCGATCGTTTCCTTGCGGATGCGGCTCTCGGCAAAGGCGATGTCCTCGGGGATCGACGGCGACAGGTGATGGCACACCATCAGCATGTCGAGATGCTCGGCCACGGTATTGACCGTATAGGGCCGGGTCGGGTTGGTGGAGCCGGGGATGACGTTCGGGAACTGGCAGACCTTGATGATGTCAGGCGCATGGCCGCCGCCCGCGCCTTCGGTATGGAAGGAGTGGATGGTGCGCCCCTTGAAGGCGGCAACCGTGTCCTCGGCAAAGCCGCCCTCGTTCAGCGTGTCGGTGTGGATCGCCACCTGCACGTCGTAGCGGTCTGCGACCGAAAGGCAGTTGTCGATCGCCGCCGGCGTCGTGCCCCAGTCCTCGTGCAGCTTCAGCCCACAGGCGCCCGCAAGCACCATTTCCTCAAGCGCCCCCGGCAGCGAGGCATTGCCCTTGCCGAACACGCCGATGTTCATCGGCATGCCGTCGAAGGACTGGATGAGCCGGGCGATGTGCCAGGGACCGGGCGTGCAGGTGGTGGCGAGCGTGCCATGCGCCGGGCCGGTACCGCCGCCGACCATGCAGGTGACGCCGGAATTCAGCGCCTCGTCCACCTGCTGCGGCGAGATGAAGTGGATATGGGTGTCGATGGCGCCGGCCGTCAGGATCTTGCCCTCGCCGGCGATGATCTCCGTTCCCGGACCGATGATGATGGTGATGCCCGGCTGGGTGTCGGGGTTGCCGGCCTTGCCGATCGCCGCGATACGCCCGTCCTTCAGCCCGACATCTGCCTTGTAGATGCCGGTGTGATCGACGATCAGCGCGTTGGTGATGACCGTGTCCACCGCGCCGTCCGCCCGGGAAACCTGGCTTTGCCCCATGCCGTCGCGGATGACCTTGCCGCCGCCAAACTTAACCTCTTCGCCGTAGATGGTGTAGTCCTTCTCGACCTCGATGAAGAGTTCGGTATCGGCGAGCCGCACCTTGTCGCCGACGGTGGGACCGAACATGCCGGCATAGGCAGAGCGGGGCATCTTGTAGGACATGCGGATCAGGCTCCTTGGGTAGAGGTAAGGTCGGGTTCGGCTATTCGGGTCAGACGGCCGTCGGCGACCAACGCATCGACCAGCCGACGTTCCGCGGCAAAGGGGTGGCCGTCCCAGCCGACATGGCTGAAACCGGCAATCGAAACGGTGTCGGAGGGCAAGGCGGCGGCGCGCCCCGAAAGAATGGCCATGATCACGATCAGGCCGCTGCTTGGCGCGACGTAGCGCCCCGGCGCATGTGGTGCGAGCGCGCTGTCCGCCGCCTCATGGACTGCGGCCTCGATGACCTCGTGCGTCTTGCCCGTCGCCGCCGCGAAGGCGGCAAAAGCGTCAGTATAGTCGTCGCAGAAGTCGTCCAGTTCGGGATGAGTGACCGCCAAGGGCGCACGCATGGCAGAAAACTTCACCGGATCGCGGACGGACCAGAGCGCGGATGCCATCGTCACCGGCGCGCTCGTTTTCCAGGCGTCGGAGGAAAGCATGGCCTTGGCGGGACGGCCGGTATTGCAGACAGCGACAATATCGGTCTTCGTGCCGCCGCGTCCAAAGGAACCGCATTCGTTGAAGCGCACCACCAGATCGGCGGCATCGATGAGCGGCGCCGCCGAGGGCGCGATCTCGCCATTGCCGACGATCATGATATGGCGGCCCTTGCTCAATTCCCGATCACTCGCGGTATCCCCTGCATGCGTTCCTCCAGTCTGTACCGTCGACGCCAGGCCGTCACTCAGAGCTTGCCCATGACCTGCTGGCGGAAGCCGTAGATCTCGCGCTTGCCGCCGAAGGGGATCAGCGTCACGCTGCGGGTCTGCCCGGGCTCGAAGCGGACTGCGGTTCCGGCCGGAATATTGAGCCGCATGCCGCGGGCGCTATCGCGGTCGAAGGCGAGCCCGGCATTGCTCTCGGCGAAATGGTAGTGGCTTCCCACCTGGATCGGCCGGTCGCCGGTATTGGACACTTCAAGCACCAGCGTTTCGGCACCGGCATTGAGTTCGATCTCGCCTTCAGCGGCAATAACCTCACCTGGGATCATGGACAGTCTCCGACAAGCTCAAACGGATGCGCGAGGCGACAAGACCTCGGCTTTCGTCACCCCGTTTCGTGGATGATGGATGTTTTGGGCGACGCCCGCTACTGGCGGGAAATCCCGGCATGTCCCACCTCACCTGATCGGTTCGTGGACGGTCACGAGCTTCGTGCCATCGGGGAAGGTCGCCTCGACCTGGATATCATGGATCATCTCGGCGATGCCTTCCATCACCTGATCGCGGGTGATCACATGCGCGCCTGCTTCCATCAGGTCGGCGACCGAACGCCCGTCGCGGGCCCCCTCGACGACGAAGTCCGAGATCAGCGCGATCGCCTCCGGATGGTTGAGCTTGACGCCACGCTCCAGCCGCCGGCGGGCCACGATGGCCGCCATGGCGATCAGCAGCTTGTCTTTTTCTCTCGGAGTAAGGTTCATGATCGTTCCGTGACGTTAGACTTAAAGGTTCCAGACTTTCGGCACCGGCGCGCCGTCGCGCAAGACCGTTATCAGCGGGATGAGGATCTTGCGAAGCGCAAAGCCGTCTTCGGCAGTCACCCGCACGACCAGCTTTTCCTTCCACTGGCTCGCTCCGCCCGCAGCTTCACCGAGTACCGCGCGCACCCGGGCGAGCATCGCCTCGGAAAGCGGCCCGCAATAGAACATGGTGGCAAATGCGAGACTGCCGCCAAGCACGGCCCGATCGGCGACGAGCGCGGCAATATCACCTTCCAACCTCAGATCTTCCGCATGCAGCAGCCGGCCGCCGCGCCGGATCCGCCAGCGATCGCGGAACCGAGCCGAGG
>JAEWPB010000035.1 GCA_023399465.1 Pseudomonadota bacterium
GCCAAGCACGGCCCGATCGGCGACGAGCGCGGCGATATCGCCTTCCAGCCTCAGATCTTCCGCGTGCAGCAGCCGACCACCGCGGCGGATCCGCCAGCGATCGCGGAACCGGGCCGAGGTGACCGCCTCCCCCATCGCCCGCCGGCCAATCAGCACGGCCTCGACGGCCAGGAACTCCGAAGTCTCGTCGAGCTCGACATCGAGCCGGCGGCTGAGCGCGGCATGATTGAAGACGATGGTCTCCTGCGGCAGCCAGTGCACCCGCGCGCCGGCGGCGACCGAAATCGCGGTCGAGACTTCCGCCGGACCGGAACTGGAACGGTAGACCCGTTCGCAGGCCTGCGTCGTGGCGACCACCTGCGTTCCGGCCGGGGCGGTGACGGCCCAGTCGAGGCGATCACCACCGGTCAGACCGCCGGCGGTATTGATCATCACCGCTTCCATTTCCGGGGAATAGGTTTCCGGCAGGCGGATCTTGGCCGCTCCTTCCTGGAAGAGCCGCGCCAGCCGGGTCCGTCCGGCGAAAGGCTTCGCCTCGAGAATCCCGTGTCCGCGTGCGCGCTGCGGCTTGCCGAATGCCAGCGCGCTCATGGCCGTCCTCGCCAAAGGCCGCATTCCGCACTTGCTGACGCCGGACCCGCACTTGGACAGAGGATCATGAGGCTCCCGATATTCGTTGTCATTGCCGCGTGCAGGCGTGGTTCACCTTTCAAATGCGGATGTCAGGAACGAAGCAATTCCCGTGCCGCACCGAAATCACCGGAGCCGGAAGCACCACGCCGTCCACCCGGGCGGCCAAACGCCAAAATATTAGGCAATTGCCATGGATCGCGGCAGCCCCCCATGCAGGGAGCCAAAACCGCTGCAACAAAAAAGCCCGGTACGAGACCGGGCTTTCCGAGGCGAACCTCTGTTCGAAATTACATTTCGAAGTAGCTGTACTTGCCGTCTTCGCCCTTCTTCCACTCGTACATGACGTAGTCCGGACGGGTGATGTCGCCCTTTTCGTCGAAGCTGAGGTCGCCGAGCGTGGTCTTGAACGGACCCTTGGCCTTGATTGCGTCGGCAACGGCCATCGGATCGTTCGAACCGGCAGCCTTGGCACCTTCAGCGATGACCTGAACGGCAGCGTAGGAGTAGAGGGTGTAGGCTTCCGGCTCGAAGCCGGCAGCGCGGAACTTCTCAACCAGTTCCTTGGCTTCCGGGCGCTTGCGCGGATCCGGGGCGAAGGTGTTGAGCGTGCCGTTTACGGCGTCGCCTGCGATCGAAGCGAGTTCGTTCGAAACGATACCGTCACCCGACATCAGCACAGCCTTGAGGCCCTGGTCGGCCATCTGGCGGATGATCAGGCCAGCTTCGGTGTGCAGACCGCCCCAGTAAACCAGGCTGACGCCGGCTTCCTTCATCTTGGCGATGAGGGCCGAGAAGTCCTTTTCACCGGGGGTGATACCTTCGTAGACAACTTCAGTAACGCCGGCAGCGTTCATTGCCTTCTTGGTTTCATCGGCAAGGCCCTGACCGTACGGGGTCTTGTCATGAACGACGGCAATCTTGGCGTCCTTGAACTTGTCAGCGATGTAGGCACCGGCAACGGCGCCCTGCTGGTCGTCACGACCGCAGGTACGGAAGGTGTTCCACAGACCGCGCTCGGTGTAGACCGGGTTGGTCGCAGCCGGCGAGATTTCGAGAACGCCGTTTTCCGCGTAAACTTCGGAAGCCGGGATCGAAACGCCCGAGTTGAAGTGGCCAACGACGAACTTGACACCATCGGCAACGAACTTGTTGGCTACGGAAACGCCCTGCTTGGCATCCGAAACGTCGTCGCCGAGAACGATCTTGATCTGCTCGCCATTGATGCCGCCTGCAGCATTGATGTCGGCAGCAGCCTGTTCGGCACCCTTCTGAAGCTGTGCACCGAAGGCAGCGTTCGGACCGGTCATCGGGCCGCCGACGCCGATCAACAGGTCAGCCCATGCAGTGCCCGCAAAAGCGGTCAAAGCAGAAAACGCCACGGCCGACAGAAGAATCTTCTTCATGTTGTTACTCCCAGTTTTTGGGCGGGTATGGTTCCTTTATGTCCCGCGCAATACCCACCAACTTGTTGCGACGGAAAACTTTGTAATTCACGAGTGACGGCAATCTGTTCAAAGAAGAAGCGAGCTGTCAATCTTTCTTCTTGTACGAGAACGCCGAAGTACGCTCATAGAGCCAGTAGTAGTTGTTCACCATCTGGCTCGTGCGACGATAACGATACCCTGCCGTCGAGAAAACGAGAAGAATAGCGGTGTCTATCACATAGTAGAACGGGCTGATCATCGGCCCGGCAAACAGCGCGTAATGCAGGAAGCGCACTACCATGCCAAGCAGCAGCGTATAGGCCAGAACCGTTACATAGCTGTTCCAGCTCTCAGCTGCCGCGCGGCCGGTTCGCCACGCGGTCCACAGGCCGATCAACACCACTATCACGCGGATGATGGTGCGAACCCCGGTATCGCTTTCGAAAAATAGTCCTTGCATGTCGAAGTCTCCTCGTCCGGGTTCTAGTGGCGTCCACCTTCAAGATAGGCGGCGCGCACTTCCGGATTGGCCAGCAGCTCCGCACCGGTTCCGCTCATGGTCACCTTGCCGTTGACCATGACATAGGCGCGGTCGGAAAGCCGAAGTGCCGCAAACGCGTTCTGCTCGACGAGGAACACGGTCAGCCCCTCATCCTGGTTGAGCTTCCTGATTGCCTCGAAGATGCCCTTGACGATCAGCGGTGCCAGGCCGAGCGACGGCTCGTCCAAGAGCAGGAGCTTCGGCCGCGCCATCAGTGCGCGCGCGATCGAAAGCATCTGCTGCTCGCCGCCGGAGAGCGTACCGCCACGCTGGTTCTGACGCTCCTTGAGGCGCGGGAAGAGCACGAACATCTTCTCCACGTCCTCGCTGAAGTACTTCAGGTTATCGAGGCTGGCACCCATCTGCAGGTTTTCCAGCACCGTCATGCGCGGGAAGATCCGGCGCCCTTCCGGCGACTGGGCAATACGCAGCCGGGCGATTTCGTGGGTCGGCATCTGGGTGATGTCACGGCCCTCGAAGATGACCTTGCCGGCACGCGCCTGCGGGCTGCCGCAGATGGTCATCATCAGCGTCGACTTGCCGGCGCCGTTGGCACCGATCAGACTGACGATTTCCCCCTGGTTGACCTCGACGTCGACGCCGGCGAGAGCCCGGATGCTGCCATAATAGGTCTCGACACCCTGGACCTTGAGAAGGTTCTGCCCCGCCATCAGTTCACGCCTCCCTCGAGGCCTTCGACCGTCGAAATCACTTCTTCCACTTCGTCATCCTCGACACCCAGATAGGCTGCAATCACCTTGGGATCGTTCTTCACTTCATCCGGCGTTCCGTCGGATATCTTCTGGCCGTACTCCAGCACCACGACGTGATCGGAGATCTCCATGACCACCGACATGTCGTGCTCGATCAGCAGCAGCGAGGTCCCGCTTTCGCTGCGGATGGCACGCAGGAGGGTGTTCAGTTCCAGCGATTCACGTGGGTTGAGGCCGGCCGCCGGTTCGTCCAGGCACAACAGTTCGGGACCGGTGCACATGGCGCGGGCGATTTCCAGCCGGCGCTGCGCGCCATAGGGAAGATCGCCGGCCGGGTCGTCGGCGCGGTCGGTCAGATCGGCCATGTCGAGCCAGTGGCGGGCGACCTCGATCGCCTTCTTGGCCTCGCTCTTGTAGTGGCCGATGCCGAGCAGGCCGAGCACCGTGTAACCGGATGCCTGCATCAGCTTGTTGTGCTGGGCGACCAGCAGGTTCTCGAGAACGGTCAGGCCGGTAAAGAGCCGGATGTTCTGGAACGTGCGGGCCACCTTCGCGGTCTTGGTGATCTCGAAATCATGCAACCGCTCGAGGAGATACTCCTCGCCGCCCTTCTGCTTCATCGTCAGCATGCCCATGGTGGGCTTGTAGAAGCCGGTGATGCAGTTGAAGACGGTGGTCTTGCCGGCCCCGTTCGGGCCGATAAGAGCGGTGATGTCGCCGCGTTTCACGTCGAAGGACAGGTCGTTGATGGCCATCAGACCACCGAACTTCATCGACAGATGCTCGACCTTGAGAATGGTATCGTTTGTCATTGCGTTCGTCTCTGGGCGCATCAGCCGTGCCCTTCCTTCGTGTAGCTGCCGGAAACACTCTTGCGTTCCTTGAGGAAGGCGGTCGGTTCTCGGCTTCCCACAAATCCGCGGGGCTTGAAGAGCATGACGATGACCATGGCGACGCCGAAGATCAGCATGCGGTAGAGTTCCGGCGTGAAGTCGGGCCCGAAGATGACCTTCAGGAACTCCATCTCGCGCAGCAGTTCGGTGCCGCCGACCATCACCACCGCGGCAATCGCGATGCCGACCAGCGAGCCCATGCCGCCGAGAACGACGATGGCAAGAACCACGGCGGACTCGAGGAACACGAAGGATTCCGGCGATACAAAGCCCTGGCGGGCGGCGAAGAACGAGCCGGCGAAGCCGCCGAACATCGCGCCCGTGGCAAATGCCGAAAGCTTGGTGGTCACCGTGTTGATGCCGAGCGAACGGCAGGCGATCTCGTCTTCACGCAAGGCTTCCCAGGCACGACCGATCGGCATCCGGCGAAGACGGATGGTGACATAGGCCGTGAGCAGGCAAAGCGCGACGATCAGATAGAAAAGGAAGATCTTGTAGTAGGCCGACGACATCGGCAGGCCGAACGTCCGGGCAAAGCCTTCCGGCGAAGCGTCGAACTTGATGCCGAACAGCGTCGCCTTCTGGATGCCGGAAATACCGAACGTGCCCTTGGTCAGGTCGGTCCAGTTGATCAGCACCAGGCGGATGATTTCACCGAATGCCAGCGTCACGATGGCGAGGTAGTCGCCGCGCAGACGCAGAACCGGGAAGCCGAGGATGACGCCCCACATCGCGGCGAGGACGCCGGCAATCGGCAGCAGCAGCCAGAACGACAGGCCGAAGTGGGCCGACAGCAGCGCATAGGAATAGGCGCCGACCGCGTAGAAGGCCACGTAGCCGAGGTCGAGCAGGCCGGCGAGACCGACGACGATGTTCAGACCCCAGGCCAGCATCACGTAGATGAGGATCTGGATACCGAAGTTGTCGACGAACTTCAGCGAGCCCTGCACGCCGAAGATCGATAACACGACCGGCGGATAGAGCAGCAGCGCGGCGATCGCGATCTTGGTATAGTGCTTGTTGAAGAAGGTCTGCTCGACCTGGACGATCTTCTCCTCCGCCGCCTTGGCGGCCTTGCGGGTCGCCAGCCACGGCTGGACGAAGACGACGCCGACGAAGCGTCCGATCGCGGCAATCGCGATGAACGTCGCCAGTAGCCCCCAGCGCGTTACCAGCACGAGTTCGTTGAGGATGTTCTGCTCGGTCTTCAGACCGACGAAGAGGACGAAAAGACCAGCGGCGACGAGCCCGGCAAACAGTCCTTCCTTCAAGCCACGCTGGATGAGATTTCCATCGGACTTGACGGTTGCAATAGTTGTATCTGCCATGTGCTTATACCTTCTCGACTTCCGGACGTCCGAGAATACCCGACGGCTTGAAGATCAGCGCGAATGCGAGAATGCCGAAGGTCGCAACATCCTTGTAGTCGATGGTGAAGTATGCCGACCACAGCGCCTCGATGAGGCCGATCAGGATACCGCCAAGCACCGCACCGGGAAGTGAGCCAATTCCGCCGAGAACAGCGGCCGTAAAGGCCTTCACGCCCGGAATGAAGCCGTCGTTGAACGATACCACGCCATAATACATCAGGTACATGGTACCGGCGACAGCCGCGAGACCTGCACCCATGATGAAGGTGATCGAGACGGTGCGATCGACGTCGATGCCGAGCAGCGCCGCCATCTTGCGGTCCTGCTGGGTGGCGCGCTGGGCGCGTCCGAGCGGCGTGCGATTGACGATGTACCAGAAGATCGAAAGCAGCACGACGGTGACCAGGATGATGATGATCTGCTTGAGCGAGATCGTGATGGCGCCGAAGTGGTAGACCGAGTTGACCAGCGGCGGGATCGGCTTGTTGCGCGGGCCCTGGGTAACCTGGATGAAGTTGGACAGGGCGATCGACATGCCGATCGCGGTGATCAGCGGCGCAAGCCGGAACGAACCGCGCAGCGGCCGGTAGGCGACCCGTTCGATCGTCCAGTTCCAAAGCCCGGTGATTGCCATCGCCACGACCATCATCAGCAGCAGCATGAGCGCTACCGGGAGGCCGGCGACAAACGTGGTGAGGATCAGAAAGACGATCATGGCAGCAAAGCCGCCGAGCATGAAGATATCGCCGTGGGCGAAGTTGATCATACCGATGATGCCATAGACCATCGTGTAGCCAATAGCGATGAGGCCATAGATCGACCCGAGAGTCAGCCCGTTAATGAGCTGCTGGATGAAATATTCCATATGCCTTCCCCTGGACGCAGTCTGAATGCCAGCTGCGTCTCTTGTTGTATTCCCGTTATGGGATTTTACACGGGGTCAATTCCATACCCGTTTCAAATGAAATGTGAAGCCCTAAAGGTTTTCACCACCTAGTTTCCCGCCATTTTATCCCAAGTTGGCGAATTCCAAATCACGAACGCTACAAATTCGGCATGAAGTGACGAAAAAATCACCGATCGGTACGCAGATGAACTTGAACGTCACTAGCGGTTTAAAGATGAGAGCCTTTGGCACAATCTGAACAAGTATAGTCCTGTTTGCGCCACCAGCGGACAGCAGATGTTGCCGCCGATCAGTCCGCGAAGCCCGCCGTAAGCTCGAATTCGCGGCCCATTTCGAGAATTTCCTCGAATGCCCCGAGAGCAAGCGAGCGGCCGACGACGATCTCGAACCGATCCGCCCCGGTACGGGCGAGATTGGCGCTGACGCGCGCAATGAGGGCATTGGTCGACCGGCCGACGGGGAAGACATCGCGATGCACGTCGACCGCGACGCATTTGGCGAGGATGCGGCGGACGTTCGGCCCCTCGAGGCAGAGCAGCACCTGCGCATCGCTGCTATCGATGACCGAAACGGCCGGACCGGTTCGCGTCGCAATCTCCGCGACCAGTTCGTCGGCGCCAAGTTCGAGCGACACGACAAACCATTGGCCCGGGCCGACGACCCTTGCCGAAGCCTGCGGGATCGCCTGCAAGGCAGCATCGGCCGCGGCCTCATGGCCGGCAGGGGCGAGCGCGCTGACGATCGCCGGACGCCGGGGGATCGACAGGTGGTCGATGCCGGCGAACGAGGAAAAACCGGAGACGCGGCCTTCGAGAGCATGGCGATGGTTCAGTGCTGGTGCCATGGTGGCGTTCCTCAACGGTGCAGTCTGCTGTTTTCGGGATCGACGAAGACGGGGCTGCACACTTCGGCGACGAACTCCTCGTTGCGCAGGCCGTCCCAGACGACGATCTTTTCGCCATAGCGTTCACGGCCCGATTTCAGCATCGCAAGGGCGATCGAATGTCCGAGCGTCGGCGAGTGGCAGGCCGATGTGACATGGCCCTGATCGTTGAGCGTCGACGGCTTGGCGCCATCCTTGAGCAGGTGGGCGCCCGCCTTCAGCTGATGCTTGGGATCGACCGGCTTCAGCCCGACGAGTTGCATGCGGTCGGCGGCGGTCAGGCCGAAGCGCGACGACAGCCGCTTGCCGATGAAATCCCCCTTCGCCATTGCCATCATCCGGCCGAGCCCCACGTCGTCGGGCGTCGTGCGGCCGTCCAGCTCGGCGTGGGTGACATGCCCCTTCTCGATGCGCAGGACATTCAGCGCCTCGACACCATAGGCACAGATGCCGTGCTCGCGCCCCGCCTCCATCAGCGCATCGGCCACCGCCTCGGCATAGCCGGCCGGCACCGCCAGTTCATAGGCCAGTTCGCCGGAAAAGGAGATGCGGAACAGCCGCGCCTTCAGCCCGCCCTTGAGCGTGACCGCGCCGGCGGCGAGGAAGGGAAACGCCTGGTCGGAGATATCGTCCTCGACGATCGCGCTCATGACCGCACGCGCCTGAGGCCCGGCGAGCGACAGTTGCGCCCACTGGTCGGAAACGCAGAGGAAGCGGACGTCAAGCTCCGGCCACAGCGCCTGCGCCGCGAATTCCATGTACGACAGCACCTCCGCCGCATAGGCGGTCGTGGTGGTGATGACGAAGTGCTGTTCGCCGAGGCGGCTGACGGTGCCGTCGTCGAACACCATGCCGTCCTCGCGCAGCATCAGCCCGTAGCGGGCCTTGCCGACCGGCAGCCGCAGCATCGCGTTGCAGTAGAGACGGTTCAGGAACTCGGCCGCATCCGCGCCGAACATCTCGATCTTGCCGAGCGTCGAGACGTCGCAAAGCCCGACATGGGAGCGAACGGTCAGAACTTCCCGGTCGACGCTGTCGCGCCAGGTCTTTTCGCCCGGACGTTCGAACCAGGCCGAGCGATGCCAGAGCCCGGCCTCGACGAAATGCGCGCCATTCTTTACCGCCCAGTCATGCAGCGGCGAACGGCGGACCGGCCCTGCACGCTCCGCCCTCTCGGCACCGGCCAGCGCGCCGAAGGAGACGGGCGTGTAGAACGGGCGGAAGGTGGTGGTGCCGATGTCGGCGGGCGAGATGCCTCGCATCGCCGCCACGATGCCGATCGTGTTGACGTTCCCGAGCTTGCCCTGATCCGTCGCCATGCCGCCGGTGGTGTAGCGCTTGGTATGCTCGATATGGCCGAAGCCCTCGCGTTGCGCCTGCCCGAGGTCCTTCACATGCACGTCGTTCTGGAAATCGACGAAGGCCTTGCCCCTGGAGCCCGGAACATACCAGAGCGGCGCGAAAGCGCCGTCGTAGTCGCCTTCGACTGCCGGCAGATCTGCAATGGGCGCCGGCCGCCCAAGTTCGACAACGATGGCCGCCGCCCGCCTCTGCCCGTCCGCCAGACAGTCGGAAAGCCCGCCATGGCCCGCGGCGCTGCCCGCGACAGTGAATTCAGGTCCGACATCAGGCGCCAGGAACGCCTGATGAGCATCGGACCACACTGGCCTGGCGCCACGCTGGCAGGCCAGATGGATGACCGGCGACCAGCCGCCCGACATGGCGAGCGCGTCGCAATCGATCGCCTCTTCGTAGCCGGAGCGCTCGAAGACGAGGCCGGAGATCCGATGCCGCCCTTCGGTGGCGATTACCGAGCCGCTCCGCAGCACCCGCACGCCGTCGGGCACCGGATCGGCGCTTTCGGCGCGACTGTCGATGATGGCCGCGACCTCGACGCCTCTTTCCAGGAGGTCATGTGCGGTACGGTAGCCTGAACCGCCATTGGTGAAGACCGCCACCTTGCGGCCGACGGAAACCGCGTGACGGTTGAGATAGGTGCGCGCCGCCCCCGCCATCATCACCCCCGGGCGGTCGTTGCCGCCGAAGGTCAGCGGCCGTTCCTCCGCACCGGCGGCCAGGATCGCCCGTTTGGCAGCGATCCGCCACAGGCGCTCGACAGGCTTGGCCGCGGAAGGCACGGCCACGTGCTTCTGCACCCGCTCCACCGCTCCGAAGACATTGTCGTCGTACCAGCCGAAGACGGTCGTCCGCGGCATCAGGGTGACATTCTCGTAGCTCGCCAGTTCTTCCAGAACCGCATCGACGAACTGATGCGCCGTCATGCCGTCGAGCGCGAGCCGTTCCGACAGCAACGATCCGCCCATGCGGAAATCCTGCTCGGCGAGGATGACACGGAGCCCGGCGCGCGCCGCGGTCCGTGCCGCCATCAGCCCGGCGGGACCGGAACCGATCACCAGCAGGTCGCAATGCGCCCATGCCTTCTCGTAGCGGTCGGGATCGACCTCCATCGCCGCGCGCCCAAGGCCGGCGGCACGGCGGATCAACGGCACGTACACCTTTTCCCAGAAGGCGGACGGCCACATGAAGGTCTTGTAGTAGAAGCCGGCGCCGAGAAAGGGCGACAGCAATCCGTTCAGCGCGCCGAGGTCGAATTTCAGGGACGGCCAGCGGTTCTGGCTGGAGATCTCCATGCCCTGATAGATCTCCGCGACCGTCGCGCGGGTATTGGGCTCGGTTCGCCCGCCGGTGCCGATCGTCACCAGCGCATTCGGCTCGGACGGCCCTGCAGTGACGATGCCGCGCGGACGGTGATACTTGAACGAGCGGCCGACCACCATGTGATCGTTGGCCAGCAGCGCGGCGGCCAGCGTATCGCCTTCGAAACCGCGCATGGTGCGCCCGTCGAAGGTGAAGGAAACCTCGGCACGGCGATCGACCAGACCGCCGGAGGAAAGGCGAAAGGAAGTCATCGTCCCGCCTCCCGCGCCGCTTCGGTCGCATCGGTCACCGCGTAGACCTCGTGGGTCAGGTTGTTGCGGTGGACGACCAGCCAGCGTCGACAGCCGGCGACATGGTGCCAGAACTCCTTGTAGGGCCCGCGCGGGTTGTCGCGAATGTAGACATAGCGATGCCACTCCTCGTCACTCGCCGCCGGCAACGGCCGGACGACCGAGGCGTCGCCGCGGATCGCGAATTCTTCCTTGGGGCGGATCCCGCAATGCGGGCAATTGATCAGGCTTGCCATGAAATCGGAACCAGTCTCAGTGCAAATTGGGTTGCGGCCCCTTGCCGCCTTCGTCGATGGGAAAACCGCGTTCGAAGCGGTCCAGGCGAAGGAAGCGGGCGACATTGTGCGGCTCGTTCTTCGCAATCAGATGCGCAAAGCAGAAGCCGGAAGCCGGCGTGGCCTTGAAGCCGCCGTAGCACCAGCCGCAGTTGAGGTAGAGGTTGTCGATGGGGGTGCGGTCGATGATCGGCGAGCCATCCATGCTCATGTCCATCACGCCGCCCCAGGATCTGAGGACCCGCACCCGCGACAGGCCCGGAATGAGCGTCACGCCCTCGGCGATCGTGCTCTCGACGGTCGCGAGATTGCCGCGCTGGGCGTAGGAAGAGTAGTAGTCGATGTCTGCGCCGAAGACGAGGCCGCCCTTGTCCGACTGCGAGATGTAGAAATGGCCGCCGCCATAGGTGATGACGTTGTCGATCACCGGCTTCAGCCCCTCGCTGACGAAGGCCTGCAGCACATGGGTCTCGATCGGCAGCTCCAGGCCGGCCATGCGGCCGACCGTCGTGGTGTTGCCGGCCGCCGCCAGCGCCAGCTTGTTGCAGCCGATGAAGCCCTTCGTCGTCTCGACGCCGACCACGCGGCCGCCCTCGTGACGGATGCCGGTCACTTCGCAGTGCTGGATGATGTCGACGCCACGGCTGTCGGCGCCCCGGCCATAGCCCCAGGCCACGGCGTCATGGCGCGCAGTCCCGCCGCGCCGTTGTAGCAATCCGCCGAGGATCGGGAACCGCGCATGATCGAAATCGAGATACGGCATCATGCGGCGGACCTGCTCGCGATCGAGAAGTTCGGCATCGACGCCGTGCATGCGCATGGCATTGCCGCGCCGGGCATAGGCATCGCGCTGTCCGTCCGAGTGGTAGAGATTGACGATGCCGCGCTGCGATACCATGGCGTTGAAGTTGAAGTCGCGCTCCAGCCCCTCCCAGAGCTGCATCGAAAACTCGTAGAACGGTTCGTTGCCGGGCAGCAGGTAGTTGGAACGGATGATCGTGGTGTTGCGCCCGACATTGCCGGAGCCGAGATAGCCCTTTTCCAGCACGGCGACGTTGGTGATGCCGAATTCCTTGGCCAGATAGTAAGCGGTCGAAAGCCCGTGACCGCCGCCGCCGACGATGACGACGTCGTAATGCGGCCTCGGCTCCGGCTCGCGCCACACCGGGGTCCAGCGGCGGTTCCCCGACAATGCCTGCCTGAGGATCGAAAGGGCTGAATATCGCATGCATTGCATCCGTGTCTTAAATCAGCCGCACATTGGCATAAGCTCGCGAATCGACAAGTTCGCAAAGGACACACCTTGATATAAAAATTTTGGTTCCCCCTCTTTTCGAAGGGCGGATCGAACGTTCGATTATGTGAACTCGCGGCGAACAATTTCCTGAAAAAAACCGGTGCAACGACATACCGTTGCTTTCACCCGGCAAAATCACTAAAGGCTGACCTTTGCGATCTACGATCCGATCTTACCCAGTTGCTCCGGAGTGCGCTTTCGTATGTCCCTAACCCATCTTCAGCGTCTCGAAGCGGAGGCGATCCACATTTTCCGGGAAGTTGCCGCCACCTTCTCCAATCCGGTGATGCTCTATTCCATCGGCAAGGATTCGTCGGTGATGCTGCATCTGGCGATGAAGGCCTTCTATCCGGCCAAGCCGCCGTTCCCGTTCCTGCACGTGGACACGACCTGGAAGTTCAAGGAAATGACCGCGTTCCGCGACCGCATGGCCAAGGAACTGGGGATCGAGCTGCTGGTGCACGTCAATCCCGACGGGATCGCCCAGAACATCAACCCGTTCACCCACGGCTCGAACACCCATACCCACGTCATGAAGACGCTCGGCTTGCGCCAGGCGCTCGACAAGTACGGCTTCGACGCGGCGTTCGGCGGGGCCCGGCGCGACGAGGAGAAGTCGCGTGCCAAGGAACGCATCTTTTCGTTCCGCAATGCACAGCACGCCTGGGATCCGAAGAACCAGCGCCCGGAAATGTGGAAGAACTACAATACCCGCATAGGACAGGGCGAATCCATCCGAGTATTTCCATTGTCGAACTGGACCGAGCTCGACATCTGGCAGTACATCATGAAGGAAAACATTCCGATCGTGCCGCTCTACTTCGCCGCCAAGCGGCCGGTGGTCGAGCGTGACGGCATGCTGATCATGGTTGACGACGAGCGCATGCCGTTGACAAAGGAGGATGTCGTCGAGGAACGTCTGGTCCGCTTCCGCACCCTCGGCTGCTATCCGCTGACCGGCGCCATCGAATCCGACGCCGCCACTCTTCAAGACATCGTGCGCGAGATGCTGACCGCGCGAACCTCGGAGCGTCAGGGCCGGCTGATCGACAAGGACGAAGCCGGATCGATGGAAAAGAAGAAGCGCGAGGGGTATTTCTGATGGCGCAGGCGGCTATGGACAACATCTCCGGCAACATGTTCGACTATCTGCAGGAGCAGGAGAAGAAGTCGCTTCTGCGCTTCCTGACCTGCGGTTCCGTGGATGACGGCAAGTCGACGCTGATCGGGCGCCTGCTCTACGATACCAAGCTGATCTTCGAGGACCAGCTCGCGGCGCTCGAGCGCGACAGCATGAAGCACGGCACCGTCGGCGACGACATCGACTTCGCGCTCCTCGTGGACGGCCTCGAGGCCGAGCGCGAACAGGGCATCACCATCGATGTCGCCTACCGCTTCTTCGCCACCTCGAAGCGCAAGTTCATCGTCGCCGATACCCCCGGTCACGAGGAATACACCCGCAACATGGCGACCGGGGCCTCGACCGCGGACCTCGCGATCGTCCTGGTCGACAGCCGGCAGGGCATCCTGCGCCAGACCCGCCGCCACTCCTATATCGCCTCGCTGCTCGGCATCCGGCACATCGTGCTCGCGGTGAACAAGATCGACCTCGTCGGCCATGACAAGGCGGTTTTCGATGGCATCGTCGCCGACTACCTCGCCTTTGCCAAGGATCTCGGCTTCAAGAGCATCCAGCCGATCCCGATGTCGGCGCGCTTCGGCGACAACGTCACCACGCCTTCGGTGAACATGCCCTGGTATGATGGTCCGGCGCTGCTCGATCACCTCGAAACCGTGCCGGTCGAGAACGACTATCTCGATCGTCCGTTCCGTTTCCCGGTTCAGTTCGTCAACCGCCCGAACCTCGATTTCCGCGGTTTTTCCGGTCAGGTCGCCTCCGGCAGCATTTCCGTCGGCGACGACATCACCGTCGCCAAATCCGGCCAGCTTTCCAAGGTCAAGGAAATCGTCACCCATGACGGCAACCTCGAGACCGCCAGCGAAGGCCAAGCGGTCACCATCGTGCTCGAGGACCAGCTCGAGGTGTCGCGCGGCAACATGCTCGTTACACCCGAGAACCGGCCGCATGTCGCCGACCAGTTCCAGGCCCATGTGATCTGGTTTTCGGCCGACGCGATGATGCCGGGCCGCAGCTACATCCTGCGCACCGAGGTCGACAGCGTCAACGCCACGGTGACGACGCTCAAGCATCATGTCGACATCAATACCTTCGCCCATGAAGCCGCGAAATCGCTGCACATGAACGAAGTCGGCGTCTGCAACATCTCCACCCAGTCGCCGATCGCCTTCGATACCTACAGGGAAAACCGCGTTACCGGCGGCTTCATCCTGATCGACCGCTTCACCAATGCCACGGTCGGCGCTGGCATGATCGACCATCCGCTGCGGCGCGCACAGAACGTGCATTGGCAGGCACTCGACGTCAACAAGGACGCGCGCGCCGGCATCAAGAACCAGAAACCGGCGGTGCTGTGGTTCACCGGCCTTTCCGGCTCGGGCAAGTCGACGATCGCCAACACGGTCGAAAAGCTGCTGCACGCCAAGGGCAAGCACACCTACATCCTCGACGGCGACAACATCCGCCATGGCCTGAACCGCGACCTCGGCTTTACCGAGGAGGACCGCGTCGAAAACATCCGTCGCGTTGCCGAAGTGGCGCGTCTGATGAGCGATGCCGGCCTGATCGTGCTGGTCTCGTTCATTTCGCCGTTCCGTTCCGAGCGCCGGCTGGCGCGCGAACTGATGGCGCCGGGCGAGTTCATCGAGATCTTCGTCGATACGCCGATGGAAGAATGCGTCCGCCGCGACCCGAAGGGGCTCTACAAGCGCGCACTCGCTGGCGAGATCCGCAACTTCACCGGCGTAGACTCGCCCTACGAAGCGCCGGAGAGCCCGGAAATCCACCTGCATACGCTTGGACATGAAGCGATTTCGATGGCGACGCAGGTCGAAGACTACCTCGACAAGTTGCAGGGGCAATGACACGGATGCGCAGCATTCTCGAACGGGCGGCGCTTGCCGCCGGCAAGGCCATCCTCGATGTCTACCACGCCGGTCCGAACGTGACGCTGAAAGACGACGCATCGCCGGTGACGGAAGCGGACGAACGGGCCGAGGCGATCATCCTCGACCATCTTGCAGCGGCATTCCCCGACATTCCCGTGGTTGCCGAGGAATCAGTCGCCGCAGGGCGGATCCCCGAAACCGATGGCCGCTCCTTCTTCCTCGTCGACCCGCTCGACGGCACCAAGGAATTCATCAATCGTCGCGACGACTTCACCGTCAACATCGCGCTGATCCGTGACGGCGTTCCGGTCGCCGGCATTGTCTATGCACCCGCGCGCGGCGTTGCCTACGACGCGGAGGCCGGCAAGGCGCAGAAACTCGTCGTGTCCGCTGATTTCGAGATCGCCGAGCGCCATGACATTCGATGCCGCGCCAAGGGGGATGCACTGACGGCCGTCGCCAGCCGCTCCCACAGCAGCCCGGAAACGGAGAGCTTCCTCAAGGAAAACGGCATTACCGACTGCACGTCGGTCGGCTCGTCGCTGAAGTTCTGCCTCGTCGCGGAAGGTCTCGCCGATGTCTACCCGCGCTTTGGCCGGACGATGGAGTGGGACACAGCCGCCGGCGACGCGGTGCTGCGAGCGGCAGGCGGCCGCATGGAAAGGACCGACGGCACGCCGTTCACCTACGGCAAGAAGAACCAGTCCCACGACAGCGACTTCGCCAACCCGAACTTCATCGCCTGGGGTACGCGCGACTAAGCCCCCTCGATGTTTCGTGCTATGGTGCGCCACGGCGTACCTGCGGATCATCGGGGAGGACATGCTTTGACCTGGGATGACGTTATCCTGATTGCGCGCGAATTGCCTGATGTCGAGCAGTCGACCTCGTATGGAACGCCGGCACTGAAGGTAAGAGGCAAGCTGCTGACGCGCCTGCGGCCCGAACTCGACAGCGTCGTGTTCTTCGATGTTACGCTCGACGAGAAGGACATGCTCCTGGATGTCTGCCCCGACATCTTCCACACGACGCCTCATTATGATGGCTATCCCATGGTCCTGGCCTATCTCGCGCAGCTCGAGGCGGACACGGCGCGCACCTTTCTCGCCCGGCGCTGGCGCAACATCGCCCCGAAGCGCGCGGTCGCGGCATGGGATGCCGGCGCTGGCGCCACAGATCCAACAGGCTAAAGAGACTGCTCCAGCCGACCGCAAGTTGATGCACAACCCTTTGAGAATTGCTTTTGTGCCCGCCAACCGGGGATATTCGCATGTCGGGTCTTGCGTCGTTTGGTGACTGGCCGCATTTATGCCGGACTTCCGGGCTCGAACCCCGCAAAACGATCTCTCGCGGAGACCAGATATTACACCGGCGTTCAAAATATCGATGATCATCACCGTGCGGCTGTCTCCGGGCGTCTTCCAGAGCAGCGAGCGGCTGCGCGCGATCTGCGAGGTCATTCCGCACGATCTCTTCGACATCACGATCATCGACTATGGGACCGAGGCGATGTATCGCGCGCCGCTCGACGAACTCGAGCAGGCCGGACATTACGTGATCCGCCATCCCGCCCCTCACCCGACCTTCAGCATCGGCCAGGCGCGGGACTATGGCGTCCAGGTGGCACGCCAGCCGGTGGTGATGTTCCATGACATCGACTTTCACGCCCCGACCGAGATCTATCGCGGCATTCACGCCGAAGCCGAGCGGCGCGGTCTCGACCGGATGACGAAGGACTTCTTCTGCGTGCCGGTGCTGTTTCTCACCGAGCGCGGCACGAAGACCTATCACGCCAGCGCCGAAAAAGGCCGGCATCTGCCGGTGGCGCCGACGCTCGAGGCCATCCGCGCCGCCGACAGCCTGATGCAGTTCCCTTCCTACGGCAGCTCGGCGATGGTCATCAACCGCCACCACTATCTCGCCACCGGCGGCCACGACCGGCGGTTTTTCGGCCATGGCGCCGAGGATTTCGACCTGCTGCATCGACTTGCGGCACTCCATCCGAAGGGCGAGCGCCCGCCGAACTACTATATCGACTACAAGCACAAGGACATCGTGCCCTATCGCGGGTTCCGGCCCTATTTCGCCAAGTACGGGCTCGACGTGCTCGAACGCGGCCTCTATCTGGTCCACCGCTGGCATCCCGTCCGCGAGGCAAAGGACTATCGCCGCCGGCGCAAGAACTTCGCCCTGCTGCGCAAGGTGATGAAGGAGTTCGACCGCAAGCACGCCCATCTGCGCCCGCTTCCCGATCTCAATGACGGCACGCGCCTGCTCCTGCTTTGCGATGAGCGCCACCCGACCTTCGGAGCGCTCCGGCAATATCTCTCGCTTTTCGGTGACTACATCGCCGTGGCCGAGAACCGGTTCAAGCGACCCGACGCGCTTCTCGCTTTCGTGCGCGAACAAGCGGTGGACGCCGTGCTGGTACCGGACCCCTATGCGAACGACGCCCGCCTAGCACTCTACCGTGGTCTTCGCGAAAACGGCATCACGGCGATCGCCTTCGACCGCGGCGCCCTTCCCGGCAGCTGGTTCTTCGATGCGCATGGATACAAGGCGGCAAGCACGAGCTATGCCGCCGAACACTGGCGCACGACACCGGCAGAGACGGAAGACCAGCAGGTCGACGAGATTATCCGCCAGCTGAGCGAGCGCGCGACGAAAGGCGACGCCGGTGCAGCGCTGCGTCGGCGATTGGCACCGAACGGCGAGCGGATCCTGCTGATCGTCCTGCAGGACCCGGCGCATGGATCGGTTCGCCATTTCGCGGGACCGGCGCGAGACTGGAACGGTTTCCTCGCATCCGCCGGCCGGATAGCCGAGGCCTTGCAGGCTGAGGGATGGAAGACGGTCGCACGGCTGCAGCAGGCGGACACTGCGGCGCCGGAACTCGCGGCGACCACCATCCTGCCTGCCGATACCGACGGCTGCCAGCTCATCGGCCTCGCGGACGCCGTGCTGACCCTCAATGCCGATGCTGGTCTCGTGGCCCTTGCGCTCGGCAAGCCGGTCGTCGCTCTTGGAGACGCGTTCTATTGCCAGCAGGGCCTTGCGCTTCCGGCGCCCGATGCCGCCACGGCAGTCGACATGCTGTCATCGATCCAGGCCCCGGACGAGCGGACGGTCCGGCAATTCCTGCGTCACCTCGCCGAAAACGTCTACAGCTTCGGCAAGGGGACATACCGGACGAAGAAGCGCCTGTTCCGTCCGGCCGAGCTGCAACTGGCGGCGCTCGATCTCGACAGTATCGGCACCGGCCCGGCGCAGTGAGCGGCACCCGCGCGGTTGCGCGCTGCAACAACCCGTAATATAGCGTGATTATGCAGGTGAGGCGCGAGCGAGTAAAAGTTGCATCGCCGAACCTCCTAGAGTTGACACAATCTTATAGCATTCACACTATTGTGTGGGCATGGGACAGCAGAGTGGATTGGGGCGAATTCCGTGTCCCCGTCGGCTCGAATGCGAGAGCGGGAACAGTCGTGGAACGAAACACCACCATCACGAGGCCGGAAGCCGACGCCGAAAGCAATGTCCGCCAGTTGCCCACTGGCGAGCAGCAGCAGGCGCGCCGGGAGCAGATCCGCCGCCGCCGCTTGCGCGAAATGGCCAAGATCAAGGCCAATGCCGCCGCCCAGGAAAATCTCGACGACGACCTTTCCCTGCTCGAGTCGCCAACCCCGATCTCCGTCCCGACGATGAAGAAGGAAGTGAAGCGCGGATGGGAAGTCCAGTGGACGCCCGTGCTGTTTGCGCTGACGGTTCTCGTTCCCACCTTCTTCGTCGGCATCTATTTCGCGTTCATCGCCAGCCCGCAGTACGAGGTCGAAAGCCAGTTCGCCGTGCGCGGCGTCAACGAGTCGTCGATGAATTCGCTCGGCCTCAGCGTGCTGACCGGGATGACCGGGCAATCGGGCGATTCCTACATCGTCAGCAGCTACATCGCCTCGAACCAGCTCTACCGCGACATCCGGGAAAAGCTCGATATCGACCTGCGCGATTTCTATTCGCAGGACACGATCGACTTCATGTACCGGATCAAGCCGGACATGCCGCCGGAAGAATTCACCAGCTACTGGCAGGACATGATCAACATCAGCTACAACTCGACGACGGGTAATGTGGTGTTGCAGGTCTATGCGTTCTCCGCCGAGGACGCCAAGGTTATCTCCGATGCGGTGCTCAAGGTCTCGGAAAGCCTGGTCAATACGCTTTCGGAGAACTCCCGCCAGCAGTTGATCGAAGTCGCCAACCAGCAGGTGGCAAGAACAGAAGCCCGGCTGAACAAGGTGCGTGACGAAATCCGCCTGTTCCGCGAGCAGGAGCAGACCTTCGACCCGAAGGAAATCGCCAATCTCGAGGCCGGCATCGTCTCGTCGCTGGAAAGCCAGTTGGCAACGCTGAAGACCCGGCAGCGCGCCCTGCTGAACACCGTCAGCAGCGACGCCCCGTCGGCCAAGGTGATCGAACGCCAGATCGCGGCCCTCGAATCGCAGCTCTCCGAGCAGCGCGCCAAGGTGGGTAACGGCGAGTCCTCCGACGCGACCGCCGGCGGGAACGACAAGAACCTCCCGGAAGTATTTACCCGATACGAAGAGCTGACGGTCGAACAGGGCTTTGCCACCACCGCCTACACGACCTCGCTGGCCGCTCTCGAAACCGCGATGGCCGAGGCGCAGAAGCAGCAGCGCTATTTCGCCACCTATGTCCAGCCGGCAGAGCCGCAGGTTGCCCTTTATCCGAAAGGCGCGATGAATACCTTCGTCGCCTTCCTGGTCTTCCTGTTCCTGTGGATCGTCGGCTATTTCGTGACCCGCTCGATCCGCGATCACGCGATCTGAATTCGCTAACGACCGTCGGCCCGCTTCCATGCGCTCGATCAACAGACAAAGCAGCTTCGTCTACGGGATTCGCCAGAACCTGCGCGTCATCGCAGCGCTGGCGACCCGAGAGATGACGACGCGCTACGGCCAGAAGCCGATGGGCTATCTCTGGGGCTTTGCTGAGCCGGCGGCAATGATCGGCATCTATCTCGCCGTTCACACCTTTACGGCGCATGCCACCGGCGATGCGGCGCTGCTGTTCATGATCACCGGCATCATGACCTTCCGCATGAGCCGCGGCATTTCCGGCAAGCTCAAGGGTGCGATCTCGAACAATCAGGCGCTGCTGACTTTCCCGAACGTCAAGCCGCTCGACACCATTCTCGCCCGCGCCCTGATCGAATCCGCGCTCTGGCTGACGATCAGCCTGATCTTCTTCTCGGCGATATCGCTCTATCTCGACAAGCGCATCATCGTCCACAAGGACGAGTTCGCGATCGCCCTGCTGGCGACGCTCTATTTCAGCTTCTGCCTCGGGGCCTTCAATGCCGTGATCAGCATCCTGGTGCCGATCTACAGCAGCATCTGGTCGATGCTCGGCCTGCCGCTGCTGCTGGCCTCGGGGATCATGTACGTGGCGGCCGAACTTCCGCCGGCGCTGCTGAACGTGATTATCTGGAATCCGTTCCTCCATTGCATTGAATGGGTGCGGATCGCTTCCTATCTGGACTATCATACCGTTCTCGATAAGAAATATCTGCTGACCTTCTCCTCCATTCTCCTGACAACCGCGCTGTTCCTCGAGCGCATGTACCGGCCGAAGCTGATAAGCGAATGATAATATTCGACAAGGTCCGCAAAGCTTATCCGATGCCCGGCGGCGGCAGGAAGGTCATCCTCAAGGAGTTCACCGGCGTGTTCAAGCCGGGGATCAACATCGGCATCCTCGGCCACAACGGTGCCGGCAAGTCGACATTGATGAAGCTGATTTCCGGCGGCGAGGCTCCGGACGGCGGGCGCATCTATCGCGAGGGCCACATTTCCTGGCCGCTCGGGTTCAAGGGCGGCTTCCACCGCAACATGACCGGCCGCCAGAACATCAAGTTCATCTGCGACATCTACGGCAAGAAGTTCAAGCCGGTGTACGAGTTCGTCGAGGAGTTCTCCGAACTCGGCCGTTACCTCGATACCCACGTCCGCAACTATTCGAGCGGCATGCGGGCGCGCCTGTCGTTCGGCGTCTGCATGGCGATGGAATTCGAATATTACCTGATCGACGAGGTGATCGCGGTCGGCGACACCACCTTCAAGCGCAAATGCAAGGCCGTGTTCGAGCAGCGTCGCGAGAACGCAACCTTGATGCTGGTATCGCACTCGACCACCCTGCTGAAGGCGTTCTGCGACATCGGCGGCGTTCTGCACAACGGCCAGCTGACCTTCTACGACACGCTCGAGGAGGCGATCGCCGTTCATGAAGGCAACCAGATGAAGGGCCTTCACGGCTGACCTCTGCCTCCTTCCAATTCCCCTTCCCCTTTTTTCCAGGGGGACGACCACCTCCAAAAACCGAACCCGATCAATGACCGGGCGGCCATTTCGTCCCCGCTATGGATTCCCCGGCTAAGCTCTTCCGCAAATGGATAGCGGTACGCGACCACCCGCGGCCCGCGCAACGGATGGAGCTTGAGACATGTCGGAGACCACGGCCAATCTGGCCCTGCCCTTTATCCTCCCCCAGCAGGCACAGAAGCACGTCATCCATAACGATGCGCTGCAACGACTGGACGCCACCGTGCATCTGGCAATCGCCGATACGCTGACCACGCCGCCGGGTGCGCCGCAGGAAGGAAGCTGTTATCTCGTCGCAACGGGTGCCACGGGCGCGTGGGCCGGGAAGGCCGGCCGCATCGCCGCCTGGCTGGATGGCGACTGGCTGTTCCTCACGCCACGGCCCGGCTGGTGCGCCTGGTTTGGCGCCGAACAGCAGATCCGGATCTTCGATGCGGGCACATGGCAGTTCCCCCGGCTGCCTCCGCAGGGAAGCATGCAGGAACTCGGGATCGCGGCAACTGCCGATGCCAACAATCGGCTGGCGGTTTCTTCCCCGGCAAGCCTCTTCAACAACGCCGGATCCGGCCATCAGATCAAGGTGAACAAGGCCGCCGCCGGCGATACGGCATCGCTGCTGTTTCAAACCGGCTGGTCCGGTCGCGCGGAAATGGGCCTTGCCGGCAACGACCTGTTTTCGATCAAGGTCAGCCCGGACGGCAGCAACTGGGTGAACGGCCTTTCGATCTCGCCGGAAGGGCGCGTCCATATGCCGAACAAGCCCGCCGCCCGCGTTTCGCTCGCCGCCGGGATCACCTCGCCGGCCAACGGCACAGAGACCGGCTTCGACGCGCTGCATGTCAACCAGGGCGGCTTTGTCCTTGGCACCACGATTGGCGCCAGCACCGGCAAGCGTCTCGTCGTTCCCGCGACCGGCGCCTACCTCGTCGGTTTTTCCGCGCAGATCAATGCGACAGCTGTGCACGGCATCAGCGTCAGGGCGAACGGCAGCACCGCACTCACCGGCACAAGCGGCATCTCGACGGGCGGTAACTGGATCAAGGCAGGGGCGTCTGCGGTCGTCGTCCTCAATGCCGGCGACTGGTTATCGCTATTCCATAGCGGATCGGCGCAGGTCGACTTCGGATCGGGAAAAACCGAACTCAGCATCTTCCTGCTGTAGGGTCGGCACAGGCGCCGCCGATGCGCTACTGAAAGTTCGCGCCCCTTAAGGCACCCCGCCTGTTGCAAAAGTCGGCGCCCGACGGGGCGCCGAGGGCAGCCGTCAGCCTTCGGCGGCCTTGGCAGCTTCGCGCCGGCGCGTCGACTGGTGCAATTCGACAACCGCCAAATCGCTCTCGGCTTTCATGCACACGGCGCGATGGGCCTGTTCGAGCTTGAGCAGGAGATTGTCGACCGCCAGCTCAATGCCTTCGGCAGCATAGAAATCGCCCCCGACGAGTGCTTCCTGCGCCAGCCATTCGATGTAGCGGCGCCCTTCGGCGACATTCGGCGTCTCGTCCATCGTCCAGAAGCGATCGAGCTCGATGCCCTTGTTGACGCAGTAGGCAAGCGCCGGATTGCGGTAGATCGACTGGCCGAGCACGGCAAGCCTGACACCGTGATAGATCGCCGACAGGCCGGAGGTGCTGTTGATGGTGATCATCCCCGCGGAATGGCGGGTCAGAAGCCCGAGCGAGCCGCCGTCGATGATATGGACGCGGTCGCTGACGTCATTGAGCTTGCACAACTGCCGGATGAACTGGGCATCGCGGCTATGGCCGCGCTCCATCGGGTGGATCTTGAAGACCAGATGCGCCGACGGCGGGGCATTGCGGGCAAACGATACGATGGATTTCAGGATCAGCTTCTGGTTGTTCCAGCTCTTGGCCGGACGACCGAGTTGGCTGTCGTCATGGACCTGCAGCGGCACGAGGAAGTACTTCTTGTCGTGATACTCGAGCAGCCGCTCGGTCATGCGGTAGTTGCGCCCGACATTGGCGAACTTGCGATAGTAATTCTTGACCCAGTAGATGCCCTCGGAAACCAGCGTGCGCTTGTTCTTGTGGAACAGCTTGCGCTCGCCGACCGTCGACAGGAGGGCGCGGACCGTGAAATACAGGAAGGCATAGGAAGCCATCGACGCGAAGGACGAAGGACAGGGCAAGGCCTTCGGCAGTCCCTGGCGCTCGTCGTCGACGTCCTTGGGCGGCAGCTTGCCGGCAATCGGCGAACGCCAGTTGTTGCCGCCGAATTCCATCGTCACATAGCCGGGACGCAGATAGCCTTCCTCAAGACAGAGGGCCGGGATGCCAAGCGCCGCACACTGGTCGAGCGCCGTGTGATGCAATTCGCGCTCGCAGCCGAAGAGCACGACGAAATCGAAGCCGTTTTCCTGCAGGACGCTGGCGATCCAGCCCTTCCACACGCTCGCCGGACCGGCAAAATGCAGGGCCTTGTCGCGACGGGTGAACAGCCGGTCGCCGGCGTTGAAGCACACGCGCCACGTGTCGAAGCCGTTGGCGTTCAGCTTGTCCTGGGCGTGCTTGAAAAACGGACCGACCGGCCCCTGGAGAAGCAATACGCGCGGCGCTGCCTTCTCGGGGAACTTGCGACGAAAGGGGCGAAAGCGTTCGAGCTTGATCGGCTCCGACGCCCCCCCAGTTGTCTGTGCCGCGACTTCCCCGGAAATCGCCAATGGATCATCAGTTGCACGCATATCGGCCAAGTATCTTTTTCAGCGATGAAATAATATTTCCCTCCCCGGATTTTTCGCACAGGTTGCAGTCTTTATCAACACGCACGCCCGCCGATCCCGATCAATTTCGTCTATCACGCAGAAACACTGCGTAACGATTCACAGTCTTAGCCATCCAGCCGATGCTGCGCTGCATATAACCGGCCTGCATCGGTCGGTTGAGACTGATCTCGCGAATCAGGTCCTCCGGGGTACAGGGCATGCCGCTCAGCGGATGAACGTAGGAGGGATAGAGGATCAGCGCGGCAGCCGCGAGCATCTCGCGGGTGATCCGGCGCCGGCGCCGGGGCTCGGCAAGACGGTCATCCGTCAGCCCCCATCCGGCGTAGAACGGCATCCCGTGAGTGCCCACCGGTTTGCACCGCAACAATGCCTCGAAACCGGCAAGCGAGGTCATGGTCTCAACCCTGTCGCACCAGTCGATCCAGCGCAGGATATCGCCGGCGCGGGCGACCAGGTCTGCACCCTCTGGTTGCGCGCCGCCGGAACGCAGGCCGGCGGCGACATCCGGGTGTTCCTTGTAGACGATATAGGCGGAGGGATAGAGCGCCCGCACACGGGCGACCAGTTCAGCGTTGGTCTTCACCACCGGCGAGCCATAGCGGATGGAGGCATCCTTTTCCACCTGACCCGGCACCAGGATCTTCATGACCCCGTCGGGAACGGCAGGCAAATCGAACTCGCTCGCCAGATTGTACTTCGATATGCCCTGGCGCACGATCTCCTTCACAAGTGCGTCGGCGCGCTCAAGCAGGGCGCCGTCGAAATCGTGGGAGGCTATGATGCGCTCCAGCGCGCTTTCGCCGCGCGCATCGTAATAGACATGCTTGCCATCAAGCGCGACCGAGCACGGCATCACCAGCGACACGCCGAGCCCGCGCGAACGGATGAAGCCGTCTTCGATGCGGATGGCATCGACGCCGTCCGGCAGGCTGCTTCCTGAACCCCAGACGGCAACACAACCCTTCGCCTGACCAGCGGCACGGATCGCCGCACCGAGCGTCAGCTTGTGGCTGGCCCTGCCCTGCATGCCGCTCAGAAAGGGATCGAGCGCCCGGCGTTTCCAGGGCGACAGTCCGCCGGTATAGACCTTGCGCGCCAGCCGGTTTCTCTGGTCGCGGATGGTAAGCGCCTGCTCGATGGCGCGTTCCGCCGTGCACGGGGTTCGGTCGTGAACGTCGAGATAATGCGTGTACTGCAGGTAGGCCGCATGAAAGACCTGTTCGAGGCTCATTGGCCGCAGGTCGCCTGCGATCTGCCTGCCATGGTCGACGGTAAGCCCCTTGCCGCTGTAGTAGGAGGCTCCGAAGCAGTGCACCGGCCGCCCGGCCATCAGTGCCTCGAACCCGAGCTGGCTGGAGACCGTGTAGACGCTGTCCGCCTCCTCGATCAGCGGCCACGGGTTCATCCGGCCCGGCACGACGATGTCGATCCCGGCCTGTGCGGCCGCCTGGCGCAGGAGGCTCCGGTCGCCTGCCGCGGGATGGGCACGCACGACCAGCGTCTTGTCAGGATTGTGCTCGTGCGCATGGCGCAGCATGGCGGCAAAGCTGTCGACGCTGGCAAGCGCTCCGCCGATCGACGCATCGCCGGCGATCTGGTCGACCAGCAGCACGAAGGGCCTTGCCTGCGGGATGCCGGCCTGCGCCGTGGTCAGCAGAGGGCTGTTGTTGTATTTCGAGAGCCGGTTGCTGCGGATGACCTCGATAAGCCGCCTCGCCCGCTCGAGTTCGCCTACATCAGTACACGGCCGCTCCAGCAGACCGGCAAGATCGTTCGGGCGCGCGACGTCGAAATAGATGCCCTGCCGATCGACAACGAAGGAATGCGCCGGTTCTTCCGGCCCCGGCCGGTAGCTCTTGACGAAACCGTCCTCGAGAATGACTGCCCGGCGCTGGAACCGCGCCGCCAGCGCCCTCGCCTTCAGGCCGGACGGGCGTCCGCCCCAGCCGACGAAAGCCGAGACTTCGCTTCCGCGGTGAAAGGGCCACAGGACCACCCTGCCGCCAAGGATGGTGGCAATATCCTCCCGCAGACGCCAAAGCCCCTGGGATACGACGGCATAGATATCTTTCTCGCTGCGGCCCATCATGCCGGTCTCCCGAGGACGAGGCATCATCGTGATGCCGAAGCCACCAGACAAATGCCGGCGAGCCGTCGATCGATAGAGTGCTGCATCGCACCCGATGCGCGCGCCGCATGACTGCGGCCCCGCGCCTGGTTACGGACCCCGGACCCGTGACCCGGGGCCGCGATCATCAATTCGCGATGCGGTTCACGTTCCAGGCCGCAGCGGCGGACGAATTGAACAGCGACACGAACTTGATGAAATCGGTCGCCGGGTGGCGCGACAGATACAGCACGTCCTTGTTGCGGATCGGGAAGTTCTGCGTGACCAGATAGCTTTCCGGCTTGAGCATGTCGACGCGGTAGACGATCGGGTAGCGACCGCTGCTGTCGGCAACCATGCCGCGCGACAGCAGTTCGCGGAAGCGCTGTTCGCCGACGACCTGGCGATAGACGTTTTCGTACTCGTAACGGAAGATGAAGTAGCCCTTGGAATCGGCAAGCGTCGCATCGCCGCCGCCCGCCAGCGCCGCCGCCTCGACCAGGCTCAGCTTGCTGGCGTTGAACTCGAGCTTGCCCGCCTTCTTGGTCGAACCGAGCGCCGTGAAGGTCTGCGGCTCGTAGGTGACGAAGATCTGGTCACCGGGACGCACATAGATATCGTCCTTGGGATTTTCGATCAGGCTTTGCAGCAGCACGCGGCTGACCTTGTTGCCACGCGTCAGCGTGACGTAGGAATCGTAAGGCGCCTTGGACGAACCGCCGGCAGTCGCCAGGATCTCGGTGATATGCATCGGCGCGAGGCCGAGCGGCACGACCGCCGACTGGCGGACGTCGCCGGACACCGAAACGGTACGCGAGGCATTTCCGGACAACGACACGGTGACGTCAGGCTCGACCGCCTTTGCCTTGAGCGCCGAAACGATCGACGAGCGCGCCTGATCGATCGTCATCCCGGCAAACTTCACCTGGCCGACATAGGGGATCTGACCGGTGCCATCCGGCTGGACAACGACCGGGATGTTGGTGGCCTTGCTGTCCGAGGTCGAGAACAGACCATCAGGACCGGCTTCGAAAATCGTGACGTCGAGCTTGTCGCCAACGCCGATAACAGGCGTGCCGACGCCGCCGCCGAAACCGAAGGTGCGGGCAAAGCTCGGCTGACCGAGAGCGGTGACGTTGTTGGCGACGCGCTGGTCGAGATTGACGACGTCGAAGACGACCTTCGGTGCGGGCGCGACAGGCGCGGACGCCCCGCCGGAACCGGCACTCAGCACGTCGGAAGCCATCGGCCCGTCATTCGGGAATGCGTTACATCCGGCAAGCGCCAGCAGTGCAACACCGGCCATGGCCCGCAAAATGGGACGCCCCCACTTCCTGGTGGCCGCATCGACGTGCTTCATTTCGATCATTGTCACCCAATTCCCTCCGGTCGCACCGCTACTCAAGGCGCGGCACCGGCCAATACCGATAAAGTCGCCATTCCACCGATTGCCGCCGAACGGCCCGCGAATCCACCTCCCCACTCTGGGTAGAAGCGCGTCGGATTCCTGGACACCTCCCTTACACATTCGTTTAGTAAAGAAAAGCGGGCGCGCGTGGCGGACCACAAAAACACGCCCGTTTTCATAACTTTACCAACAAGTGCGATCAAAAAAACGCACTTTCGGGGCATCTCTTCCAATGCCTGCGACATCGGACCAGATGGCCACTCATTCCGCAAACAATCCGAAAATCGGACGAAATGAAGACCTGTCCCCAACAAATTCCCATGAACCGTCCCGGAATGGAACGGAAACCGGGCATCATGGTTAACAAGCGACTAATCGCCCGCTTGATCAGCCCTGATCGCACGGCGATGAGGCGAGCAGGAGATGGCCGAGGCGACGCCCGGCTCCGATAAATAAGGCAGCGACAGCCACGTCATCGCCCCATGGCACGGGCCCGTTTCCTCGCGTCCGACAGAGCGCAACTGCGGCGTTTTTGCGAAGAAAGCCGCCACAATTTGCGGAATTTCAAGTGCCAGGCGGAAGCGTTCTCTCGGGTTTCCCGCAGAACCCATTCAAACTCTTAGCAAATTGTTACAAGGGGCTTAGTCAATTTTTAAATCTGTCGCGCTAGGGTCGGTTGGTGTGGTCTTGAGTTGTGTAGAGAGTCCAATGACCGAAATGATCCGTTCCCGAGTAAAATATGTCATCGGCCCCGATGGCAGCCCGTTGACCATCGCCGATCTGCCGCCGGCCAATACGCGCCGCTGGGTGATCCGCAGGAAAGCGGAAGTTGTAGCGGCCGTGCGCGGTGGCCTGTTGAGCTTGGAAGAAGCCTGCGAACGCTATACGCTGACCGTGGAAGAATTCCTTTCCTGGCAGACCTCCATCAACGACCATGGCCTTGCCGGCCTGCGGACGACGCGAATCCAGCAGTACAGGCACTGACGCCAGGCGACTGCCTCCAGGAATACCGAACCGGTTCGGGCGACGACAGCACGGACCGGTTTCGCTTTCCGGCACGGCCCTGCCGGGCCGAAATCCACGAATATTCGCCGCCGCCATCTGGACCACAGGCTGCGGCGCACCCATCGCCTCCCGCACCCTTGCGGCCGCTCGCCATCGAAGCGATTGCCAGATCCCTGCCATCCGCAATAGGCTGAGGCCTGATCGACGTCCGAATTCCAGCGCTCGGGATTCACGAGCAGGAAGGGGAAACGGCATGGATATCCGCAACGAGAAAACCGCATCGGGAGGCCGCTACGTGGCCAGCGTCGAAGGGCACGAGGCGGAAATGACCTATTCGCGCACGTCGCCGACGCTTATCATCATCGATCACACCGGAGTACCGGACGCGCTGCGCGGCAAGGGCGTCGGCCAGGCACTCGCGCTACATGCGGTCAACGAAGCGCGCGCCCACGGGTGGAAGATCTTTCCCCTCTGCCCCTTCTTCAAGGCCCAGGCTCTCCGCCATCCGGAATGGAACGACGTCGTCAAGCCATGACTTCCGGAAGGACTGGCGCCCACGCCAAATGCGAAAAGCCGTCTGTGGTGGACCGCCAGGGTCCGTCACAGACGGCTTTTGCCAATTGCTGCACCGACCGCGCCGGTTAGGCGACGGCGGTACCGGCCTTATGCCCGCAACCGCACGGCTCCGTCCCGCTCTTCCAACGCGGAAGCCTTGGCGAAATCCGCCTGTGCTTCCTCGAGTGCAAGTTCGGCGGCTTCCTGCTGCATCTTCAACTCCCGGATCGAGACGTGAAGATTGTCAGCCCGCTGGCGAGCCGCCTTCGCGAAGGTCGGATAGGCGAAGTGATTCGGATCGGTAATACCGGTCTTCTTCTCTTCAACGATGATCTGGTTCTCCAGATCCTTCGCCATGCGGTCAAATTCAGACATCATCATCTGCAACTGCTGCAGCTGACGACGCTTTTCATTCACCTGAAATTCCTTCAGGCGCGTTCGGCTGTCACGCGACTTCATACGCAATACTCCCGTGATACGAGACCCCGGCCACACTCGAATTTGCCCGCACCGCTTCCGTGATTCCATCGAAAGCGAAAAAATTTCCGGCGACGTTAACAAAAACCTACCGCTGGTAACCTTTCATTTACGGGCATCGTTAATCATAGGGTCGATCTTTTAAGGGTCGGTAAATGGCGGGGCCTAAAAACGGGGTTGCCGCAATGGTGAGTCGAATGAATCGCTTACCTCAGTTTCTTAATGTGAAAGTTGAGAGCTACGGTTCTCGATTCCTGTGAAAAATCAGCGGAGTGCCAAAAACATTTAATAAATTCGATACACCTTGCCAGAGGGAATAAGAATTTGTTAACCAAATGGTGGCAGCTTCCAAATCAGCAACAACTGGATCCGTATCGCGTAGGGGACCAGGACAACCTTTCGGCGGCGGAAAAGGGGATAATTATGCGGGTTCTACTCATCGAAGATGACAGCGCGACGGCGCAGAGCATCGAATTGATGCTCAAATCGGAGAGCTTCAACGTCTACACCACCGACCTCGGTGAAGAAGGCGTCGATTTGGGCAAGCTTTATGACTACGACATCATTCTGCTCGACCTGAACCTTCCTGACATGTCCGGCTACGAAGTGCTGCGGACCCTTCGCCTGTCCAAGGTGAAGACGCCGATCCTGATCCTCTCCGGCATGGCCGGCATCGAGGACAAGGTTCGCGGTCTCGGCTTCGGCGCCGACGACTACATGACCAAGCCGTTCCACAAGGACGAGCTTGTTGCCCGTATCCACGCCATCGTCCGTCGTTCGAAGGGCCATGCGCAGTCGATCATCATCACCGGCGAACTGATCGTCAATCTCGACGCCAAGACCGTCGAAGTCGGCGGCCAGCGCGTGCATCTGACCGGCAAGGAATACCAGATGCTGGAACTGCTGTCGCTGCGCAAGGGCACGACGCTGACCAAGGAAATGTTCCTGAACCACCTCTATGGCGGCATGGACGAACCGGAACTGAAGATCATCGACGTCTTCATCTGCAAGCTGCGCAAGAAGCTGGCGAACGCCGCCGGCGGCGCGAACTACATCGAAACCGTCTGGGGCCGGGGCTACGTCCTGCGCGAGCCGGATGGTGGCGAGTACATGGAAATCGCCTGATCGTTCCTGCCGATCCGCATTAATTCCCCCAATCCCGCCCGGGCCGCCCTGGCGGGATTTTTCGTGTGCATTCTTCCCCGTCACCGGAACGAGCTCAGTCCCAGAGGTGCCGAGGCACAGCAGAAAGCCGCTCCCGGTCAACCGGCAGCGGCTCGAAATTCGTAGTGCTCTGAAGATGCGATCAGGCGGCGATCGCGCTGTTGCCGAACTTGGCGGTCAGGATCTTGCGGTCGAACGGCTTCATCAGGAAATCGTCGGCCCCTGCCCGCTTGCCGAGCATCATCGACTTGAGGTCGGCCTCGATGACGCAATAGTAGATGCGGATATTGTTGCCTTCGGGCAGCGTGCGGATATGGGCGATGAGGCCCAGCGCGCCTTCCAGGCCGGCATCGACGATCAGGATGTCGGGCAGCTCGGCATGGCACTGCAGCAGTGCTTCATGGGCATTGGAGGCCTCGGACACCAGGAAATCCAGCTCCGACAGGATCCTCTTCCCGACCTTGCGAACCACGTCCGCGCCATCAGCGATCATCAATCGTTGCATAGAAATCCTTCCTTTGATCCAGGCGTGGATCAGCGGTGCTGCCATAATCAGGTGGACATTACACCCACCCGACCTAAGGATTCGTTACCGTTCCGTATACAACGCTAAAATGACGGCGCTTTTTTCAGTCCTTGCCCGCCATTTCGGCAGTGAAGACGATTTCGTCGGCATTGACGACGTACTTGATCTCCATGCCGCTCTCCTCGGCCATCAGCACCGTATAGTAG